>NZ_JBFTZP010000007.1:0-231869 GCF_056406735.1 Allobosea sp. P1_B10 | reverse complement strand
CTCGTCGGTGAACGCGGAGCCTGGTCCAACATCCCGCCCAAACGCAATCGGAACGACCCGATCTGCTTCAGCCGGCACCTCTACAGGACAGGAGCCTGATCGAGCGCTTCTTCAACAAGATCAAACAGCTCCGACGCGTCGCCACACGCTACGACAAGCTCGCGGAGAACTTCCTGGCAAGCCTTAAGCTCGCATGCGTCAGAATCTGGCTACGCGGTAATGAGTCGACGGCCTAGGCATCCTTGGGATCGTTCTTGTCCCAACCGTTGTGCGCGCCTCCCGGGTACGGGCCAGCGCGACCGAGGAGAACAGCCGCAGCTCGAAACCTGCCCTCAGCAGCCGGTAGCCGAGCGTGCGATGGTAGTTGCCGGTAGCCTCGAAGCCGACGAGGATCGGTCGTCCGATCGCGGCAAGGTCCACAGCCAGGCGGTCGTAGCCCTGCTTGGCCGCCATCACGGTCATCCGCCGGCGTCGACCACCTTCCGGTCGCTCGATCAGGGCCTCCTGGCGGTACTTGGACATGTCGATCGCTACCAGCACGGCGCCGGTGGGAGTAGAAAAGCGCTTGGTCATGGTCGGCCTCTCTCCAAAGTGTTGCCTCGACAACCTCACTTTAGAGACCTGTGGGCCGGCCATGTCCGCCGTGCCGGCGCTGCGCTACGCAAAGCGCCGGCGCGTGACGCCGGAGGAGCGCGCGTAAGCCTTGTGCGGCGCATAGAGCGTTTGACGCGCCCCTAGCTGTCGAAGCCGGAGCCTGCCGCCTCGACCTCCCGCACAGCATGAATCTCGTCCTCATCAACTCCAATGCGATTGCCGATGCGCGGCAAGTCAATATCGTCCAAGCGCTTTGCGGCGCCTTTGAAAATCACAGGCATGGCGGACGGCCAAGCGAAAGCAGAGCGCTTGCCCTCGCGTATGTTCATGTACGTGCTCCAGACATGAAAAAGCCCGCGCGAGGCGGGCGGCGCGGGTGGGCAGTAGTTGCTGGGGAGACTGCGTTCACGTAAGCGAGGCGGATGACCAAACGGCCCGCGACCGCTCGTATAGACAGCCCCTTAATGCGTGCGCTCATCCAGCACGCCCGCTCGGTTTATGCGCTTGGCCTGCGCGACTTCAAAACCCGCTTCGGCGCCAGCTACTTCGGCTTTCTGTTCGGGTTGTTGATCCCGCTGGCTCACATAGTGGTTTTGTTGCTGATCTACCATTTTGTGGGCAGGCGCGCGCCTATTGGAACTGATGTAACGCTCTATCTCACTTCGGCGGTTTTGCCGTTTGTGGTCTGGTCGTACACACATCAGAAGATGGCGATCGCGTTCTCCCACAACAAACCGCTTCTCTCGTTCCCGATCATCCGCCTGACCGACATCATTTTTGCTCGTGCTTGGGTCGAGATGATCAATGCCGTCTTGATTGTAACGGTCGTTTATTCGGTTCTCGCTGTCGCCGGGTTCGATGTCTTCGTATATGACCCGCCGGGGGTTCTGTTCACGCTTCTCATCGCTTATGTATTGGGCGTCAGCACAGGGGCATTGTTGGGGCTTATCAGCATACTACTACCGATCGCACTGTTTATTGGCTTCCTGATCATCCCGCTTTATTGGGTCGCGTCTGGAGTTTTCTTTATCCCCGGAGCACTGCCAGGGCAGGTGCAGCAGATATTGTTCTTTTTTCCTCTAACCCACATCATTGATTTCGGCCGAACCGCTTTTTATCCATCTTATATCAGCGATTGGCATTGGCTTCCGTATGTATTCGCAATCATAACGGCTAATCTACTTTTAGGTCTATTAATCATTCGGCTTCTGCCAGACCAGCTAACTGCGAAATAATATGGGGGATTCTTTGTCGCTTCATTTTTTTACTTCGGTTGACGCCAAATATGAAATGTTCGCGTTGCCCTATGCCACTTCCGCGTTGTTTTCGAACCGGGAAGCGACTGTCGAGGTATGCGTCGAAAATCTAGACAGGTTTGACGAAAAATTCCCGAACAGCCGGGCAGCACTGAAGCGCCTCTTTAACGATAGAGCCTTGATCCGGGAGGCCGACTTCGGGAGGTGCAGTCCAAGCGTTTTAAGGTTCATAGAAGAGCCGCAAATCAAGGCCGATTACACATACATAGGAGACGCGGACATCCTCGTTCTTGAGGATGTCCTGCCGCTTCACCGGGCGAATATGGCAACGACCGGCCTGCCATACAGCAATATCGTCAGACCAAACACCCGCAAGATGACGGGACTCCACTTCACCCGCTCGGACGCCTATTACCCGGTCGTGATCCCCGACGTGGATCTGCACAACACGAACGACGAGGATCTGCTGTACATGATGGTCGTGGAGAAGAGCCACATATTGCCGCCAGAAGGCGCCAATTTCAGGCCGCTCCACGGCTACCACCTCAGCCTTCGAAGACTACCGACCGCCCATTTGGGATGGGGCGTGCTAGGAAGCATGACAGCCGCGTTTAATAAACTCCGAGCCAGCGACGAGTGGCTAAATATGCTTCCGCGCTTTCACCCATTCTATCACGTCTGCCTTCTGATGTTGTCCACCGCCGTGCAGGCGGTAGACCCGGTCAATTTCGTGCCTTACACAGACGACTTGCCTATCAGACACTTGAAGCGCTTTGGCGCGGATGTGTAAGTTCTGCCAGATCTCAGTTATTAGCAGCGGAATCTGTGGGACCTCATTGCCCCCGTTTGACACCAGTGTGATCGTGCCGCGACTGCTGAGCGCTCGTGGCGACTCGCCCGCCGCGAGATAGATCTCTCCAGTTGCGGCGGTCATTGTGGCAGTCCCCCGGAACCGCAAAGTGTGAAACGGCAATTGCGTCTCAGCGCGCCTGGGATGCTCGGTGCCGCCACGAGCGGCGATGACCTGACTGACGTGATATTTGTACTGCCTGCGACATCAAATATCTCCCCACCTTCGGGAAGGACCAAAGTTGCAGCGGCTGCCAGGAAGTCGAGCTTCTTCGCAATCAGGACGTCGAATGTGTGGGCTGCGGCGAGCATTCCGGTGCGAGTGTTAAGTAGGCCGACGTTCTCCATGTCGAGTTGCGTCTGGGGGCCATTCTGGTCCGTCCCCAATCTTGCTTCCAGGCCGAGGCCGTACCGTCGCATTCTGCGAGATTACATCCTTGAGATAGAGCTTCTCAAAGTCAGCAAGCGCAATGTTCGACTTGGGCAGTGCCGAAACGCTGAAATTCGCGGCATTGCCATTGATGATCAAGCCGCTGAAACCTAAAAACTTCAGGCTGGTCGATGCGCCGATATTCGGATCGTTGAAGATCGGCCTACCAGGGCCGTCCGGCAGCTTGACGGTGGTTGCGCCAAAGACGCCTTGTAGATGGAGCTTGTCGCGGAGAACAAATGTCTTGCGCCCAGTAGAGCCCGGGATCGAGATACAGCATCTTACCGCGCGATACTGCATCTTCGATCATGTTGTTTAGGGCTGCGCTAAAATCAGCCTGATCGGCGCTCGTCACCTCGACATTGGCGACCGCCTCGCTCGGCTTCTTGGTCATGTCGTCGAAGGCAGAAGTGCGCTCGCGCAGATTCCGGCTGATCGCTCGCGTCGGGGCGTCTGTCTGGTCCTGTGTTCAGTTCCCATCCTGCGCATGCGCGACGACATGGGCAGGCGAGTGTCCAACCCCGCGATCGCGGTCGGCTCGTCCGGCTCCGACACGAGCCGGCTCTTCTCCTCCCAATAGGTGCCTCGAGGGACTGGATCGGCGTCGTTCCACCCGCTCGGCAATGGATGCCGCCGAGCCCGTCATTGTCAGCCTCCCCCGAGAGAAGCGTCACCGACTGGACAGCCGCCGGCACATCGGTCGCCTCAAGCGGACTGATGTTGGCAATTGGCATCTTAAGCGCCGCTTAACCGTTCTGGCCGAGGATGCCCCAGAACGGAACAGCCGATTCCCCGTCTGGGCATTGGTTCTCCGCACCGCCTGGCCTCCGAGGTTACATGACCGCCACCGTTCTCGTCGTCGACGACGATCCCGTACAGCGCCGCCTCCTCGATGCCATGCTGAAGCGTTTTGGCTACGAGGTCGTGACGGCGGAAAGCGGAGCCGAGGCGCTGAGGCTGCTCGGCGGCGCCGAGGGCGACCGCATCGATGCCGTCGTACTCGACCTCGTCATGCCCGAACTCGACGGGATGGGCCTGCTCGCCGCCCTGCGCGAGCGTGCCATCGAGACCCCCGTCATCGTGCAGACTGGCAATGGCTCGATCGAGACCGTGATTGCCGCGATGCGCGCGGGCGCCGTCGACTTCGTGGTCAAGCCCGTCGGGGCCGAACGCCTGCAGATCTCGCTGAAGAACGCGCTGAAGGTCGGCGCGCTGGAACATGAGCTGCGCCATATCAAGCGCCGCGCTTCCGGACAGCTCGGCTTCCGCGACCTGGCGACCAAGAGCCCCGACATGGCCCGCGTGGTCCTGCTGGCGGAGCGCGCCGCCAAGTCCAACATCCCGATCCTGATCGAAGGCGAATCCGGCGTCGGCAAGGAGGTGCTGGCACGCGCAATCCAGGGCTCGAGCGACCGCAAGGGCAAGCCGTTCGTCACGGTCAATTGCGGCGCCATTCCTCATAATCTCGTCGAGTCCATCCTGTTCGGCCACGAGAAGGGTGCGTTCACCGGCGCGACCGAGCGCCATATCGGCAAGTTCGTCGAGGCCCATGGCGGCACGCTGTTCCTCGACGAGGTCGGCGAGCTTCCGCTCGACGCGCAGGTCAAGCTGCTGCGCGCGATCCAGGAGGGCGAGGTCGACCCCGTCGGCGGCAAGAAGTCCGTGCGCGTCGACATCCGGATCATTTCAGCGACGAACAAGAGCCTCCTCGACCAGGTCAAGGCGGGCGAGTTTCGCGAGGACCTGTACTACCGCCTCAACGTCTTCCCGATCACGCTGCCGCCGCTGCGCCAACGCCACGAAGACATCGCCGATCTCGCACGCGGCTTCCTGGCCCGCTTCGGCGCCGAGGAGGGCAAGAAGCTGCGCGGCATCACCCCGGAGGCCCTTGCGCTGATCTCCGGCTATGACTGGCCGGGCAATGTCCGCCAACTCGAGAACGCGATGTTCCGGGCTGTGGTGCTGGCAGACAGCGACGAGCTCACGGTCGCAGAGTTCCCGCAGATCGCCGCGCAGATGGAGGGGTTCGACGTGCGCATCCCGCCCGTCCCGGCCTCGATGGTGCGCCACGACCCCCGCAACGACACGCCGCGAATCATCCAGATGCCGGTGCGCGATCCCAACTCGATCGAGCTCGTCGCCGGCTCGGACATGCGCAAGCTCGACGATCTCGAGCGCGAGATCATCACCTTCGCGCTGGCCCATTACCGCGGCCATATGTCCGAGGTTTCGCGCAAGCTCGGCATCGGTCGCTCGACGCTTTATCGAAAGCTCAAGGATTACGGGCTGATCGATACCGAAGCCGCGTCCGAAGGCTCCGACGCAGCCTGACCGCCCCTCTCGAATCGCGACGGCTGTTGCGCCGCCGCATCTTGTCGTAGCCACCCGATTCACGCAGGACTTGCGTTGAATCGAGCGAAAGATTGGGAATAACGACCATGCGTCGTCGCCACCGGGCGGGCTTGAATTCGGCCTCCGCACTGACACTGGTTCTTGCGCTTGGCCTGAGCAGCGCCTTCGCACAGGGCGCACCTCAAACCGACCCCGATCTCGGCGTCCCCCTGCCCGAGCAGCCCGCTCTCGTCATCCTGAACGGCGACATCGCGGCCGAGACTGGGCGCCCGCCCTCGGCTCCGGATGTCGTGGTCAAGGTCGAGGCACCGGCCTCCCAGGACACCGAGCGCGGCATGGTCACCGGCACGGTATCGCCGTCCCAGCAGCCTGCGAGCGGTCTTGCAGCCATCGAGGTCCAGCCGTCCCCGGCAACCTCGCAAGGCGTCGACGATCGTCCCGCGGCACTCGACATCCCCGCAATCGAGATGCCGGCGACCGATCCGGAGCTCATTCCGGCCGCGCCGGCGCCCGTGCCGCAGATGCAGCCGCACAGCGAACCGATGCGCTCTGCGGCCCCCGATGCAGGCACCGTCGCGCCCGGCACTGCACCGAGCGATGCGCCCAAGGCCGTCGTGCAGGCCCAGCCCGCTCCCGAACTCGCCGCCGAGATCGCAACGCGTCTCGAGCAGGGGCTGGCGCTGCCGCGCCTGAACGAGCGCGAGCGCGCGGAAATCCTCGCCGCCTACCAGGCCAATGAGAACCGGCCGTTCTGGATCAAGGACAAGGGCTGGAGCGAGGGCGCGCTGCGCCTCGTAACCCACCTCGGCCGCGCCTCCGAGGACGGCCTGAGGGCGACCGACTATCCGCTGCCGGCCTTCGAGGCGAGCGACAAGGGAAGCCTCGCGGAGGCCGATGTCAGGCTCTCGGCGCTGGCCGTGCTCTATGCCCGCGATGCGCGCGGCGGCCGCATCGACCCGCGGCGGTTGTCGAAGCTGATCACGCCGACGCTGTACCTGCCGAGTGCGACGGAGGTCCTCTCCGAGCTGACAGCCGTTCCGGACGCTGGTGCCACGCTTGCCGCCTACAACCCGCCCCATGAAGGCTATCGCCGGCTCAAGGCAAAGCTCGCCGAACTGCGCGAGCATCTCGACGACACCCCCCTGGTGCGCATTCCCGCCGGCCCGCCGCTGAAGCTCGGCATGCGCGACGACCGCGTGCCGCTGGTGCGTGCCCGCCTGGGGCTGGGGCCGTCAGAGGAACCCGTTTTCGATCGCTCGACCTCGCTCGCACTGGCCGACTTCCAGAAGCAGGCCGGCCTGCGTGCCAATGGCATCCTGAGCGCCCAGACGCTGGCCGCCCTCGGCACCCCGGCAACCGCACGCGGCGAGCAGGACATCGTCGCCCAGATGGAGCGCTGGCGCTGGCTGCCGCCCGATCTCGGCGCCACCCACATCATGGTCAATGTGCCGGAGTTCCAGGTCCGCGTGATCCGGGACGGCAAGCTCGTGCACCAGACCCGCGCCATCGTCGGCAAGCCGGAATCGGCGACGCCTATCTTCTCGCACAAGATGGACCACGTCATCGTGAATCCATCCTGGTACGTGCCGCCCTCGATCCTCAAGAAGGAGTTCGTGCCAGGGCTTGCGGCCGATCCCGACTATGCCACCAAGCGCGGCTATGTCGTCACGCGCGGCCGCAACGGCTCGATTTCGGTGCGGCAGCCGCCGGGAGAGCGCAATGCGCTCGGCTGGATCAAGTTCATGTTCCCCAACGACCATGCCGTCTACCTGCACGACACGCCCAACCGCCGGCTCTTCGCCAATGAGCGGCGTGCCTTAAGCCATGGCTGCGTGCGCGTCGACAATCCCTTCCTGCTGGCCGACCAGGTGCTGGGCCCGGAATGGAGCCACGAACGGCTGAAGCGGCTGATCGGCTCCGGCGAGCGCCGGATCAACCTGCCGACCGCGATCCCGATCCATCTCGTCTACAACACGCATGTGGTCGGGGCGAATGGCCACCTGACGACGTTCCAGGACCTGTACGGGTTCCACAGGCTAGTGCGACAGGCGCTGGAACAGCAGGGCTGAGCCCAGCAGCGCCTGCGAGCACGGTTTCGCCATCTTCCACGATTAGCCAGCTGTGGAAGACTGGGCGGGGGTGAAAAGTCGTTGCAAGGCGTTGCCGGCTTGCTAACCTTCCATTAACGCTTCTCGGTAACTGTTCGTTCACGTTCATCGCGCGCCTTCCCGGCGCCATCGAGACGGGTCAAGCAGATTGGCTAAGTCCATCGCCAAGCAATCAAGACAGCATCCGGCCTGCCCGAAAGCCGCCCTGCGCCATGCGCTGGTGCTCGGGGTCGCGGCTGCGGCGATGCTGGTCGGCGTGCGCGGCACGCAGAATGCCGTCGCCAATGGCGATACGCGCACCATCACGATCCGGCACATGCATACCAAGGAGGAGACGACAGTCACCTTCAGGCGCGACGGCCGCTATGTCTCCGAGGGCCTGGAGAAGCTGAATTGGGCCCTGCGCGACTGGCGCACCGACGAGCCCATCCGGATGGACCCGCGCCTGTTCGACGTCGCGTGGGAAGTCCAGCGCATGGTCGGCTCGGAACAACCTTTCCACGTCGTCTCGGCCTATCGTGCGCCCGGTACGAACGCGATGCTGCGCCGGCGTTCGCGCGCCGTGGCCAAGCACAGCCAGCACACGCTCGGCAAGGCGATGGATTTCTACCTTCCCGACACGCCGACGGCCCGTATCCGCGAGGCCGGCATGCGGCTCCAGCGCGGCGGCGTCGGGTTCTACCCGGGCGCCCACACCCCATTCGTCCATCTCGATGCCGGGTCCGTTCGCTCCTGGCCGCGCATGACCCGCGACCAGCTCGTGCGGCTGTTCCCCGACGAGAAGACCGTGCATCTCCCCGCCGATGGCAGGCCGCTCGGCGGCTATGAAATGGCGCGCGCCGAAATCGAGTCCGGCGGCGGCGCCGTCGCAGGCTACGCATCGGCGGCTTCCGACGAGGGCGCGGCGATCGCATCGGGCAGCAAGAGCCTGTGGGCGAGCCTGTTCGGCGGTGACGACGAGGAGGCCGATGCCCGGCCGACCCGCGGTCGTCGTGGCGCCGCCAGGCCGCAGCCGACAGTGATGGCCTATGCCACGCCGAACCGGCGCGACGACAGCAACTCAAACGATGGCGGGCGTTTCGCAACGTCGACGCCGATCGCGCCGGCGCCGGAGCCTGCCGCCCGCAGCGTCGTGCGCGAACGCTCGGAGCGTCTTGCGCCGAGAACCGTCGAGCCCCAGGAGCAGCAGGTCGCAGCGCTTGCGCCGCCGCCCGCCCCTGCCCCGGCCGCAGCGCCGGAGGACAAGCGTCCCCGGCTCATCGACGCTCCGATCCCGCTCGCCCGCCCGCGCAGCCTTCCCATTCCAGCCGAGCCGGGCGAGGCGACGCAACTCGCCGCACTGCCAGCCACCAACGGTGCGCTCGCCTTTGCCGCCCAGAGTGGTGCGAGCGTGACAGACAAGCTGGTCCTGGCCTCCCTGCCGCCGCGCAGGCCGGATCAGATGGCCGCCCTGATCGAGACCGCCGCGACAACCAAGCTCGAGCTCGCAACCGGCACACCCATGGCGGCGCCGATTCCGCCGACACGGCCGGCCGCGCTCGCCAATCTGGCCCTCGCCGGGCTGCGCGGCACGGACGAGACACAGGCGCAGGCTCAGCCGACGGCCCTGCCCCCGGGCAAGCTCGTGACAATCACCCACCCGTTGCCGCCAAGCCGGCCGCAGGTCGGCGGCGTGGCCGTGGTCGCGGCGCCGACGTCCAGCCGGCACGCGCCGAGCGCACCGGCGACTGCGACAGCCTCCGCGCAGACGCCGATCGTAACGCAATACGACGCCGACCGCTCGGGCCTCGACTCGCTGTTTGCGACCGTTACGCGCGGCAGCGCTCAGGAGGGAAAGCCCGTCACCGTCGCGACGACGCGGGCGCGCACGACACAACCCGCAACGGCGGCGCCTATCCAGGCGCCGGGACCCGCCGCTTCGCTCGGGTTCAGCCATGCCGACCCCAGCGACGCCAAGACGGGCTCGTTCAGCGGACCTGCCGTGCGCTCGCTGCCGACGAATTTCGTCCAGAACTGACGCCGCGCCTCAGGGCGCCTCGCGGTCGATCGGCCAGAGCTTGAAGACGTCCAGCGCCTCGCATGCAGTGGCTTGTGCCGCCAGCGCGGGCCAGCGTGCCTCCGGCGCGTAGTCAGGGATCACGAAGCGGCAAAAGCCCCAGGCGATCGCAGCGGCGATGTCGCCAGGCCTCAATTGCGGCCCGGCCGCGACCTCACCGCGGGTTGCAGCCGCATCGAGCAGGTCGAGCGCGGTGTCGAGCTGGGCGACGATGCGCTCCTGCCAGGGAGCGTAACGCTGTGCTTCAGGCCGCTTGCGTTCGTATTCGATCGAGACGGCCTTGTCGGCGGCTACGATGCCGATCCCGGTCAGGCTCAGGTCGCGGGCACGGGCAGCAAGCTCGTCAGGCCGCAGCGAGCGGCCGGCGACGTCCTCGAAATGATGGATGATCAGGCTGGAATCGGTGATCACAGTGCCATCGTCGCAGACGAGCGACGGAGCCTTGATCAGCGGGTTGATGGCACGGAAGGCATCCATGTGCCGGAAGACAGAGACCGAGCGATGCTCGAACTCAAGGCCCAGCAGCGTCGCTGTGACGGCCGCGCGGCGTACATAGGGGCTGTCCAGCATTCCGACGAGCAGCATGGCGATCTCCGTTGGGCGAGATCGACAGACTGGCAAGTGTGGAGCGGCATGCCACGCGAAATCGCGTGATGCGCCGCATCACGTAGCGTGATGGGGAGGAAGCAGGCCGCCTCCCGCGCCCGTCATGGCGAGCATGACGACATAATCCGGCGGAGTCGGGCGCTGTGCCCTGCTGGATTGCTTCGCTAAGCTCGCAATGACGGGATTGTTCTGGCTCAGGCGCTTTCGCCGACCGCCTGGAGATAGAGGTCGAGGATCGCCTCTTCCTCGGCACGCTCATTGGCGTCGCGCTTGCGGATCGCAATGACCTTGCGCAGCACCTTCACGTCGTAGCCATTGCCCTTGGCCTCGGCGTAGACCTCCTTGATGTCGTCGGAGATCGTCTTCTTCTCTTCCTCGAGGCGCTCGATGCGCTCGACAATGCTCTTGAGCTGGTCGCCAGCAACCGGATCGTCCATCTGATGTCCTTCTCGATGGTTTGAATGTATCGGGTGGGGAGATTTGGCCGGAGGGTTCGCACCGCGCGGGGGCCGGCGTCAACCCACGCAGCAGCCGCCCTCAACAGACGCGATGTCTCAGGCGGTGCCGTTCGCACCGCCCTGGTCCAACGCCGCGACACAGGATGGCAGGATGCGCGCCAGCCGCAGACCCCAGTCGCGCGCGGTGGCGTCGCTGGCTATCAGGTCCTGCCGGACCTCGATCAACGTGTCGGGAAGGCCGCGCCGGGTCGCGTGGCGGTCGATGGTGTCGCCGGGCAGCCCGCCATTATAGGGCTCGTTGTCGCCGACCACGAGATCGCTCTCCTGCTGCAGCGCAGCGATCAGCAGTTGCGATAGGGCCCCGTCATGGTCCCAGAGCACGCCGATGTGCCAGGGCCGGGCCGCGCTCTTCCAGAACGGCGTGAAGGAGTGCAGCGAAATGATCGCGGGCGGATGACCGGCCGCGATGGCCGCTTCTACGCAGGTGTCGATGGCAGCGTCGTAGGGCGCGTAATAGCGGGCGATCCGTGCGGCGATCCCGGCATCGTCGAGATGGCGGTTGCCGGGCACGATCGCGCCGTCGGACAGGCGCATCACCAGGGTGGGATCGTCGAGACCGCGATTGGGATCGATCAGCAACCGCGAGAAATTGCTCAGAACCGCCGGTGCGCCCAGTGCGCGCGCCATGGCCCGCGTCATCTCGGCTGCACCGATATCATAGGCGATGTGGCGTTCCAGCTGCGCAGGTGGCAGGCCGAGCGCGTTCAGTTCCGGCGGAATGGCGTTGGTGGCGTGGTCGCAGAGCAGCAACATTCCGGTCGCGGGGTTGCCCGGTATGACCTCGACCTCGCCCGGCGCCAGCGTGGCGACGATCTCACCCGCCGCGAAATCCGATCGCATGCGATGCCTCTAAAAGTATGATTATATCGGCAAAAGCCTGATGACGTTCGCCTGCAGGGGACTTAAAAGACTCGGCAACGAAAGTCGACCAAATCGACACGGCTTCTCGGGCTGAATTGGGGGAAGCATGCAGGATCTCAGCGCCAACCGCGACGATCTGCGCGCAATCGGTCGCCGGATTTTCGATGCAGCGGTAACGCGTGCGCATCCGGCCGGCTGCCTGCCGGCGCATCTGCCCGCGCCCCCTGGGACGGGTCGCCTGATCCTGCTCGCAGCCGGGAAGGCTGCCGGCAGCATGACCGCGCTGGCCGAGGCCCATTACCTCGATGCCGGGTTTCCGGCGGATCGCCTCGTCGGTCACGCCGTCGCCCGGCATGGCTATGAGGCACCGACTCGCCAGATCCCGATGATTGCGGCCGGCCACCCCGTGCCCGACCAGGGCAGCATCGACAGCGCGACCCGCGCGCTGGAGCTTGCCACATCCGCAACTGCGGGGGATCTCGTGCTCGTTCTGCTCTCGGGTGGTGGTTCGGCGAACTGGGTCGCGCCTGCCGGCGGGCTCGCCCTTGCCGAGAAGCAGGCGGTCAACAAGGCGCTGCTGCGCTCGGGCGCGCCGATCGGCGAGATGAACATCGTGCGCAAGCGGCTCTCGCGCATCAAGGGCGGCCGGCTGGCAGTGGCGGCCGCGCCGGCGCGCGTGCTGACACTGGCGATCTCGGACGTGCCCGGTGACGAGCCGACCGCGATCGCGTCGGGGCCGACGGTGCCTGATCCGACCACGACGGCGCAAGCGCGCGAGATCGTCGCGCGCTACGGGCTCGACCTGCCCCCCGCGGCGCGGGACCTGCTGAACGACCGCGACAACGAGACACCCAAGCCGGGCGACCCCGCCTTCGCCAATGGCGAGTTCCGCATCATCGCGCGCCCGGCCGACGCCATCGCCGCCGCGCGGCTCGCGGCCGAGCAGGCGGGCTTCGCGGTGCATGACCTGGGAGCCGATTGCGAGGGCGAGGCGCGCGACGTCGCGGCGGCCCATGGAGAGCTGGCTCTGCGGCTGAAGCGCGAGGGTCGCCGTGCGGTGATCCTCTCGGGCGGCGAACTCACGGTGACGCTGCGCGGCCAAGGCCGTGGCGGGCCGAACCAGGAATATGCGCTGGCGCTTGCCATCGCACTGGCGGGCGAGCCGGGCATCGTCGCCCTGTCGGGCGACACCGACGGCACCGATGGCGGCGGCGGCGAGGCCACCGACCCGGCAGGGGCGATCATCAACCCCACGACCCTGGCGAGAGCGGAAGCCCTCGGCCTCGCTCCTGCCAAATCGCTGGCGGACAACGATTCGACCGGCTTCTTCGAGCCGCTCGGCGACCTCCTGCGGACGGGGCCGACCTTGACCAACGTCAATGATTGCCG
The DNA here is from genome assembly GCF_056406735.1 of Allobosea sp. P1_B10. Taxonomy (NCBI): domain Bacteria; kingdom Pseudomonadati; phylum Pseudomonadota; class Alphaproteobacteria; order Hyphomicrobiales; family Alloboseaceae; genus Allobosea; species Allobosea sp. P1_B10. The sequence goes on along the minus strand of NZ_JBFTZP010000007.1, from coordinate 218,850 downwards.
CGTCATCCTGATCGACCCTTAGACCATGACCCGAATCGCTCGCATCTTCCTTCGCCTCGCATTGCTCGCGGCTGGCCTCGCCGGGCTCAGCGCGCCGGCGCTTGCCGACCTGCGCATGTGCAACACCACCGCCAGCCGCATCGGGGTCGCCATCGGCTATCGCGACGCGCAGGGCTGGGTGACCGAGGGCTGGTGGAACATCGCGCCACGCGGCTGCGAGACCCTGCTGCGCGGCACGCTGGCGGCGCGCTTCTACTATGTGCACGCCATCGACTATGACAAAGGCGGCCAGTGGACGGGGAAATCCACCATGTGCACGCGCAACAAGGAATTCACGATCCGCGGCATCACGGATTGCCTGGCGCGCGGCTATGACCGCGACGGCTTCTTCGAAGTCGACACCGGCGAACAGAAGAGCTGGACGATCCAGCTGACCGACCCCACCGGCACCGCGCCGCCAAGACCCTAAGAGGATATCGACATGAAGCGCGAGCGCCGGATCAAGATCATCGCCACCCTCGGGCCGGCGTCCGCCACCGTGGAGATGTGCGCGAAACTGTTCGAGGCGGGCGTGGACGTCTTCCGCATCAACATGAGCCACACGCAGCGCGACACGCTGCCCGAACGCGTCGCCATGCTGCGGTCGCTCGAAGACCGCTTCAAGCGCCCCGTCGGCATCCTGGCGGACCTGCAGGGCCCGAAGCTGCGCGTCGGCCAGTTTGGCGGCGACGGCGGCGTCATGCTGGAGAAGGGCGCGCGCTTCGTGCTCGACTCCGACCCGACGCCCGGCACGGTCAAGCGCGTGCACCTGCCCCATCCCGAAATCCTGACCGCGCTGGAACCCGGCCACAACCTCATCCTCGACGACGGCAAGATCCGCCTCGTGGTGGAGAAGGCCACGCCGACGCAGGCCGTGACGCGCGTGACCATCGCCGGCCGCCTTTCCTCCCGCAAGGGCGTGAGCCTGCCCGACACCACCATCCCGGTCTCCGCCATGACCGACAAGGACCGCTCGGATGCGGAAGCAGCGGCGGATGCCGGCGTCGACTGGATCGCGCTGTCCTTCGTGCAGCGCCCCGAGGATATGGCTGATCTCCGCAAGATCGTGCGCGGGCGCGCCCTGGCGCTGGCCAAGATCGAGAAGCCGCAGGCTCTACTGCGCCTAGAGGAGATCATCGAGGCCTCGGACGCGATCATGGTCGCGCGTGGCGATCTCGGCGTCGAGATGCCCTTGGAAAAGGTGCCGGGAACGCAGAAGCGCATCATCCGGATGAGCCGTCGCATGGGCAAGCCGGTCGTCGTCGCGACACAGATGCTGGAAAGCATGATCACCGCGCCGGTCCCGACCCGCGCCGAGGTCTCGGACGTCGCGACAGCGGTGTTCGAGGGCGCCGATGCCGTGATGCTGTCGGCTGAGAGCGCGGCGGGCCAGTATCCGATCGAAGCCGTGACCATGATGAACCGCATCGCCGAGGAGGTCGAAGGCGAGTCTGTCTACCGCTCGATTCTCGAGGCCCAGCGCGCCGAGCCGGAAGCGACCGGTGCCGACGCCATCGCCAAGGCCGCGCATGAGATCGCCGACACGCTGCACCTCAAGGTGATCACCGCCTGGACGTCGTCAGGCTCGACTGCCTTCCGCCTAGCCCGCGAGCGGCCGAACTCCACGGTGCTGGCGCTCACGCCCAACCGCGCCACGGCGCGACAGCTCTCGCTTGTCTGGGGCGTCCATTCGGTCATCACAAAGGACGCCAGCGACGCCGACGACATGGCCTTCCGCGCCTGCAAATTCGCGGTGCGCGAGGACTTTGCAGCCATCGGCGATCGCATCATCGTGGTCGCCGGCGTGCCCTTCGGAACGCCGGGCGCAACCAACATGGTCCGCATCGCCTTCGTGGCGAAGGAGCATGTCGACAAGGCTTGACGGTGCCTAGGCGCTCTTCCTGCTGTTGACCGATGCCAGCGCCCGCTCAAGGGTGCGCCGAATGAAGCGCCGGTAGGGGAGGTCTTCTCGATTGGCCTGCGACTTCACGGCATCGAGCAGTGTTTGCCGCACACAGCGCGGCGGTCGCTTATTCTTGATTCAGCGCCAGGCTGGAGCGCGGACCGACCATCTGGTCGACTGCCTCGACGATGATTTCGGGTGCGGCATGGTGGGGCATGTGGCCGACACCCGGCAGCAGCACGAAGCGGCCCTGCGGCGCCTGCCGTGCGATCGCGGCCGAGTGGATGGTCGGCGAGACGATCGCATCGCTGTCGCCGGTGACAGCCACGACCGGCACCTTCAGCTCGCGATAGCGCGGGGCCTGCGCGGTGACGAAGGCGTAGGCTGCAGCGATGTCCTGGGAATTTGCGCGAAAGGTCTTTGGACGCAGCAGCAGCCTGATCTCGCCGGTTTCGATATAGCCTGGCGTGACCGGGCGCGGCGCGAAGACGCTGTTCGCGCCCGCGTCCAGCATCAGGCTCGCCAGCGGAACCGCGACAATTCGCGTAAAGACCGGCCCTATCACGGGCCAGGCGGCAAGATGGTGATACCAGGCGATGCCACCGGGCCAGGGATGCGTCACCCCACCCAGCAGGACCAAGCCGCGCAGCCGCTGGGGATGATCGAGCGCAATGCGGGTGGACAGCGCACCGGCGAGCGAATGCGCGACCAGCACGAAGCGCTCCGGTGCGATCTGGTCCAGCGCCTGCATCAGGATGGCGGCCTGGCGGGATGGGTCGGCCATGGCCTCCCCCTCCATCCGGTCGCTCCAGCCATGCCCTGGCCGATCGAGCGCGATCACGCGGTAATGCGCGAGCTCGGGTCCCAGCGTCGCCAGCAGGTCGGCGTGCGCCGAGGATGCGCCATGGACGAGCACGACGGTGCCATGCGATTCTCCTGTCGCCTGGCGCTCGACATAGTGGATACGCCCCCCCGGCAGGGTCAAAAATGCGCCCGCGGGCGGATAATCGCGCTCAGCCCTGATTCCGAGCCATTCGGAGTGGATAGCGAGCGCGCCAACGGCAACGATGACGAGGATGAGGGCCGCGCGGATCAGCATGAGGATTCTACGCTGGCGCAGGCCGCCTGGTTTTGCGCTGCGGGAGAATTTCAGGGAGGCGTGCTGGCCGTCAGGCGTCACGCCCATCGACATCGAGGGACAGCGACTGCACCGCGTCCTTGACCGCCTCGAGCTGAGGATAGATCTCGAGCGCGCGGCGGTAGGCCACCATGGCGCGCTTGTCGTCTCCCTGCTGGCGCAGGATGGCACCGAGCCCCATCATGGCGCCGAAGTGGCGCGGCTCGCGTTTCAGGGCCTCGCCGATATCGATGATCGAGCGTATCGGATCGCCAGCGATGAACAGCGCGTTTGCCCGCTGATTCCAGGCCTCGGCCCAATCGGGATCGAGACTGACGATCCGGTCGAGCAGTTCGATCGCGAGCTCGAGATTCTTGTCGCGCATCGCGGTCTGGGCACGGCTCATCAGGAGATCGGCGGTATCCGAGCCCGACCGGGCCCAGCGCCGCTGGATCAGGTTGGCGATGCCCTTGGCTTCCTCGGGCGTCTTTGCCGCCGCCAAACGCTCGAACAGGCGGTCGAGCGTCGCAGCGGGACTGCGCAACGGCGCGGATGCGACCGGATTGTCGTCCTTGCCGAGAGGCGGAACGATTCCCGGCCTGAGCGGCGGCGCATCCTGGGCGGAGAGGGTGCTCAACGAGCCCGTGGCGGCAAACGCCAGAATCAGGACAGCGGGAAGCAGACTGATCTTCATCATGCCCCAGCGTGCCATGTCACGGCGCGAGGCGTCAATTCACGCCTCGGCGAGCGGACAGACGAAAAAAGCGGGCCACGCCCGCAGGCGCCCCGCTATCTTCGTCCAATCAAGGAAGTCTGTCGCGCAGCTCTGAAACCGCGCGAAAAACTCAGCCCTGACGCGCCTTGAAGCGCTTCTGGACCTTGTTGATGATGTAGACGCGGCCCTTGCGGCGCACGAGCTGGTTGTCGCGATGGCGGGCGCGAAGCGACTTCAGCGAATTGCGGATCTTCATCGGTCTCAACTCCGCCGGTCGCCGCTGTCGGCAAACCGGTCCAAAAACGAAAGCCTTGCGACGCGGATCGTAGGGACCCTCATCGCCCACGCGAATGGTGCGGCTGATGCGATGCCGGCTGTATAAGGATTTTTCCGGTTATCGCAAGGGCGCAGCTGCATTTCCATTCGGAAATCATCCGGCGATTGCATCGAGGTAACGCGCAAAAGAGCGCGCCAGCGCTGCCTTTGCGCCCGCTGCGATCACGCGGCCCTGGAACGCTCCGTAGACCCTGTCGAAGCGATAGGGCTCCAGCACCGCCTGGATCCGCCGAATCGTGGTGGCGTTTACGGGGATGTCGTTGGGATAGGAATACATCACGCTGACGTGCCGGCGATCGGGCGTGACTTACAACGTATCGCCGCAATACAGCGCGCCGGCCCCCGTGGCGTCATGCAGCACGGTGGCTCCCGGAAAGTGACCACCGCACCGCAGCAGGGTCAGGCTGGGCCCCAGTTGCAGCGCCTCTCCGTCCCAATGCTGGATCGCCGGGTCCGGCTCCGTGACGAAGGCCGCATCGGCGGCATGGATATGGACAGGCACGCCAAGCGCCCTCGCCCACTCCGCCATCGCGCTGTAGTAGTGAGGGTGCGAGATCGCGATACCGATCACCGGGCCAGCGGCGCGGATCGCCTCGACCGCATCCCGCGCGACCAATCCGATGCAGTCCCAGAGCACATTGCCGCCCGGCGCCTCGACCAGCAGGGCGCGCTGGTCGATGCCGAAGGCCGGCGCAACGCGAAAGCCCAGCACGCCGTGATCGCGCTCGCAGGCTATGCTGTGCTCAGCTGCCATTGCCTGCGGCGTCAGCCAGTCCTGCCCGCCCCAGCGCACATATTGGCGCTCGTCGGCGCAGATCGGGCAATGTTCGGGCGGTGTCAAAGCCTCGGGAAAGTGCGCGCCGCATTGGCGGCAGATGAAGCGGGGCATGGTGCTCGCTCGCCTGTGAACGCGTGGCAGTCGCTCTAGTCTAGCCGCGCAGCGGTTCGCGGTCAGCGACACCCTACGCACGGCGACCATGCGGCATCGCGATGCCGGGCATCCAGACCGAGGCGCCGACTGAGGGCGGCACGGAACATCTCGCTACGGCAGGACGTTGTGACGCTATTCAACCCTTTGGGATAGCACCATGAAAATCTCGACACTCAGCTTCATCGCCGCCACCGCGCTCACCCTGGGCGCCTGCGGCAACACCACCGAGCAGCGCATCGGCGGTGCGGCTGTCGGCGCGGGCACCGGCGCGGTCGTCGCCGGCCCGGTCGGGGCAGTGGTCGGCGGTGCAGCCGGCGCGGTCACGGCCCCCACGGTCGTACGCAGCACACGCCGCGCCACCCGCTAATCGAAACGCATAGCCCAAAAGCAAAAGGCCACCCGCGAGGGTGGCCTTTTCGTATCATAACCTGAGTTTGGCGCTCAGAACTCTTCCCAGCCGGCATCGCTGGCCCGGCTGTTGGCGACCTTGCGTGCAGGCGCCAGCTGACGCTGGGGCGCAGCGGGAGCGGCTGCCGCGGCGCGGCTCTGGGCGAAAGCGGCCTCGGCGAGTTGGCGCAGGCGCTGCGGCTCGGCGCGTGTTTTCGCTGCGGACGTATTGGCTCGCGGCGGTGCGGCTGCCACAAGGCCTGTCGCCCGCGCGGGCGACGCCTCATGGCCGGTGCGGAAGGCCGCGACGAGGTCGTTGAGCTGGCCGATGCGGCCCGACAGCGACCCCGCGGACGCAGCGCTCTGCTCGGCAAGTGCCGCATTGGCCTGCGTCATCTCGTCGAGATGCGCGACCGCCTGGCTCATCTCGTCGATGCCGTTGGCCTGCTCGCCGGAGGCCGCCGAGATGTCTGCGATGGTGGCGGCAACCTTCTGGGAGGCCGAGAGAATCCGGGTGAGGGAATCGCCGGCCTGACGCACCAGTTTGACGCCCTCGCCGACCTCGGCGTTCGAGGACGAGATCAGCCCCGAAATATCCTTCGCGGCTGCGCCCGAGCGCTGCGCCAGCGTACGCACCTCGGAGGCGACCACGGCAAAGCCCTTGCCGGCATCGCCGGCGCGCGCCGCTTCGACTGCCGCGTTCAGCGCCAGCAGGTTGGTCTGGAAGGCGATGTCGTCGATCACCCGGATGATCTCGGAGATCTTCTGCGAGGCGCTCTCGATGCGCGCCATGGCCTCGACGGCCTCGCCGGCGATCGCGCCGCCGGCCTGGGCGGCCTGCATCGCCTCGTCTGCGATCGCCGCCGCCTCACGCGAAGCCTGCGCGGACGCTTTCACGGATGCCGCGAGTTCCTCGGTGGTGGCCGCCGTCTGCTCCAGCGACGAGGCCTGCTCCTCGGTGCGCTTGGAGAGATCGTCGGCGCCGGTGTTGATCTCGCGGGCCGCGAGCCCGACATCGGCCGAGGTGATCTGGATCGTGCGCACCGTCTGGGAGAGCCGCTCGACGGTGTCGTTGATGGCGCCCTTGAGTTCGGCAAATTTTCCGCGATAGGCGGTGTCGATGCGGGTGGTCAGGTCGCCACCTGCGATCGCCTGCAGGGCCTGCGAGAACTCGCTGGTGGCGCTGTCGACAACCCCGTTGATCTCGTTGATGCCCTCGACAAGCCTCTGCATCTGCTCGTCGGCGTGGTCGATCTGAAGACGCGCCGAGAAATCGCCCGAGGCGGCGGCCGCGACGACATCGCCGACATCGGAGACGACGGCCTCCATCGACTGGGCGCGGGCGATGCGAGCAGCCGATGCCGTCCGCTCCTGCTCCTGCAACTGCGCGACCTGCTCGGTCGCCTGGCGCAGCACCGAAACCGCACGGGCCATGGTGCCGATCTCGTCGCTGCGTTCGACATGGGGCACTTCGAGCGTGGTATTGCCCGCTGTCAGGCGCTCCATGACGCCCGCGAGATCGAGCAACGGCCTGGTAATTGAGCGCTGCGCGAACAGCATCGCTGCGCCAAGCGAGGCCAGCAGCGTTGCGAGCAGCACGACGGGCAGGATCCACTGGACCTGGCGGGTGAAGCTCGCGGCCTCCTCGCCGAGCACGTTGCCGACATCCTCGTTGCGCTTACTGAACCCGGCCAGGAGTTCGTTCAGGCCCCTGCGGTTCTCGCGGTTCAAATCATTGTTGCCCTGCTCGTTCGCGGCGGCCGTCGAGACCTGCCGCGCCAGGCGCACGGTCTCGGACCGGAACGTGATGAAATCGGCAATGGCCTTTTCGATGCGGCCCGCGCGCTCGCGCTCGCCAGCCGGCACCATGCGGCCGAGTTCGGCGACCTGGCTACGCAGCAGCGGGAAGCGGCTCTCCATGCCCTTGGCGAAGGGTTCTGCTTCCTGCGCCGTCTTCGACATGTAGACGCCGCGCGCATCCATCACCACGCCCGTGACGAGCCCGTTGATTCGCTCCGTGACCAGCGCGATGTCGCCCTGGATGCTCGAGCGGTCGTTCAGGCTGCTTGCCCTGGTCAGTCCGTAAAGGCTCAGTATCGCGGAAATAATCGCGCCACTGGCGACGATAAACAGCATGGCCAGAATTTTGGTACGCAGTGACTTCACGAGAACTTGCCTCCGGCCGAGTGTTTTTGACCGGACACGGCTAGTGCCGCCAAAGCGCAACCGAGCCGACCGGGTATTGGGAAGTAACTGGAAGAGAGACCCGGGAAGGCCACCCCTGTCGCACGCTGAAAATCTTTGCGGGACAAGCCTGTTCTTTGTCATAATCCTTAAATAAACGCTTAACCTTGGACTTTTCCGCGTTAAACACCGCGTATCGGCTGCATCGGCCGCCGGCTTTCGCAGATGTCTGCACGCCCAGATTGAATGCGCGCCTTCCCAGAGACATGGCCTCACCTGTTGCCGATCCGACACAGCCGGTAACCGCCACACTTTCGCCACATCGTCTACACCCCACGGCCATCTCGACCGCCTTCAAAGGGTCGACGGGACACGCTGCGATTGCAGAACCGCAGCCCCGCCACGTTCCGCCGCAAGACCAATAAGCAGAGACAAAACTTCATGCCCGTCGCGCCGACCGCCTCCGCCTCCCCCGCTGATCTCGGCCGTATGACCAGACGCAGCGCTGCCCTCATGATGCCGATGCTGCTCGCTGCCTGCGTCGGCTCGCGCCAGGAGCCGTTCGAGGTCGCCCGGGCCCCGCGCATCAGCCCCGAATATCTCGCCATGTATGGCGACATGCCGGACGAGACCTTCCCGCTGCCCGCGACGGATATCTCCGAGGTCAACCCGCGGTTCCTGCGCCAGGAAGTCGCCTATCCGACCCGCGAGGCGCCCGGCACCATCGTCGTCGATACCGACAACCGCTTCCTCTATCTGGTCCGCGAAGATGGCCGCGCCATCCGCTACGGCATCGGCGTCGGCAAGCAGGGCATGTCGTGGCGTGGCCGCGCCACCGTGGCCCGCAAGGCCGCCTGGCCGCGCTGGACGCCTACTCCTGCGATGATAGCGCGTGATCCCGAGAAGAACGGCCCTTGGGCCGGTGGAATGCCGTCGGGGCTCGACAATCCCCTCGGCGCCCGCGCGCTCTATCTCTATCAGGGCGACCGCGACACGCTCTACCGGATCCATGGCACATCGGAGCCCTGGTCGATCGGCAAGTCGGTCTCCTCTGGCTGCATCCGCCTGTTCAACCAGGACATCATCGACCTGCACAGCCGCGTCCCCACCGGCACGGCCGTCGTGGTGCTCAACCGCAGCGGCCTGATGAAGCCGGCGGATGGCGAAACCTTCGACGAGTTCACCTCCGAAGACATGTGAGGCCGGCGGGCGCGCGAAGCCCGCGCGCCTTGATACCGTCACACGCAGCCACCACCTCTTGTGAGGCGGCGCAACCGCGCCGCCCGACATGAGAGGAGATGACGATGACGCCGCAAGAACGCGACGTGATCGCCGGGATTTTCGACCGTCTGAGACAGGCGGCCAACCAGCCCCGCGACCCCGAGGCTGAACGTTACATCGCCGACAGGCTGCGCGAGCAACCGTACGCGCCCTATGCCATGGCGCAGGCGGTCTATGTGCAGGAACAGGCCCTGACCAACCTGCAGACGCAGGTCGAGGGTCTGCAGGCGCAGCTGCGTGATCTGCAGGACCGCCCTGCCCCGGCGCCCGCCCAGGCCGGCGGCTTTCTCTCCGGCATATTCGGAGGCGGCCAGGCGGCTCCCGAGCCGGCGCGCCCGCGCTCGGTCCCGACCTTCCCGCAGCGGGCAGAGCAGCCGGCGGCTCCAGTCTGGAATACGCGCCAGCCCGAGGCGATGCAGGCAGCTCCCGGACAGATGGGCCAGCAGCCCGGACCCTGGGGTAACCAGCCCGGCCAGCAGCCTGCCCGCGGCGGTGCCGGTGGTGGGTTCATGGCCTCCGCCCTGACAACCGCGGCCGGTGTTGCAGGAGGCATGATGCTCGGCAACGTCCTGACCAACGCCTTCGGCGGGCACAAGGCCGCAGGTGAGACAGCCAAGCCGGCCGAGGCAAGCGCGACCTCGGACACCGACAAGAGCGGCGCCGGAAACGCGCAGACCGCGGGCGACAACACGAGCTACGACGACGGGTCCTCGAACGCGGCAAACTACCAGACCGCTGCGCAGGAGACGCCCGCCGACGATGGCTATGATGACGGCTCCAGCTTCGACACTGGCGGCGACGACGACAGCTGGGCGTAACCCGTCCCGGCCTCCTCGCGGGCCACACATGATGAAGCCCGCCCGGTGCAGACCGGGCGGGCTTTTTCATGGAGCAGACCGAAAATGCGCCAGGCTTCGTGCCGCTCAGATCACCAGGACTTTGGCGCCCACCCGGACGCGCTCGTAGAGGTCGGTCACATCGTCATTGGTCATGCGGATGCAGCCGGAGGACACGGCCTGCCCGATGGTGTTGGGCTCGTTGGTGCCGTGGATGCGGTAGAGCGTGGAGCCCAGATACATGGCGCGCGCGCCCATCGGGTTTTCGGGACCGCCGGCCATGTAGCGCGGCAGATCGGGCCGGCGCTTCAGCATCTCTGACGGCGGCGTCCAGCTCGGCCATTCTGCCTTGCGGCTGACGGTCTTCATGCCGGCCCAGGAGAAGCCGGGGCGGCCGACGCCGATGCCGTAGCGCAAGGCCCGTCCGCCGGGCTGGACCAGGAAGAGGAAGCGCTGCGGCGTGTCGATGATGATGGTCCCGGGCTTGTGGGGGCCGTCATAGGCGACTTCCTGCTTTTGGAAGCGGGGATCGACGACGCGCTCGATCGGGCGCTGGGCCCGGACGGGTTCGCCGAGCGCCGCCATGCGCCGCCCCGGCGCGCGGGGCTGCGCCTCAGGCGCGAAAGGATCGTTCTGGTAGTATCCTGCGGGCGCCTGCCGGCTCTGCCCATAGGCGGAGTAGCCGCGCGGGGTATTGTAGACGGCGCCGCCACGTCCGCTCGGGGTCGGGTCGCGGCCGGTCATCATCATCTCGATGAAGCCGCCGCCATAATTCCCGCGCGCCGGGGAGGCGGTCGTCATGGGGTCGAAGGGGTCTTGCGCCGAGGCTACCCCGGCTTGCGAGATCGCAGCCGCGAGGGACAGGACAGGCAGGAAGCGGACTCGACGCATGACGCAAACTCTCTCGACATCAACCTGCGGAGAGCCTGCCGATCAGGCTTAAAAGGAATGGTGAATCGTTGACTTCGACAGGCCTCCAGCGGCATTAATCCGTATATTTCAACGAATTAACCTTACCTGTCAGGCAATGCACAGGGTGAATGAAGAGTTGTCGAACGACCGCGGCCTAGCAGCACGAACTTCCGCTCAGCCGCGCCTCGCCTTGCGCGCCAGCCACCACAGCCGCAGGCTCGTGCGCAGCCGCCCGATGTCGCAGCCCAGAACCACACCGACATAGATCGCCGCGCCGATGACGACCTGCAGGAGAAGCTCGACAGGCGCCGCAAATCGATCCCGCAACGGCCAGATCGCCAGCGCCATCACCGCCGCCGCGAGCACGACGAGCGCGCAATCGCGCCAGGGCGGCGCGACCGGAAGGCTGCGCAGCGCGGCGACAGCCGTAACCCCGAGCACGCTCAGAAGCGCCGCACTCTGGCCCCAGGCATAAGCGAGGGGACCGAGCTTCGGCGCCAGCCAGAAGGCGAGCGAGACATTAACCGCCAGGCCGAGCAGGGCGACGAGCGTAGCGATGCCCGTGCGCTTGCCTATGAGGAAGACCGGATAAAGCGCCGCCTGGAACAGCGTGATCGCCGTGAAGCCCGGCAGCAGGATTTCCATGTAGCCTGCGAAGCGGCCCTGGAAGCTCGGCGGCACGATCAGGCGGTCGAAGGCCGGAAGGACCATCCACAGCCCGACCGCGATCGGTAGTGCCACCAACAGCACCATCAGCATGTTCTTGGCGATGCGCTTCTGCGCCGGCAGGCGCCCACGCGCCTCGTCGAGGCGGATGACCTCGCGCAGCAGAACGATCTCGAGCGTCGCGCCGAGCGTGCCGAACAGCCGCAGTCCCATGTCGGAGGCGAGCGAGAAATAGCCGGCCTCGGCAAAGCCATAGGTCCCGGCCAGCAGCGAGCGGTTGAGCAACGGGATCAGCGAGTAGATCGCGTTGCCCGCAACCAGCGGCAGCGCATAGAGCATGAAAGTCCGGGCCAGGTCCTTGCGAGCAGCGGCGATCGAGAGCGGCGCGTCGGCAAGCGCGCGTCGCACCGTCAACAGCGCGACCGCTGCACTGACGAGACCGCCAAGCAGCACGACGGTCGGGTCCCGCGTCAACCATGCACCGCCGACCATCAGCACCAGCGCGACCAGGTTCTTGACGATGATGAGCTTGGCATAGGCGGCATCGAGGAAGCGGGCCCGGGCGATCGCGCCGTGATAGTCGAACAGCCCCGCCCCGACGCCGCCGAGCACGGCGGCCGCCAGCAGCATGGCCGGCAGCTTGAAGTCGATGCCGGCGACGATCGCGGCCACAAGCAGACCCGAGAGGGCGATGCTGATGCCAGCCGCCAGAACATCCAAGGTCGCCCGGATTTCCGGCTGCTCCTCGCGGGATTTCAGCGAATAGAAGCGCACGGCCGACAGCTTGACCCAGTCGAGCATGGCCGTGTTGACCAGCACGATGATCGCCGCGCCGATGGCATAGCGCCCGAATTCGGCCGGGCCGAGGAACAGGGCGATCAGCAGCCCGAGGACAAAATTGAGGCCGGCATTGATGACGAAGGGCAGCAGGACGGTCATGTCGTCTCGGTCACGGCGCCAATGCGGCGGAGATCGTGCGACTCGGGCGGGCGCCAGAGGCGTGGCGTTGTCATGGCTAGCCGCGAACCCCCGGTTTTCCAAGCGGGAGCGGCGCTTGCGACTGGGTAAACCGCGAAATGGCGGGCCTTGCGCGTGCACGACGCTGCGTGGCGGGTATGCGGGGCGTGCTGTCGCGGCCCTGTTCGCGCGTTGCGATAGGCCGTAAGCAAGCGGAATCACCACGCTCCTGCCTCCGCTCCGCGATGCCCGCGACTCCGATTCCGAGCCGCTGGCGAAACTCGTTGCAGCAAGCTTTGCCGAGTATCCGCATTGCTTCTTCGAATGGGCGGAATTTCCCGAACTGCGCGCCCCAGCCAGCCACTTCTTCGGCAAGGGCGGCCGGCTCTGGGTCGCGGACGCGCCCGGCGGCGGCATTGCGGGGTCGCTCGGCGTTCTCCCGGTGCCCGAGCAGAATGCGGTCGAAATCTTCAAGGTCTATGCGGATCCCGCCTTTCGCGGTTCCGGCCTTGCGCAGGCGCTGTTTGCGCAGGCGCTCGGTTTCGCTGGGGATGGCGGCTATGGCGAGATGATGCTGTGGTCCGACAGCAAGTTCACGCGCGGGCACCGCTTCTATGAAAAGCTCGGCTTCGTGCGCTGGCCCGGCGAGCGCTATCTCGGCGACGTCTCGTTCACCTGGGAATATCACTTCCGCAAAAGCCTGACCGGCCTGCCGGCATGACGCTCGGGACGGCGTTTCGCGCCGCGCTCGGAATCGCCCTGCTCACCGCCATGGACGCGGTGATCAAGGGGCAGATGCGCGATCATCCCTTCATCGTCGCCCTGTTCATGCGCTTCGCCATGGGCGGCGTCTTCGCCCTACTGTTCCTGGCCTTCGCCCGGCCGGCCTTCCCGACGCGCGCCAGCGTGATCGGCAACCTGATCCGCGTGCCGGTCGTGGTGCTGAAAGCCGGCAGCTTCTTCTATTCGATCTCGGTTCTTCCACTGGCGGAAGCCCTGACCCTGTCCTTCCTGGCGCCTGTCTTCGTCGCGCTGCTCGGCGGCCTGCTGCTCAAGGAGAGGCTCGACAGCCGGATCTTCCAGGCACTCGGGTTCGGTGTCGCCGGCATGCTGGTGATGGTTTGGCCGCGGCTGCAGGGCAATGTCACCACCGCCGAACTCGGCGTCGCGGCCGCGCTGTTCTCGGCCGTCGCCTATGCGTTCAACCTGATCCTGCTGCGGCGTATCGCGCAGAAGGAGCATCCTGCGATCATCGTGATGTTCCAGAATGGCGGACCGGCGGTATGCCTCGCCATTCCGGCAGCCCTCGCCTTCGTGCCGATGACGGCGGGCGACCTCGCGGCCTATGCGTTGGCCGGCGCACTGGCGGTCGGCGGCCATTTCATGCTGGTCTCCGCCTTCGCACGAGCCGAGGCGTCGCGGCTTGCGCCGCTCGAATATACGGCCCTGATCTGGGCGAGCCTCCTGGGCTACCTGATGTTCGGAGAGGTGCCTGAGATCACGACCTATGCCGGCGCGCTGCTGATCGTGGCGGGAGCGGTGGCGGTCAGCCGGCAAAAGGCGCGGTAAACCTCACGCCGGGCTCTCCCCCTTCGCCTTGGCAGGGAAGATCAGGCAGGTCTCGGTGCCGTGCGCCAGAAGCCGGCCGCGCTCGTCGAGCAGCCGGCCTTCCGTCGTCGCGATGGTACCGCCGCGGTGGATCAGCTTGCCCTCGCAGCGCACGGTGCCGCTCTCGGGCATGACGGGCCGGACGTAGTTGATCTTCATTTCCAGCGTCGTGTAGCCCTCGCCGGTCTTCAGCGTGCTGTGCGCGGCGCAGGCCATGGCAGAATCCAGGATCGTCGCGGTCCATCCGCCATGGATCGTGCCCAGCGGGTTGAAGAAGCGCGCAGATGGCTTTCCCGTGAAGACGACGCGTCCCTCCTCGACCTCGGCTATGTCGAAATCCATCGCATCGGCGAAGGGTGGGCCGGGATGCTTGCCCTCGACCATGCCACGCAGGAAGCTCAACCCGTCGCCGGCAAGCAGCACGTCGCGCGCCACCACTCCAACCGCTCTCGCCATAGCACCAGCTCCATAATGTGTAGATACACGTTACGGGTGAGCAACGGCTCAGGTCAAGCTCGGGTTAGTCCGCACGCCGGGCGACGCGGCGCAACGCTTTCAATCCGTCGCGGGTTTGGGTCCAGCGCTCCTTGCCGAGCCCACCCTCGATGCGCTCCTGCGCCGCCCGCCAAAACGGAATGGCGGCCTCGATTGCCGCCCTCCCCTTGTCGGTGACGGCATAGACCGAGGCCCGCCCCTTGCACTCGACGGGCTCGATCAATGCTTCGGCGGCGAGCAGCTGCAGGTTGCGGGTCAAAGAGGTGCGCTCGAGCGCAAAGCGTTCGGCAAGCTCGGTGACCGAGCGCCAGGCCCCCGTGCTCAGGGCCGAGAGCAGGACGAACTGCGTGATCTTCAGGCCGCTGGGGCGCATCGCCTCGTCATAGGCACGGGTCACGGCGCGCGCCGTCATGCGAACATGCAGCGCGACGCAGGAGCGCGCGATATCGTCGAGCTGCGGATCGAGAGCCGTGGTCGTCATTCCGCCATGCTAAGGCGGGACAAGGACGGAGGGAAACGCTTTGCCGTTTTCGCAATGTCGCAGGCGCCGCCCGACCCGCCGGATTCACTTTATGATCCGATGATTCCTTGACTCTCCAGGGGGCCGAGCCTATCTCCGCGGCATCGGTTGGCACTCATCAAACGAGACTGCTAACGGATGCCGGTCGGCAGTCCTACGAGACAGCGGCCGTCTGCCCCAATTCTAGAGAGGAAGACTGAACCATGAAGTTCCGTCCGTTGCATGACCGCGTCGTGGTCCGTCGCCTTGATGGCGAAGAGAAGACCAAGGGTGGCATCATCATTCCCGATACCGCCAAGGAAAAGCCCCAAGAGGGCGAAGTCATCGCCGTCGGCCCCGGTGGCCGCGACGAAGCCGGCAAGCTGACCCCGCTGGACGTCAAGAAGGGCGACCGCGTCCTGTTCGGCAAGTGGTCTGGCACCGAGGTCAAGATCGACGGCCAGGATCTCCTGATCATGAAGGAATCCGACATCATGGGCGTCATCGGCTGAACGCCTGAGACCGCCTTCCCCGAAATTTTCTAAGGAGTTGCTCTCATGGCAGCCAAAGACGTCAAGTTCTCCACCGACGCCCGCGACCGGATGCTCCGCGGTGTCGAAATCCTCGCCAACGCCGTCAAGGTGACCCTGGGCCCCAAGGGCCGTAACGTCGTCATCGACAAGTCGTTCGGCGCTCCCCGCATCACCAAGGACGGCGTCACCGTCGCCAAGGAGATCGAGCTCGCTGACAAGTTCGAGAACATGGGCGCCCAGATGGTGCGCGAAGTGGCCTCGAAGCAGAACGACCATGCCGGCGACGGCACCACGACCGCGACCGTTCTCGCCGCCGCCATCATGCGCGAAGGCCTGAAGTCGGTTGCCGCCGGCATGAACCCGATGGACCTGAAGCGCGGCATCGACCTCGCGGTCGAGGCCATCGTCGCCGACCTCAAGAAGAACTCCAAGAAGGTCACGACCAACGCGGAAGTCGCGCAGGTCGGCACCATCTCGGCCAATGGCGATGAGTCGGTCGGCCAGATGATCGCCACCGCCATGCAGAAGGTCGGCAACGAGGGTGTCATCACCGTCGAGGAAGCCAAGACCGCCGAGACCGAACTCGACGTCGTCGAGGGCATGCAGTTCGACCGTGGCTATCTCTCGCCTTACTTCATCACCAACTCGGAGAAGATGGTCGCCGAGCTGGAAGACCCCTACATCCTGATCTTCGAGAAGAAGCTGTCGTCGCTGCAGGCGATGCTGCCGATCCTCGAGGCCGTGGTGCAGACCGGCAAGCCGCTGCTCATCATCGCCGAAGACGTCGAAGGCGAGGCTCTTGCCACGCTCGTCGTCAACAAGCTCCGTGGCGGCCTGAAGGTTGCAGCCGTCAAGGCTCCTGGCTTCGGCGATCGCCGCAAGGCGATGCTCGAGGACCTTTCGATCCTGACCGCCGGTCAGATGATCTCGGAAGACCTCGGCATCAAGCTCGAGACCGTGACCCTCGCCATGCTCGGACGCGCCAAGAAGGTGCGCATCGAGAAGGAGACCACCACGATCATCGACGGCGCCGGCAAGAAGAAGGACATCGAAGCTCGCGTCACCCAGATCAAGGCGCAGATCGAAGAGACCTCTTCGGACTACGATCGTGAGAAGCTCCAGGAGCGTCTGGCCAAGCTGGCCGGCGGCGTCGCGGTCATCCGCGTCGGCGGCGCGACCGAAGTCGAAGTCAAGGAGAAGAAGGACCGCGTCGACGACGCCCTGAACGCGACCCGCGCCGCCGTTGAAGAAGGCGTCCTGCCGGGTGGTGGCGTCGCCCTCCTGCGCGCTCTCTCGACCGTTAAGGCGATCAAGACCGCCAACGACGACCAGAAGACCGGCGTCGAGATCGTCCGCAAGGCGATCATGGCCCCGGCCAAGCAGATCGTCGACAACGCCGGTGATGATGGCGCTGTCGTGGTCGGCAAGCTGCTCGAGTCCAAGGAATACGCCTTCGGCTACAATGCCCAGACCGGCGTGTACGGCGATCTGGTCAAGGCCGGCATCATCGACCCCACCAAGGTCGTGCGTACGGCGATCCAGGACGCAGCTTCGATCGCTGGCCTGCTCATCACCACCGAGGCGATGATCGCCGAGCTCCCGAAGAAGGACTCGCCGATGCCCCAGATGGGCGGCGGCGGCATGGGCGGCATGGACTTCTGAGGAAGTCCAGGCGCTCCCAGCGTCTGAAATCCCGGAACCGGGCAAGCCCGGTTTCGGCGGCTGCATGGACCCCTGGTCCAGGCAAGCTTCGCTTCTGCGAGACTATCGAAGGCCCGGCGCAAGCCGGGCCTTTTTTCTGTCGGGCAGATGACAATTCGCTCATCTGGGCCGCCAGCCATTGAATGGCCGCAGCGGCTGCGACATGGTCCGAATCACGGCGCCTCGCGCCGCACCACCCGGCCAGGATCGTCCTCATGCGTGTATTGAGTTTCGCCGTCGCAGCGCTTGCCGCGCTTGCCCTGCTGACAGGCCAGCAAGGCGGCAGCGCCGGACTGATTGGCATGGGCGTGATAGGCGCGCTGCTGGCGCTGGCGACCTTCCGCGCGACCGCCCTGCCCTTCTTCCTGAAGATCTTCTCCGGCATCTTCGGCGTCGAGTACGTGCTGTTCGGGGCCGGCAGCATCCTGGCTGCGCTGGGCTACTGGCCAGCCTCGGCGCAGGCGCTTGCGCCGCCCGCAAGCCTGAGCACGACCGTGGCCGTGTTCGGCATCCTGATCTACCTGATCTCCTTCATCCCGGTGATCCAGCGGATCGCGCGGCTCGCCTCGCCCTATTTCGAATCGACCGAGCCCACCACCGCAAAGCTCTGGCCCTTCGGCTCGTTCCAGGTCCGCCTGGGCCATCTCGGCACCATGCTGCTGATCTTCCTCGTGGTGCTCAACCAGCTGCAGGTCGGCATTTCGCTGCGGCTGAGCTTCTTCAATCGCGACTTCTACAATGCGATCCAGGAAAAGGACGCACCGACCTTCTGGTACCAGCTGATCTTCGTTTTCAGTGTCTGGGCCGCGATCTCGGTCATGTCGAACCTGATCGAGATGGTGGCGAACTATACGCTGCTGATCCGCTGGCGGCGCTGGATGGCCGAAACCTATACCGGCCACTGGCTCAACGGCCCCACGCATTACCGCATTTCGCTCGCCGGCACGGCCGACAACCCTGACCAGCGCATCGCTGAAGACACCCGCTCCTTCGTCAACCAGACCTATAACTTCGCGCTGCCGCTGCTGTCGCAGGTTTCGACCCTGGTCTCGTTCTCTATCATCCTGTGGTCGATCCCGATCCCGATCACGATCCCCGGCACATCGATCGTCATTCCCGGATTCCTGCTCTGGATGGCGCTGATCTATTCGATCGCTGCGACCTGGATCACCCATCTGATCGGCAAGCCGCTGATCGGGCTGGAATTCGAGCAGGAACGTCGCGAGGCGAATTTCCGCTTCTCGCTGGCACGCCTGCGCGAATATTCGGAGCAGATCGCACTGATGCGCGGCGAACTGTCGGAGCAGCGCCATCTCAGCGAGCGTTTCGGCGACATCGTCACGAACTTCTACCGGCTGGTCTGGGCCCGCGTGAAGCTCACCACCTTCACGGCATCCTACAGCCAGGCGAACGTCGTGGTGCCCTACGTGCTGCTGGCACCGCACTATTTCACCGGCGCGATCACGCTCGGCATCATGACGCAGGTAGCATCGGCCTTCGACCGCGTGCAGACCGCGATGTCGTTCTTCATCGACCGGTACAACACGATCGCCTCCTACCTCGCCTCGATCAACCGCCTCACAACCTTCGAGGCAGCAATTGCCCAGGCGAAGGCGGCCAGCGGCAACGGCCAGGGCATCGACGTCTCGGCGTCGGCAGGCAGCGCGCTGAACGTGACCGGCATGACGCTCAGCCTGCCGAACGGCCAGCCGATCGTGCGGGTGAACGATCTGGACCTCGGCGCCGCCCGCCGGACGCTCGTCACCGGCCCGTCAGGCTCGGGCAAGTCCACGCTGTTCAGGGCGATCGCCGGGATATGGCCCTTCGGCGAGGGCCGGGTCGGCGTTCCCGCCAACGCACATGTCATGCTGTTGCCGCAGCGGCCCTATCTGCCGCAAGGCTCGCTCAGGGCAGCCCTGGTCTACCCCTCCGAGGAGGCGACATACAGCGACGCCGAGATCCACGCGGCGATGGAGAAGGTCAAGCTCGCCCATCTGAACGAGCGGCTGGACGAAGTCGATCTCTGGGGCCAGCGACTTTCGGGCGGCGAGCAGCAGCGCCTGGCCGTCGCGCGCGCGCTCCTGGCCAAGCCCGACTGGCTCTTCCTCGACGAGGCGACCGCCTCGCTCGACGAGAAACTCGAAGGCGAGATCTACGCCACGATCGAAAGCAGCCTGCCGCAGACGCGCATCGTCTCGATCGGTCACCGCTCGACCCTGCGCGAGATGCACGACGCGATCGTCGCAATGCAGCGCAATGAAGACGGCACCTTCAGCCCCAGGGCCACACAGCGCGAGGCGGCCAGCCTCGGCTGACCGCCCGGGCACGCGGCGTCCAGGCGACGCCGCTCGCGATATCTGACCCGGAAAGACAAAAAACCCGCAATCCATCACAGGGCCTGGCGCCTGCTGATGGAGAGCGGGTCGAGGCCGCTCGCGCGGCTTCTCAGCCCTATGCCGGCTGGGCCAGCTGGGCGGCGCTGGATTTAGATGCCGCGGTCGAACTGGATTTCGCCGGCCGCGCCCTTGATGATGAGCTTGCCGGCGACGACGTCCCAGTTACGAGCGCCGCGCAGGGCCATAAGATAACTGCGCTCGAAGTCGAGCACGCCCTTGTCGCAGGCGCGCTTGGTCAATGCCAGCGGGCCGACCGCAAAACCCTGCTGGCGCAGCGGATAGGCTGAGGCCGAGAACGTGTTGCAGCCACCGAAGCCGGTGCCGCGCAGGTTCTGGTCGACCTGCAAGGTGATGCGGCGATCGGTGATCGGTCGGCCGTTAAGAGCGATCGCCGTCCAGGAGGCGCCGAGCGGAAAGTTCTTGTCCTGCTTGACCGCCGGGCCTTCGCGCTGCTCGAGCGTGGGCTGTTCGGCAGGCTTGGGCCTGCGCTGGGCGGACGCGGGGTCGGTCAGCAGCGGCAGCGCCGATACGGAAGCGGCAAGGAGGGCAGCGTAGCCAAGGCGTCGGTTCATCGTTTTGTTACCTGCAGTCATGGCCGTGATGATAACCCGCGGCCTCACCCTGGTGAAAGCGCGTAACCGCGTATTGGTTCGGGATCAATCCTGAACCGCTGCCATAAACTCAGATTCGGGATTTTACGGGGCAGCGCCCGCGCCGGATTCGACGCGCGCAACGCCCGGACCCGCGAGCGAACGGCCCACTCGGGCGTCGGTGCCGGCTCAGATTCGCGCGAGCAGTCGTTCGCTGAGCGGATTGGCCTTGCGGAAGAGATAGGTCGGCGCGCTGACGGTGATGTCGTCCGCGCCATTGGCCGCGAGATGCTCGACCAGCGCGAAAACGGACTTCTCTGGGCAATGCAGGATCTGCACGCCGCCCTGCGCCGCCGTGCCAAACGGCGTACGGGCGCCGAAGCGCTCGAGAACGCCGGCCAGAACGTCTGCGCCGATCGGCTGCACCCGGATCTCGCGGATGGTGCGGGCCTCTTCCTCGGCGGCGATGCGCGAGAGGATGGTGTTGGCAGCCGCCCGCGCACGATCGCTCCAGGGTGCGCGCACCGAGGCGACGAGATTGGCCTCCGAGGCGAGCATGACGCCGTCATCGAGGATTTTCAGTGCATTGGCCGACAGGGTCGAACCCGTGGTGGTGATGTCGACCACGATCTCGGCGCTACCAGCGGCCGGCGCACCTTCGGTCGCACCGAGGCTCTCGACGATGCGGTAATCGGCGATGCCGTGCTGCGCGAAGAAGTGCCGCGTCAGGTTCACATATTTTGTCGCGACGCGCAGCTTGCGGCCCTGCTTGATCCGCATGGTCGAGGCGACGTCGTCGAGATCGGCCATGCTGCGCACGTCGATCCAGGCCTGGGGCACCGCGACCACGACATTGGCGTGACCGAAGCCGAGCGGCGTCAGCATCTCGACGGCGGCATCGGCGTCCGACACCTGCTCGCGCACCAGATCCTCGCCGGTGATGCCCAAATGGGCCGCGCCCGAGGCGAGCTGCGAGACGATCTCGGAAGCCGAGAGGAAGGCAACTTCGGCGCCCTCGACACCCGCGATCGTGCCGCGATAGTCGCGCTCGCCGCGCGAGGTCACGAATTTCAGGCCGGCGCGCCCGAAGAAGGCGGTGGCGTTTTCCTGCAACCGGCCCTTGGAGGGCACGGCGAGAACGAGCGGTGCGTCAGTCATGCGGCGTCTCCCGCCAGCCGGTCGAGCCAGAGCGATGCGCCGACAGCGGGCGTCGGTCGCGTGGCGCCCAGCCGGCCCAGCACGGCGTCATAACGGCCACCGCCGGCGACCGGCTTGCCGTCGGTACGGGTGGTGTCGTGAAGCTCGAAGATGAAGCCGGTGTAGTAGTCGAGATTGCGGGCAAAGCCGGTCTGGAAGGCGATCGCGCCGACATCGACGCCGCGCACGGCCAGGAAGCCGGTGCGCTCGTCGAATGCGTCGAGCTGCGCGGCGAGATCCAGCGAGGCGCGTCCGGCAAGGTCACGCAAGGTCGCGGACACGGTGTCGGGATCGCCGGAGACCGAGAGGGCTTCCGCCAGGATGCCGCGGATCTCGGTCGAGACCGGGTTTTCGCGTTCGGCTGCACGGGCCAGGAAGCGCGCGGCGATATCGCCGGCACTGCGGCCACCGACCGTCGAGATGCCGGCGATGGAGAGCACATCCTCGACGAAAGCCTTTGCGGCGTTGGGGTTCTGGCCTTCCAACGCCTTGAGCAGGCCGGCATGGGCGGCGTCGCCGTCCGCGACCGGCGGATCGAGCGCGTCGACGGCAGCGGCGCCCTTGCCCTGCACGACGGCGCGCATCAGGCGGCGGCGGGCGGCCTGGGGCACCGCGAGTTCATTGAGGAGCGCGTTCAGCAGCGCGACATCGCCCATCACGATCTTTGGCCGTGCGAGGCCGAGCGCGGCGGTCGCCTCGATGGTCAGCGCCATGATCTCGGCGTCGGTCGCGGCAAAATCCTCGCGGCCGAAGGATTCAAGGCCAGCCTGGGCGAACTCGCCGGGCTCGCGCGAGCGCATGCGGAAGACCGGGCCGGCATAGGCATAGGCGGCCGGTTCCGTGGCGCCCGAGGCGATATGATCGAGCGCGACGGGAATGGTGTATTCGGGCCGCAGGCACCAGTCGCGCCCATCGGCGTCCTGGGTCATGAAGATGCGGCGGCGGATATCCTCGCCCGAAAGGTCGAGGAAAACATCGGCCGGCTGCAGGATCGCGGGCTCGGCGCGGGCATAGCCCTCGCGCGCGAACAACGCGATCACGGTCTCGATGCTGGCGCTGATGGCGGGCACGGCTGGGTTCATCCTGTTACGGGCGCTGTCCTAGCAGCGATGCAGCGCGTTTTCGATTGTTTTTAGGGAAATGGGTGAACGGGAATTCGCAGGCGTTATGCTCGGGCGGCGAATTCCCGTCATGGTCGGCCCTGTGCCGACCATCCACGTCTTTATTGGGCGAAGGTTGCGTTCAAGACGTGGCTGCTCGCCACAAGGGCGAGCATGACGGCGGCGGCTCGGGTCAAGCCCGAGCATGACGTTCGCAGCGCTACGCGTGCCGCTTCAGCACCCGCTTCACGCCCTCGACAAGCTCCGCTGCCGGCACGGGGAACTGCGCCTCGGCCTGGCGGGCCTTGTGCTCCGCGGAATCCTTGACCTCGCGGCCAGCGGCAGCGAGCTCGGCGCCCATGATCAGGTCCTTGATGATGACCGTGCCGGCCTCGCGCTCCGAAGACCCCTGGATCACGGCGCAGATGGCACCGCGGCGGTCGGCGTACTTCATCTGTGCGTTGAAGCCCGAGGAGCCGAGATAGAGATCGGCGCGCAGCAGCGGCTTGCCGGCTTCGGTCTTGGCCTGGCGCAGCTGCGAGACCATCGCCTGATAGCCCGGCATGTGCTCAGGGCTCTTGTTGTCCATCGCGGTGACGACGACCAGCGGCAGATCGACCTTGTTGTCGACGATCGGCGACTTCACCGCCTTCAGCGCCGAGAACAGGCGCGAGACGCCGATGGAGAAGCCTGTCGCCGGCACCGGCTCAGGCCGGAAGCGACCGACGAGCCCGTCATAACGCCCACCGCCCGCAACCGAACCGAAGCGCACCACCTGCCCGTCGTCATTGGTGACGGGGAAGGTTAGCTCCACCTCGTAGACCGGGCCGGTGTAGTATTCGAGCCCGCGTACGACGGAGAAATCTATGCGTACGCGATCGCTCTTATATCCAGATTTCACGAACATTTTCGAAATTGTAGCGAGTTCCGACACACCTTCGTGGAAAAGATCGCTATCCGAAAATTCAGATCGTGGAGCCTGATCCAAGGTGAAGTTATTGGCATCATAACTCAGCATTTCGTCGAGCGATGGCATCTCTAACAAGTCGACGATTTTTTCAATCGCAGCTTCGCTCAAGCCAGCGCCCTTGGTGAAGTCTCCACTCTCATCCTTGCGGCCCTCGCCCAGCAGCAGCTTGACGCCCTCCGGTCCGAACTTGTCGAGCTTGTCGATGGCGCGCAGGACAGTCAGGCGGCGGCCGGCATTCTCTTCGCCGCCGAGGCCGATCGCTTCCATCACGCCGTCCAACACCTTGCGGTTGTTGACCTTGACGACATAGTCGCCGCGCTTGATGCCGAGCGCTTCCATCGTATCGGCGGCGAGCATGCAGATCTCGGCATCGGCCGCGACCGATCCGGCGCCGACAATATCGGCGTCGAACTGCATGAACTG
The DNA here is from genome assembly GCF_056406735.1 of Allobosea sp. P1_B10. Lineage (NCBI taxonomy): Bacteria > Pseudomonadati > Pseudomonadota > Alphaproteobacteria > Hyphomicrobiales > Alloboseaceae > Allobosea > Allobosea sp. P1_B10. The sequence continues at coordinate 195,074 of NZ_JBFTZP010000007.1, read as the reverse complement.
GCGGAAACGGCCCGGGCCCGGCTTCTCGTTGCGGAAGACATAGCCGGCGCGATAGCTGCGATAGGGCTTTGGCAGCGCGTCAAAATTTTCCGCGACATAGCGGGCGAGCGGCGCGGTCAGATCGTAGCGCAGCGAAAGCCACTGCTCGTCATCGTCCTGGAAGGAGAAGACGCCCTCATTGGGCCGGTCCTGGTCGGGCAGGAATTTTCCGAGCGCGTCGGAGAACTCAACGAAGGGCGTCTCGACCGCGTCGAAGCCATAGAGCGAGAACTGCTCGCGGATGACGCCAAGCATGCGCTCGGTCGCGGCGACATCGGCAGGGCCGCGGTCGACGAAGCCACGCGGCTGGCGGGCTTTGAGCTTGTCGGGCTTCGACATGGGTGTTCACTTCTCGAATTTTGAATGCGGGCGCCGCCCGCTGAAACAGGTGTGCGTTCGGTAACTTGGCAGGGCGCGCGGGGCAAGCGCGCCGTCACAGCCCGTCCTTGCGAGCGCAGCGAAGCAATCCAGGAACGGCAGCGCTATACGTATGCCTGGATTGCTTCGCTTCGCTCGCAATGACGGGGAGCGATTTACTCCGCAGCCTGCAGCGTCGGCACGGCCCGCAAGGGACGATCCTCGAGCCCTGCCCGCGCCAGTTTTTCCGGCAGCGGGCCGCCCGTCGCCCAGTCCAACAGTTCGGCGGTGTGGACGACCGGCGTTGTCGCGCCCTTGTCGGCAAAGCCCTTTGCGAGTTGCGTCATGCAGCCGATATTGCCGGTGGCGACCAGCACCGGACGCGTCTTCTCGATATTGCCGACCTTGCGGTCGCGCAGCTGTCCCGCGATCTCCGGCTGGAGGATGTTGTAGACGCCGGCCGAGCCGCAGCAGATATGCCCTTCGGGCACCTCCTTGACCTTGAAGCCGGCTGCCGCCAGCAGGCGCTTGGGGCCGTCCTTCAATTGCTGGCCGTGCTGCATCGAGCAGGCAGAGTGATAGGCGATCGGCATCGCGACGTCGCGCGTGTGGTCGAGCTCGATGGTCGCGAGGAACTCGGTGATGTCCTTGGCGAGGTCAGAGATGCGCGCTGCCTTCTCGGCATAGGCCGGCTCATTGCGGAACATGAAGCCGTAATCCTTGATCGTCGTGCCGCAGCCCGACGCCGTGATCAGAATCGCATCGAGCCCCTCGCCCTCGACCTCCGCCATCCAGGCGTCGATGTTGTTGCGGGCGAAGGACAGCGCGTCGTGCTCGCGGCCCATATGATGCACAAGCGCACCGCAGCAGCCCTCGCCCTCCGGCAGCACGACCTCTACGCCGTGTCGCGTCAGCAGCCGGATGGTAGCCTCGTTGATAGCGGGATCGAGCACCGGCTGGGCACAGCCCGACAGCATGGCGACGCGCTTGCTGCGAGGCGCCCCGATCGCGGGGAAGCTTTGCGGGCCTTCCATGGACGAACGCGTCGGAAGCCGCAGCGGGGCTAGCGTCAGCATGGCCTTGAGCCGCGCACCGACAATTGGCAGCAGACCAAACAGGCCGGCAAAGGGCTTTGCGATCAGCGCGCCGACCATCGCGGCGCGAAAGCGGTTGGGATAGGGCAGCACCGCCGCCAGCACGCGGCGCAGGGTGCGGTCGGCCCAGTCGCGCTCATAGGTTTCCTCGATATGCGCGCGGGCATGGTCGACGAGGTGCATGTAGTTCACGCCCGAGGGGCAGGTCGTCATGCAGGACAGGCAGGAGAGGCAGCGGTCGACATGCTTCACCACCTCGGCGGTGGCCGGTTTGCCGTTCTCCAGCATGTCCTTGATCAGGTAGATGCGGCCGCGTGGGCTATCGAGCTCGTCACCGAGCAAGAGATAGGTCGGGCAGGTCGCGGTGCAGAACCCGCAATGCACGCAGGTGCGCAGGATCTTTTCCGACGCCGGCAGGCGCGGATCCGAAGCAAGATGGGCCGGGCTGAAGTTGGTCTGCATGGCTACGCTCTGATCGTCCTGTCACCCGCGACGGCTGGTCCTTCTCCCGGATGGGAGAAGGTGGCGCCGAGCGCCGGATAAGGGTGTGCCTGCACATCAGCTGGCACCGTCCGGCCCTCACCCCTGCCCCTCTCCCATCCGGGAGAGGGGTTCCCCGCGCCCATGTTCATATCCCCGCATACATCCGGCCGGGTTCCAAGATCCCCACCGGGTCGAAACTCGTCTTGATGCCCGCCGTCACCCGCATGAGCGGTTCGGCCAATGGCTGGAACACCGGGACGCTCGCCCGGACCGCATCGGGCGCGCGCACCAGCGTGGCGTGACCGCCCAGCGGCAGGATCGCGGAACGGATGGCAGCCGCGCCGGCATCGCCTGCAACCGGCGTCGCCAGCCAGACCAGCCCGCCGCCCCAATCGTAGAACCAGCGGGCGTCGGGAATGGCGCGCGCGATCGCGGCGGTCGCCCTGGGACCGTTGGTCGGCGCGAGCGAGAGACGCCAGACGGCTTCCTGCGTGCCGGCGAAGAAGTGGGCGTCGCGCACGTCCGTCCACAGCGTGGAGGAGGCATCGCCTTCGAGCATCTCGGGCGCCCCATGGGCGCTGAGCAGGGCCGCGAGTTCGGCGGCGCGGTAGTCGATCGAGGCCGTAAAATTCTCCAGCCGCAGCAGCGTGCGCGCCTGTTCCGCGCCGATGCCGGCGGGCAGATGCGCCGCGGCGAAGGGCTCGAAGGGCGAGCCGAGCGCGGCAGACAGCAGCGCGACGGCGGCCTCGTCGCTCAATCCGTGCCAGACCAGCGTCACAACGCGCTCGGGCACGGGCAGCACGCGAAAGATCACCTCGGTGAGGAAGCCGAGCGTGCCAAAGCTGCCGGCGACGAGCTTCACCAGATCGAGGCCCGTGACGTTCTTCATGACGCGCCCGCCCGACTTGATCATCTCGCCGCGCCCGTTGACCAGCTTTACACCGATCAGGGAGTCGCGCGCCGCGCCAGCATTGATGCGGCGCGGGCCGGAGATGTTGCCGGCGGCTACCGCGCCGATCGAGGGCTCGCCGGAAGAGCCGAGCAGCGCGCGATGGTCCATGGGCTCGAAGGGCAGCATCTGGCCGCGATCGGCGAGAGTCTGCTGGACGATTGCCAGCGAGGTCCCGGCGCGCGCGCCGATCACCATTTCGGAGGGCTCGTAGAGGGTAATTCCGGTCAGGCCGGCGCTGGTGAGGGTGCTGGCGGCCTGGCTCGGGCGACCGAGCCCCGAGCGGGTGCCGCCGCCCCGGATCGCCAGCGGCACGCCGGACGAAAAGACCGATTTCACGACGGCGCAGGCCTGCGCCTCTGTGGTGGGGGTGTGGATGATCACGCGGCGATCCTGCCTTCCAGCGGAAACACCTTTGCGGGGTTCATCAACCAACCCGGGTCGAACACCGCCCTCACCCTCATCTGCTGGTGCAGGTCGACCTCGTTGAACTGGACCGTCATCAAGTCGCGCTTCTCGATGCCGACGCCATGCTCGCCGGTGAGGCAGCCGCCGACCTCGACGCAGAGCTTCAGGATGTCCATGCCGGCATCCTCGGCCTTCTGCGCCTCTACGGGATCGTTGCAATTGTAGAGGATCAGCGGGTGCAGATTGCCGTCGCCGGCGTGGAAGACGTTGGCGACGCGCAGACCATAACCCTTCACGATCTCGTCCATGCGGCGCAGCACATAGGGCAGCTGCCCGGTCGGGATCGTGCCGTCCATGCAGATGTAGTCAGCGATCCGCCCGGTCGCGCCGAACGCGGATTTGCGGCCCTTCCAGATCGCGGCGGATTCCATCGCAGACTGGCTTTCCTTCACCGTCTTGACGCCGTGCTCCCTGGCGATCGTCACGATGCGGGCGAGCTGGGCGTCCATCTCGGCGTCGGAGCCCTCGACCTCGATGATCAGCAGCGCCTCGACATCCATCGGGTAGCCGGCCTTGGCGAAGGCCTCGCAGATCTCGATGGCCGGCTTGTCCATGAACTCCATTGCCACTGGAATAATGCCGGCGCCGATGATCGCGGCGACCGCCGAGCCTGCCTGCTCGCTGGTCGGGAAGCCGAAGAGCACGGGGCGCGCGCCCTCCGCCGAACGCAGGATGCGCACCGTGGCCTCCGTGACGATGCCGAGCTGGCCCTCCGAGCCGACGATCAGGCCCAGGATGTCGAGGCCGGGCGCATCGAGATGGGCGCCTCCGATCTCCACAATGCTCCCATCCAGCATCACCAAGGTGACGCCCAGCACATTGTTGGTGGTGACGCCGTATTTCAGGCAATGCGCCCCACCGGAGTTCATGCCGATATTGCCGCCGATCGAGCAGGCGAGCTGCGAGGACGGATCGGGCGCATAGAAGAAGCCCTCGGCCATGACCTCCCCGGTGACGGCGAGATTGGTGACGCCGGCCTGCACTTTCGCGACGCGGTTGGCGTAGTCGATCTCCAGGATGCGGTTCATCTTGGAGACGCCGATGACGATGGCGTCCTCCTGTGGGATCGCGCCGCCCGACAGGGATGTGCCGGCGCCGCGCGGGACGACGGGCACGCCCTGCTGGCTGCAATAGCGCAGAACCGCCGCCACTTCCTGGGTGGTCGAGGGCAGCACCACCGCCAGCGGCAGCCGACGATAGGCGGTCAGAGCATCTGTCTCATAGGGCCGGCGCTCATCGGCCGAGGTGATCAGCGCCTCGGCCGCGACCAGTCCCGCCAGGCCGGCAATGATCGCATCGCGGCGGGCCAGGATGCCGGCATCGGGAACGGGAAATGCGATCGCGGACATGGTCGACCTCGAAGAATTCTGCCGGTCGGCTCGCCGTCATTGCGAGCGAAGCGAAGCAATCCAGACTTGTGGAGCTCGTCGACCCCTGGATTGCTTCGCTTCGCTCGCAATGACGATCCCCGGCGAAACKGTAACGGAACCGACCCTAGACCAATTCCAACTCGCTTGCAGCGGGGTCTTCGTGCATGATTGTTTCCAATTCGGAAAAGATGGATCACGCATGGACAGGTTCGGCGATCTCGACGTGTTTGCGCATGTCGTCACGGCCAAGAGCATGTCGGCCGCCGGGCGCCAGCTCAACCTCTCGCCTGCGGTTATCTCCAAGCGAATCAGGCGATTGGAGGAACGCCTCGGCGTTCGCCTGCTCCAGCGCACCACCCGCCAGCTCTCGCTGACCGAGGCCGGCCAGGGTTTCTACGAGCGCGTCGTCTCGATCCTGTCCTCGATCGAGGATGCCGAGGCCTGGGTGGCGAGTGGCGCGGGCCAGGTGCGGGGCAATCTGCGCGTATCGGCCCCGACCTCTTTTGGCCGCCTGCACATCGCGCCGCATTTGAAGCCGTTCCTCGATGCCAACCCGCAGGTAACAGTCGAGCTCGTGCTGAGCGACGCCTTCGTCGATGTCGTCGGCGAGGGTTTTGATGTCGCGGTGCGCATCGCCGACCTTCAGGATTCCAGCCTCGTGGCGAAGCGGCTCGCGCCCAACCACCGTGTGCTCTGCGCGGCTCCCAGCTATCTCGCCACCCACCGCCTGCCGACATCGATAGAGGACCTCGCCCGCCATACGCTGATTGCCCACAACGCCGACCACTGGCGACTGGACGGGCCCGACGGCCCCGTGACCGTGCGCGTCAACGGCCCCCTGCGGACCAATTCCAGCGAGGTGATCCGCGAGGCGCTCCTGGCAGGCGTCGGCATCGCCCTGCGCTCGACCTGGGACGTGGGGCCTGAACTGAAATCAGGTGCATTGCAGCGGGTGCTGCCGGACTACTCTGTCGGCAGGCGGGTCGCGGTCTACGCGGTCTATCCGAGCCGGCGGCATATGGAGCAGAAAGTGCGCGCCTTCGTCGACTATCTCGGCGAACTCTACGGCGCCACGCCCTATTGGGATGACGGCCTTGCCTTGTGAGGCTTGCCGTTCGCGCCGGTCTCGCTGATGGTGCCGCGATAAGTTGGGGAGAGAGTTCGTGATGTACGGCGTGATCGAAGGCACCGGTGTGACTGTTCTCGACCCACGTTTCCACCGGGTCATTCCGGGCTCCGCACGCGTCGAACGGCTTTGGACCGGCGCTCGCTGGTCGGAGGGGCCGGCCTGGTTCCCGGCCCATAACACGCTGGTCTGGTCGGACATTCCCAACAACCGGATGATGCGGCACGACGCGCTCTCGGGCCAGACATCCGTCTTCCGCCAGCCGGCGCGCAACTCCAACGGCAACACCGTCGACAGGCAGGGACGGCTCGTCACCTGCGAGCATGGCGGCCGGCAGGTCACGCGCACCGAGCATGACGGCACGATCACCGTTCTGGCCGATCGCTGGCAGGGCAAGCGCCTGAACTCGCCCAACGACGTCGTCGTGAAATCCGACGATTCGATCTGGTTCACCGATCCCGACTACGGGATCCTCAGCGATTACGAGGGCGACAAGTCCGACGGCGAGATCGGCCGCTGCAATGTCTACCGCATCGACGGCCGCAGCGGCGCGCTCTCGCTTGTGGCGGATGATTTCGTCAAGCCGAACGGGCTCGCCTTCTCGCCCGATGAGAGCATCCTCTACATCGCCGACACCGGCGCTAGCCATGATCCCGAGCACGGGCCGCGCCACATCCGCGCCTGCCAGCTGTCGCCCGATGGCACGAAGCTCGGACATTCCACCGTGTTCGCCACCTGCACGGCGGGCCTGTTCGACGGTTTCCGGCTTGATGTCGAGGGCCGGGTCTGGGCAAGCGCTGCCGATGGCGTGCATGTCCATGACCAGGACGGCACGCTGGTCGGCAAGGTCGCGATTCCCGAGATCGTCGCCAATCTCGCCTGGGGCGGGCCGAAGCTGAACCGGCTCTTCATCTGCGGCACGACCTCGCTCTATGCCGTGATGACGCATACCAATGGCGCGAGCTGGCCGGCGCGCTGAGGCTCAGCTGCCAGGCGGGTTGGGCTTCATCCGCGCCACGATCAACGGCATCGCAAGCCCCAGCATCATGAAGCGCGCGAGATGGTGCGCGCCGACATAGAGCGGGTCGAGCCCCATCGCGAACGCTAGCATCGCCATGGCCTCGAGGCCGCCGGGCGCGAAAGCCGCCATCGCGGTGGCATAGGGCACGCCGGCCAGCCAGGCGGCCGGCCAGGCAAAGGCGAACGCCACCACGATCGAGACCACGAAGCCGCCGATCGCCAGCGGAAACAGCGCCAGCAATTCGTGCCGCTTCACATGCGAGACGCGCCCGCCCATCACGGCGCCGAGCAGCACGAGCACGGCGATCTGTATCGAAGGTGGCAGCACACCGTGGACGACGCCGGTTCCATGCAGGACGGCGCTCGCCAGCGTTGCCCCGAGAATCCCGGGCGCGGTGACGCCAATGCGCTCGAAGACGACGCTGGCTGCGAACCCGCAGAGCAGGACCAGCAGCATTTCGCCGGCACCTATGATCGCGAACGCCGGAACCTGGCCTGCGCCCTCTCCTATTCCCCCGACAAGCTGCATGATGCTCGGCAGCGCCGCCACCAGCACGAGGATGCGGAAGAGCTGGATGACCGCGATGCGGCCGATATTGGCGCCCTTGGCCTGCGCCACGGCGATGACGGCCGAAAGCGCGCCGGGGGCTGAGGCGAGCAGCGAATCAATCCAGGACCAGCCGGCGACGTAGCGGAGATAGGCCCCCGATGCGAGCATGATGGCCGCAAGCGCGACGAACAGGAGCACAAGAGAACTGGGATAGCGCACCACCATGGCGAGGGCTTCGGGTGTCGCGGCGGAACCGATCAGCGTGCCCGACAGAAGCATCGTCGTGTCAAACCAGGGCTTGCGCAGATCCGGCAAGGGTCGCAGCAGGCCAACCGCGGAGACCAGCAGCATCGAGCCCGACAGCCACGCCGCCGGCACGCCGCAGAGCGCGAGCAACCCGCCCCCTGTCAATGCGAGGCCGATGACCAGCGCCTCGCGCCACAGGGTCGTCAGCCGTCTGGAGGGGTAACCGAAAACTGCCATGGCGTCCGCGCTGCGCGTCGCGGTGTGGCGGCGCCCGCAGCGTTCATGGCGGGCGCACCCCGCCCGGTCAAATGGCACACCCCCGCCCCTGCGCAGGGCGGGGGTGCGCGCCAAGCAGGCGCGTGCGCCTCACAGCGTCGCGATGGCGCGCTGTAGCCGCGAGACCGCCTCGACGAGGTCGGATGATTTGCGCGCAAAGCAGAGCCGCATACCCGTCTCGCCGCCGGGACCGAAGGCGGTTCCGGGTGCGAGGCCGACATTGGCCTTGTCGACCAGTTCGACGGCGAGGCTGCGGGAATCGCTGTGCCCGTCGACCGAGAAGAACTGGTAGAAGGCGCCCACCGGGGCCGCGAGCGAGACGCGGTTCGTCGCCTTCAGGCCCTCGGCAATGATCTTGCGGCCCTCGGCAGCGCGCGCGATCTGCTCGCCGATGAAGCCTTCGCCCTCGTCCAGTGCGGCGGTAGCGGCACGCTGAACGAAGACCGGCGAGCCCGAGGTCGAGTACTGGATCAGATTCTCGATAATCTGGCCGAGCGCGGCAGGCGCCTCGATCCAGCCGATGCGCCAGCCTGTCATCGCCCAGTTCTTGGAGAAGGTCTGCACGAACAGGACGCGGTCGTTCTCGTCCATGACGTCGTGGAAGGAGGCGGCGCGCGCTGAGCCATCATAGACGAAACGGCCGTAGATCTCGTCGGCGATGATCCAGATGCCGTGCTTGCGGGCGAGCGCCAGCAGCGCCGCCATCTCGTCCTTTGTCGCGGTCCAGCCCGTGGGGTTGGCAGGCGAGTTGATGACGAGCGCGCGCGTCCTCGGCGTGATCGCGGCTGCGAGCTTGTCGAGGTCGAGCGTGAAGCGCCCCTCATGCAGGTCCATCGGCACGCAGACGGCCTTGGCGCCAGCGACACCCATGGCCGCGGCGAAATTGGGCCAGGCCGGGGTGGGGATGATGAGCTCGTCGCCGGGGCCGGCGACGAGGCGCACGGCAAGCTGCACCGACTGCATCCCGGAGCCCGTGACGAAGAAGCGCTCGGGCGAGAAGGACTGGCCGTAGAGCCGCTCGTGATAGCGCGCCAGCGCCGCGCGCAATTCGGGCACGCCGCGCTGCCAGGTGTAGAAGGTCTCGCCGGCCGCAAGCGAGGCGTTGGCCGCCTTGACGATGAAATCGGGCGTCGGCAGGTCGCCCTCGCCGACCCAGAGCGGGATCAGGCCCTCGCGCATCCGGCCGTGGTTCATCACCTCGACGATGCCGCTCTCGGGCGCGCTGCGGGCCTCGGGCCTGAGGGAATCGATCAGGCTGGCGCCCGGAAGCGTCGTGGTCGTCATCGGCTGGAACCTCGTGATTGGATGCTCCTGTTTAGCCGATGGCGGCGCAACGGTGCATGAAATCGCGAGATCAGGTCAATCGGTCGCGGTGATGAATCGCCGCGACCGGAACGGGTGTCCTCAGACCGTTTTCTGCCTCAGGAGATCACGGATTTCGGTCAGGAGCACGACGTCCGCAGCGGGCGCCGGCGGGGCCGGCGGAGCGGCTGCTTCCTTGCGCTTGAGCGTGTTGATCGCCTTCACCACCATGAACAGCACCGCTGCAATGATCACGAAGTTGACGGCGGCGGTCATGAAGGAGCCATAGGCCAGAACGGCGCCCTGCTTCTTCGCTTCGACAAGCACGGGGTTGTTCACCGTGCTGCTCAGGCCGAAGAAGTAGTTCGAGAAATCGAGACCGCCGAGGACGGCGCCGATGATCGGCATGATGATGTCGCCGACCATGGATTCGACGATCTTCCCGAAGGCCGCGCCGATGACCACACCGATGGCGAGGTCGATGACGTTGCCCTTGAGGGCGAATTCTTTGAATTCCTTCAGCATACCGGATCCCTTTGCATTGCCGGGCTGAATGGCCCTGGGCGAGGACGCTAGTCGAGTTTCCGCCTGCATTGAACCCCTGCCGGACTGCCTAGGTGGCCGAAGCGGGCTGTTTTCCCAAGGTTCCGCCTCTCGCGGCAGCCTCCGCTGCATCCAAAGCGCTATGGCGAGCGCAGCGGAGGGGAGCTAGGCTCACGCTCGCGCCCATGCGGGGCGATGGAGTCGCAATGATCCCGGCCTGGACAGTCATCCTGTCGGCTCTCGCCTATCTGTGCGTGCTGTTTGCGATCGCCCATATCGCCGACACCTCGGGCCGGCGGCTCATGAGCGGACGTGCGCGCACGACGATCTACGCGCTGGCGCTGGGGGTCTACTGCACGTCCTGGACGTTCTACGGCTCGGTCGGCTTCGCCAACCGCGCGGGCTTCGACTTCCTCGGGATCTATGTCGGACCGATCCTGGTGATCGGGTTTGGGCATCGCTTCGTCGCGCGCATCGTCGAGATCGCCAAATCGCAGAACATCACCTCGATCGCGGATTTCGTCGGCGCGCGCTACGGCAAGAGCGAGCGCGTCGCAGCCCTGGTCTGTCTCGTCGCGGTGATCGGCGCCCTGCCCTATATCGCGCTGCAATTGAAGGCGGTCTCGAACTCGCTGTCGGTCTTCCTGACCGCGACGGGCGGGCAGGCGCTGACGCCCGATGCGCCTGTGCTCAGCGACCTCGCATTCCTGGTGGCGATGGTGCTCGCCGGCTTCGCCTGCGCCTTCGGCACCCGCCATATCGATGCCACCGAGCATCAGGACGGGCTGGTCCTCGCGATCGCTGTGGAATCACTGATCAAGCTCGTCGCCTTCCTCGTCCTGGGCGTTTTCGTGGTCTACGGCATGTTCGACGGCGCCGCCGACCTGCTGATCAAGTCGGCCAAGCTGCCCGACCTCGCGCCGCCGCTGTGGGAACGCACCTCCGACTGGACGATGTTCCTGACGCTGACACTGCTCTCGTCCTGTGCAGCCCTGCTGCTGGCGCGCCAGTTCCACATGACCATCGTCGAGAATCGCGACGCGCGCGATGTCCGCCGCGCCGCCTGGATGTTTCCGCTCTACCTCATCCTGATCAACCTGTTCGTGATGCCGCTGGCGATGTCGGGCGAATTGCTGCTGCCGGGCGCGGGCGTCGACCGCGACATGACCGTGCTGCTGCTGCCGCTGCAGCGAAACCTCGACTGGCTGGCGCTGGTGGTCTTCGTCGGCGGCCTGTCCGCCGGCACGGCGATGGTGATCGTCGCCTCGGTCGCGCTGGCGATCATGATCTCGAACCATCTGGTGATGCCGCTACTGCTGCGCGGACGCCGCGGCCTGAGCGACCCCTCGCGCTCGGTCGCCATGCTGACCTCGCATGGAGACGAAAGCGGCACGACGGGCGGTGACCTCGGTTCGCAGGTCGTGATCATACGCCGCGTCGCGATCCTGATCGTGATCCTGTTGGGCTACGCCTATTATCGCGCCGCCGGCGAAGCGGCTCTGGTCTCGATCGGCCTGCTCTCCTTTGCGGCGACCGCGCAGATCGCACCGGCATTCTTCGGCGGCCTTTTGTGGCGGCGCGGCACGGCTCTGGGTGCGGCCGCTGGCCTGACGATCGGCACCCTGACCTGGGCGTATACGCTGCTGCTGCCGAGCCTCGCATATCCGCAGAGCATCTGGACCGATCTGGTCGAGCACGGTCCGGCGGGGATTGCCGCCCTGCGGCCGGGCGCGCTGCTGGGGCTCGACCTGCCGAGCCTGCCGCATGGCGTGGTCTGGAGCCTCGGGCTCAACATCATCGCCTATATCGGCTTCTCGCTGCTGCGCCCGGCTAATGCCATGGAGCGCCTGCAGGCCAACGCCTTCGTCGCCTCCGACCGGGCGACCATGGCTCAGTCGTTCTCGCTGTGGCGCTCCAGCGTCACCGAGGCCGAGTTGCAATCGACGATCGGGCGCTATCTCGGACAGGAGCGGACGCAGCGCGCCTTCGACAGCTTTGCCTCCGGCCGGGGCGATGCCCCCAATGGCAATCGCGAGGCGGATATCCATCTGCTGCGCTTCGGCGAGCATCTCCTGTCCTCGGCGATCGGCGCGGCATCGGCCCGGCTCGTGCTGTCGCTGCTGCTGCGGCGGCGCAACCTCTCCACCGAGGCTGCCTTCAAGCTGCTCGACGATGCGTCGGCCGCCCTGCAGTACAATCGCGACATCCTCCAGCACGGTCTCGACCATGCCGGCCAGGGCATCACGGTGCTCGACCGCGACCTGCGCCTGCTGGCCTGGAACCAGGCTTTCATCCAGCTCTACGACCTGCCGCCCTCGCTGGTGCGCTTCGGCACCGGGCTGGACGAAGTCGTGCGCTACAACGCCACGCGCGGCGCCTATGGCGACGGCCAGCAGGACGACCTGATGGCCTCGCGGCTGGAGAGCTTCGTCAACGATCGCGAGCCCGTCCGTCTGAAGCTGTTCCCGTCGAAGAAGGTCATCGAGATCCGCTCGAACCCGCTGCCCGACGGCGGCCTCGTGACCACCTATACCGATATCACCGATGCGGTGGTGGCGGAGGAGGAGTTGGCGCGCACCAACGAGACCCTCGAACGGCGCGTCGCCGAGCGCACCGAGGAGATCCTGCGCGTCAACACCGAGCTCCAGCGCGCCAAGGCCGAGGCGGAGCTGGCGAACGCCTCCAAGACCCGCTTCCTGGCAGCGGCCAGCCACGACATCCTGCAACCGCTCAATGCCGCCCGGCTCTACGCGACCTCACTGGTCGAGCGCGACAGGGCGGCTGGAAGTCCCGATCTCGCGGAGAACATCGACGCCTCACTCGACGCAGTCGAGGAGATCCTGACCGCGCTGCTGGAGATATCGCGTCTCGATGGCGGCGCGCTCAAGCCCGAGGCGACCGCCTTCCGCGTCGACGAACTGATGCGCCAGCTCCAGCGCGAATTCGAGCCGAGCGCCCAGGAGAAGGGGCTCGAGCTGGTCTTCATGCCGACTAATCTCGCGCTGCGCTCCGACCGGCGCCTGCTGCGGCGATTGCTGCAGAACCTCGTCTCGAACGCCATCAAGTACACGCCAAACGGCAAGGTCCTGGTCGGTTGCCGCAGGCGCGGCGGACAGGTCTCCGTCGAGATTCTCGATACCGGGCTCGGTATTCCGCAGAGCAAGCAAAAGACCGTGTTCCGCGAGTTCCAGCGCCTCGACCAGGGCGCGAAGGTGGCGCGCGGCCTCGGCCTCGGGCTTTCGATCGTCCAGCGCATAGCCCGCGCTCTCGACCACCGCCTGACGCTGACCTCGATACCGGGACGGGGTACGCGCTTCTCGGTGCTGGTGCCGCGCGCCTCGCCCCTGCCGGCGATGGCCGTCGCCAGTTCGCCGCGCAGCGCCCCGGCCGGGCAGCTTGCCGGCCTGCGCCTGCTGGTGCTCGACAACGAGCCGGCGATCCTGGACGGAATGAAGCGATTGCTCGAGGGCTGGGGTTGCCAGGTGGTGACGGCCGACGGCCTCGACGAGGCCCTGCAATCGCTGCGCGCGCCGGAGCCGCCCGACGTCGTGATCGCGGATTATCATCTCGACCATGGCAATGGCCTGACCGCGATCAGCGCGCTGCGCGAAAGGACCAGCGGGCCCCTGCCGGCGATCCTGCTGACCGCCGACCGCACGCGCCATATCCGCGAGGCCGCCGCGGCGCTGGATGTGCATCTGCTGAACAAGCCGCTGAAGCCCGGCGCCCTGCGGGCCCTGCTGGCGCAGTGGCGCGCGACGCGCGTGGCGGCGGAGTAAGGCTCAGTTCGCGATTGCGGCTGCGGATCGCATCGCATCCTCCGACGCCAGGAAGGCCGCGACCTCCGGGCCTGGCTCCGGGCTCTGCGAGGTGACGCCGATCTCGGCCAGCAGCCGCGCCACGGGGACATAGCTCTTCGCCGCCCGGTCATAGAGCGCGGCGCGCACGAGCGCATGGGCCGCGACGATCTCGGCGCCGTCGCGGCCCCGACTGATGATCCGATGCTGCATCACGAGCCAGGCTTCGTCCCAGCACAGGATGGTGGTCTCGACCTTGAACGCGCGGAACAACCGCAATTCGCGGCGAAAACGGATGGTCCCGGCATTCACGACCGGCACCCAGCGATGGCGCAGCACCGCGCGCCACAGGCCAGTGCGCAGCATGAGGTCGGTGCGACCGAGGTCCATCAGGCTCCAGTAACGGCCATTGTTCATGTGCATGCTGGTATCGAGGTCGTGCGGCCAGACGCGAAAACCGAGGACGGAAGCCTCAGCCGGCAGGCTCAATCGCGGGCGAAAGGGCGTGGAAAGCAACAGCCAGAGCAGGCGAAACCAGAGGTTCATCGGGGCCTTTTGACGGTGGACAGCGTGATGGGCAGCGCCATGCTTCTAGCCGCAACCGGCACCAGGCCGCTAGGATGTGCGAGCCGGAGCTGCACCGGAGCGCCTCCGCCCACAGGACCCGCCGCAATGCCGACACTTCATGTCTCCTCCCTGGCGAGGCTTCACGAGACCGTGGCGAGCGTGCGCGCCAGCCATGTCGTGACGCTGATCAACGCCAACACCGTCGTGGAGCGGCCACCCGGCATTCCTGCCGAGCGGCATCTCTTCCTGGGCATGTCCGACATCGTTGCCGCGATGGACGGGCACATCGTCCCGGCGGAGGAGCATGTCGCGCGCTTCCTCGATTTCGTGCAGGGCTGGGACCGCCGGGCGCCGATCGTAATCCATTGCTGGGCCGGCATCAGCCGTTCGACCGCCGGCGCCTTCATCACGGCCTGCGCACTCGGCCCGCAGCGAGCGGAAGAGGATATCGCGCAGGCGCTGCGCGCCGCCTCGCCCTCGGCCACGCCGAATGCCCGCCTCGTCGCCATCGCCGACGCCATGCTCGGCCGCGAGGGCCGGATGGTTTCGGCGATCGACCGGATCGGACGTGGCGCTGACGCGTTCGAGGGTGCGCCGTTCCAGTTGGCGCTCGCCTGAGGCTCCGCCAAAGCGCGGTTCCGCAGAGGCAGCTTCGTGCGGCGCAGTGCGAGCTTGCCGCCGGACGCTGCACGGATTTTCCGAACCGACGCAGAAAATTGCTTGCAACGCATTGAAATTGCGACAATGCATCTCGGCAACAGAGGCTTGCCGACCCCATGACAATCGAACTCGACTCCCGCGACCGCTCCATCCTGCGCATCCTGCAGATGGACGGGCGCATCACTAATTCCGACCTTGCCGAGAAGGTGCACCTGTCGCCATCGGCCTGCCTGCGCCGCGTGCGCCAGCTCGAGGAAAGCGGGCTGATCCGCGGCTATGCGATGATGCTCGACGACAAGATCGCGGGCTTTCCGGGCACGGCCTTCGTCTTCGTGACGCTCGACCAGCAGGGCCGCGCCTCGCTGGAAGGATTCGAGCAGGCGGTCCAGAACCTGCCCGAGATCCTAGAATGCCATCTGCTGGCCGGCGCGCATGACTATCTGATGCGCGTGATCTACCGCGACAGCGCCGATTTCGAGCGCATCCACACCGATATCCTGACCCAGTTGCCGGGCGTGACGCGGGTGCAGTCGACGCTGACACTGCGCACGATCAAGAAGAGCTCGGTGCTGCCGGTTTGACCCGACGGGGTTGCAGGGCAACGCCCCAGGACCGATAACAGCGCCCCAACGGGATTCGCGCCTTGACCGACACCACACCCAACGCCGACATCGCCACCCTTCCCTTCGAGGAGGCGCTGAAGCAGCTCGAGGCGATCGTCGCCCGGCTCGAGCGCGGCGACGTGGCGCTCGAGGAATCGATCGACATCTATACGCGCGGCGAGGCCCTGAAGGCCCGCTGCGACGCGCTGCTGAAACACGCCGAGGCGCGCATCGAGAAGATCACGCTCGGCGCCGACGGCAAGCCGACCGGCACCGCTCCGCTCGACGTCGACAAGTAGCTTTCGCGCCTCGTCATCTGGTCGGCACGGTTCCGGCGTGCTTTGCTCCTGGGCATCCGACCAGTCGCAACAGGCGAGAGGGACTGCACATGTCGCAACTTCCGGCCGAAGATCCGATCCTGGGCGACGCCCGGTCCTGCGAGGCGATCGAGAAGGTCATTGTGCCGCGCGCGCATGACCTCGGTGGCTTCTCCGTCCGCCGCGCCCTGCCCTCCATCGGCCGCAAGATGGTCGGGCCCTTCATCTTCTTCGACCAGATGGGGCCGGCCGAATTCCTGCTCGGCCAGGGTATCGACGTGCGCCCTCATCCGCATATCGGCCTCTCGACCGTGACCTATCTCTTTGACGGCGAGATCATGCACCGGGATTCGCTGGGGACCGAGATGGCGATCCGGCCCGGCGCAGTAAACCTGATGACGGCCGGCAGCGGCATCGTGCATTCCGAGCGGACGTCGCTCGAAGAGCGCCAGAAGCCGCCGAAGCTGTTCGGCATCCAGGCATGGCTCGCGCTGCCCAAGAAGCATGAGGAAGGCGCGCCCGAATTCGTCCATCACGCCGCGCAGGAGTTGCCGCGAATCGTCGAGGGGGGCAAGCGCATCAGCCTGATCATGGGCTCGGCCTACGGCCAGACCTCGCCGGTCAAGTTTCCCTGGGACACGCTCTATGCCGAGGCCGTGCTCTCGCCGGGCGCGATCCTGCCGCTCGACCCCGACTACGACGAGCGCGCGATCTACATCGTCTCCGGCAAGATCGACATCGCGGGCGACGAATTCGCTGCCGGGCAATTGCTGATCTTCAAGCCGGGCGACCGCATCTCGATCCTCGGCATCGACCAGAGCCGGCTGATGATCGTCGGCGGCGAGCCCATGGACGGCCCGCGCCACATCTGGTGGAACTTCGTATCCTCCTCGAAGGAGCGCATCGACCAGGCCAAGGCCGAATGGAAGGCCGGGCGCTTCGACACCGTTCCCGGCGACGAGGCCGAGTTCATTCCGCTGCCTGAGGGCTGAGCTCGCCCTCCGGCAGCGCCTTCAGCCGCGGCATGGTCGAGGCCAGGATCGCCAGCAGCGACAGCGCGAACAGGGCGACGGGCAGCAGCATCGCGACCTGAAGGCCGAGCCATTCGCCGGCAAGTCCGCCGGCCAGCGCGCCGAGCGGGCGCATGCCATAGGTCGCGGTGGTCAGCGTCGCGCTGACGCGCCCCAGCAAGGCCTGCGGCGTCACCGCCTGGCGCAGGCTGGTCTGCACGATCGACCACAGGATCGGGCCGAAGCCGAACAGGAACGACGCGAAGGCCAACGCCGGCAGGCCGAGGTTTTGCGGAGCGATGGCAAGCAATCCTGCGCCGACCAGCGACGAGGCGGGACCGAAGACCAGCAGCACGCCGGTCGGCAACTGCGCGATCAGGCGTGCTGCGAACAGCGCGCCGACGATCAGCCCTGCGCCATAGGCCGAAGAGGCCAGTCCGATCATCTCGGGGCTGAGCAGCAGGATGCGTGCCGCATAGGGCGTCACGATCGCAAGGAAGGCGAAGAACGCCATGTTCCAGCCGACGGCGCAGAGCGCGATCGGCTTGAGATAGGGGTGGCGGGCCACGAAGGCGCCACCCTCCGCGATGGCGCGGTGCAAGGCCTGGCGAGGCTGGGCGGCCGGGCGGTCCGCTGGCAGGCGCGAGGCGGCAGCGAGCACGATCAGGCCCATCGCGGCGCACAGGACCAGCCCGAGCGCCCCGATACCGCGCGCGACCGCCCAGCCTGCGATCAGCGGTGCGGCGAGGCTGAGGCAGGCGCGGCCGAGTTCAAGCCGGCCATTGGCGCCCGGCAGACCCGCCACTGGCACCACGCGCGGCAGCAGCACGAAGATAGACAGCGCGATCAGCACCGGGCCCGAAGCCGCCACGAAGGTCGAGAGGCCAAGCGCCCAGCCGACTGCGCCGAGCGCGAGCAGGCCGGCACCGACCAGCGAGCCCGCCAGCATCAGCCCGCCACCGAGCAGGATCAGGCTGCGGGGCGCGACGCGATCGGCGACGACGCCGGCCGGCAGCGAGACCAGGAGCCAGGCCGCCGATTGCGCCGCGACGAGCAATCCCAGCAGGCGCGGGCTCGCGCCGGCCTGCGTTGCGGCCAGCGTGATTGTGTCGAGCGCCAGCTTGTCGGCGAACTGCGCGAGAATGCCGGCAAGGAGCAGCGCGGGCAGGACGGGGTGCGACATCACGGGATCCAGGGCTTGCTGAGTGGATTCAACCTGTCATCCCGAATTCGGGCGGCCCACCCGTTTCCTGTCTGCCCGCGTCAGAGCGACCTATGCATGCCTGACGTGCCGGCTTGCCCTTGTGTCCGGAGGCTGCGATGCGATAGACCGTGGCGGTGACACAGCGCCCTCGCACCCCTCTTCTCGACCGCGTCCATACGCCCCAGGACCTGCGCAAGCTGCCCGATAGCGATCTGCGGCAGCTCGCCGACGAATTGCGTCTGGAGACGATCGACGCGGTTTCCGTAACCGGCGGGCATCTCGGTGCCGGGCTCGGCGTGGTCGAACTGACCGTGGCGCTGCACCACGTCTTCAACACGCCCGACGACCGCCTGATCTGGGATGTCGGCCACCAGGCCTATCCCCACAAGATCCTGACCGGCCGCCGCGAGCGCATCCGCACCCTGCGCCAGCCCGGCGGATTGTCGGGCTTCACCAAGCGCAGCGAGAGCGAATACGACCCTTTTGGCGCGGCCCACTCGTCGACCTCGATCTCGGCCGGGCTCGGCATGGCCGTGGCGCGCGATCTCTCGCACAAGCCCAACAACGTCGTCGCGGTCATCGGGGACGGCGCCATGTCGGCCGGCATGGCCTATGAGGCGATGAACAATGCCGGCGCGCTCGGCTCGCGCCTCGTGGTCATCCTGAACGACAACGACATGTCGATCGCCCCGCCTGTCGGCGCGATGTCGGCCTATCTGGCACGACTGGTCTCGGGGCGGACCTATCGCTCGCTGCGCGAGGTCGGAAAATATCTGGCGGAGAAGCTGCCGCGATTTTTCCACGAGAAGGCCCGCAAGACCGAAGAGTTCGCGCGAGGCTTCTGGACCGGCGGTACGCTGTTCGAGGAACTCGGTTTCTACTATGTCGGGCCGATCGACGGGCATAATCTCGACCATCTGCTGCCGGTGCTGCGCAATGTGCGCGATGCCGAATCGGGGCCGGTGCTGGTTCATGTCGTGACGCAGAAGGGCAAGGGCTATGCCCCGGCCGAGGCGACGCCGGACAAGTACCATGCGGTGGTCAAGTTCGACCCCGTCACCGGCCAGCAGGCCAAGGCGCCCGCGAATGCCCCGAGCTATACCGGCGTCTTTGCCAACGCCCTGATCAAGGCCGCCCGCCAGGACGAGAAGATCGTCGCCGTCACCGCCGCGATGCCGTCCGGCACCGGGCTCGACGCCTTCGGCAAGGAATTCCCGCGCCGCACCTTCGACGTGGGGATCGCCGAGCAGCATGCGGTGACCTTCGCCGCCGGCCTCGCGACGGAGGGCTACAAGCCGTTCTGCGCGATTTACTCGACCTTCCTCCAGCGCGCCTATGACCAGGTCGTGCATGACGTCGCGATCCAGAAGCTCCCCGTGCGCTTCGCTCTCGACCGGGCTGGACTCGTTGGTGCCGACGGCGCGACCCATGCCGGGGCCTTCGACGTCGCCTATCTCGCCTGCCTGCCCGACATGGTGGTGATGGCCGCCAGCGACGAGGCTGAGCTGACCCATATGGTCGCGACCGCCGCGGCCTTCGACGAGGGGCCGATCGCCCTGCGCTATCCGCGCGGCGAAGGCGTCGGCGTCGAGATGCCGCAATTCGGCGTCCCGCTCGAGATCGGAAAGGGCCGCATCGTCCGCGAAGGCACACGTGTTGCCCTGCTCTCGCTGGGGACGCGACTGGCGGAATGCCTGATGGCGGCCGAGCAACTCGGCCAGCGCGGCTTGTCCGCGACCGTCGCAGATGCGCGCTTCGCCAAGCCGCTCGACGAGGCGATGATCCTGCGCCTGGCGCGCGAGCACGAGATCCTGGTCACCGTCGAAGAAGGCTCCGTCGGCGGTTTCGGCAGCCATGTGCTGCATCTGCTGGCGCGCACGGGCCTGCTCGATGGCGGGCTCAAGGTTCGCACCCTGACCCTGCCCGACATCTATCAGGACCATAACAAGCCCGAGGCGATGTATGCCCAGGCCGGTCTCGACGCTGCAGGCATAGTGCGCACTGTCGAGGCCGCGCTCGGCCAGCCCAGCGCCGTCAAGCGGGCCTGATCGCGCAGCGATCTCGACGCCATGAAGAGTCGTGCAGACCAGTTGCTCGTCGAACGCGGCTTCTTCGAGAGCCGAGCGCGGGCACAGGCCGCGATTGCCGCCGGCCTCGTCACGGCCAATGGCGTGGCAATCCGCAAAGCCTCGGAGATGGTTTTCCCTGACGCCGTGCTGACGGCGCAGGCGCCTCACCCTTATGTATCACGCGGTGGGCTCAAGCTCGTCGGCGCGATCGACGCCTTCGGTTTTGACCCGGCAGGAAGGGCCTGCCTGGATGTGGGCGCCTCCACCGGCGGATTCACTGATGTACTCCTGAAGCGCGGCGCCAAGCATGTCACGGCCGTCGATGTCGGCCGCGAGCAGTTGCACGCCTCGTTGCGAGGCGATCGGCGCGTGCTCAGCCTCGAAGGCCAGGATATCCGGACGCTCGACGCGTCCGCGCTGCCGGAACGGCCGTCACTGGCGGCCATTGATGTCAGCTTCATCTCGCTCAAGCTCGTGCTGCCCGCGGTCGCGGCCTTGCTCGCCCCGGCAAGCGAGATCGCCGCGCTGATCAAGCCGCAATTCGAAGCCGGCCGTGCCGCGCTGAAGAAAGGTGTGGTGCGCGACGAGGCGATCCATTCCCGGGTCTGCGAGGAGATCGTCGCGGTTCTCGAAGGGCTCGGCTTCACCGTGCTGGGACTTGCGCCCTCCCCGATCGAGGGCGGCGACGGCAACCGCGAATTCCTGGTCGGCGCGCGCCGGGCAGGCTGAGACCGAGGCCTGCCGATCCGGGTCGCGTGCTTATGTCACGGACAGCAGGCTAAGCCGCAAACAGCGCGTCGATGTCGGCCTGGAGGCTGGTGCTGTCGATGCCAGCGATCTCGACGCGACCGTTCGCATTGATGAACTGTGTCGCCCGGCCGATCAGCAGGCGCAAAGCGGCACTGGCGACATCGATGATCGCCGCGACGTCATAGCCCTTCTGCTTAACATCCCGCCGTTCGACGAGGAGCGCGGTGACGGTCGTGATCATCCGGTCCATCGCGCGGCAGAGCGTCTCGAACGCGCGGCGGTGTTCGTCGGCGAGCCCGTCATAGGCGGCCAGGGCGGAGGGCGTGCAGCGCAGCCTGGACGCCTTGAAATGCGCGCGGTAGTCGACGGCGCGCCAGGCCTCGAGATCCGCGACGATCTCGGGGTCCATCGGCACCATCTCGAGCAGCATCAGCGCTTCGCCGTAGCGATTGAGATAGTCGGTCGACAATTGCGGCGTCGACGGAACGAACCGCGGATCGTCCACAGCGGTAGCCAGCGCCTGCATCGCCGCAACTGTCATCCTGAGCCCCATAACGCTGCGACCATGACCGACGAACCCAAATAAAGTGTTGATCGGAGCCGCTCGTGTCTCCACATCTTCGAGATCATGTGCGGACGCTACGCCATCACCCTGCCCCCGGACGCCATGCAGGCGCTGTTTCGCTATGGCGAGAGGCCGAATTTCCCGCCGCGCTACAACATCGCGCCGACGCAGCCTGTTCCCGTGGTGCGCATCCATGACGGGGCACGGCAGTTCATCCTGATGCGCTGGGGCTTCATCCCGGGCTGGGTCAAGGATCCCAAGAGCTTCCCGCTGGTGATCAATATCCGCGGCGAGAGCGCCCATGAGAAGCCCTCCTTCCGTGCCGCGCTGACCCGCCGGCGGTGCCTGATGCCGGCCGACGGCTTCTACGAATGGCATCGCGTCGACAAGGAGAGCCGGCCTTATCTGTTCCGCAAGCCCGATCGCGGCCTGTTCGCCTTCGCCGCGCTCTGGGAGACTTGGCATTCGCCCGACGGCTCGGAGATCGACACCGTCGCGCTGGTCAACGGCCCCGCCAACGGGCTGATGTCGGCGATCCATGATCGCTGCCCGGTGATCATCGCCCCCGCCGACCATGACGCATGGCTCGACCCGGCTGCGGACGGGAACGCCGTCCAGCGCCTGCTGAAGCCGCCGCCCGAGGACCTGCTGGAGATGGTGCGGATCAGCCCGGCCGTGAACAAGGTCGCCAACGACAATCCCGCGATCCAGGACCTTCTCGATCCGGCGGCTGCCCGCGTGGCGGAGCCCGCTCCTGAGCCGGCGAAAGCCCCTGTGAGCCATGCGCGCAAAGCAGCCCGGAAGACCGCAAACGATGGGCAAGGCAGCCTGTTCTGACGGGCGAAACGTGCTGTGATCCGGTGCCCGCGACACAAGCGGCCAAGGGGAGAACAGACACGATGATGCAAGGCACCCGTCCGACGATCAGTTCCCGCCACGGCATGGTTGCCGCTGCCCATCCGCTCGCAGCCCAGGCCGGCGCGAAGCTCCTCGCCTCCGGAGGCAATGCCTTCGACGCGGCCGCAGCGACCGCCGCCGCCCTCAACGTGGTCGAGCCCTTCATGTCGGGCCTCGCGGGCCAGGGCCTGGCGACAGCGTGGATCGCGAATGAATCGCGGGTCCGGGTGCTGGATTTCGTGCCGACCATTCCAAAGAGCTTTCCGGCCGAGCGCTTCACGCAGCGCTCGGACCTTGAGCGCGGTGCACTTTCGGTAGGCACGCCCGGCAACCTCGCCGGCTGGTGCGAGCTGGCGTCGCGCTATGGTCGCAAGTCGCTGGCGGACATCTTCGCGCCGGCCATCGCGCTCGCGACAGACGGTTTCGCGCTGGCCGAATTCGGAACGCACAGTTTCAACGACCTGATCCCCGTGATGGCGCGGTATCCCGATCTGCACGGCGTCTGGGCCGCGAACTACACGCAGGGCGCCAAGAGCCTCCCGCAGGGCCATGTCGTCAGGCAGGGAGATCTCGCCGCGACGCTGACCAAGCTGGCCGCCGAGGGACCCGGCTATCTCTACGGCGGCCCACTCGGCGAGAAGATCATCTCGCACCTGAACAGCCTGGGCGGCGTAATGACGATGCAGGACCTGCTCGACGTCGCCCCCGTCTGGCGCGAGCCGCTGGCTGCGGACTATCGGGGCTTGAGCGTCAACGTGCCGCCGCCGGCCTGCGAAGGCTTCCAGTTCCTGCTGACACTGCGCATCCTGGAAGCCTTCGACCTCGCCTCACTGGAGCGCAACGGCGTCGAGCATCTCGACCTCGTCTACCGCGCCATCCGCCTCGCGGCGGGTGAGCGCATTGCCCATAACGACCCGAGCGCGGAGGTTCTGGCGCAGGTGATGTCGGACGCCAATGTGGAGCGCCTGCGCACCATCGTGCGCAACGGCCAGCCGATCACCGGCCCGACCGAGCAGTGGCTGCCACAGACGACCGAAGATCCTGGCCATACGACCTCGCTCTCGATCGCCGACAGCGAGGGCAACCTGGTCTGCCTGACGCAGAGCCTGGGCGCGCTGTTCGGCAGCGGCGTGGTGGTGCCCGGCACAGGCGTCTGCCTCAACAACTTCCTGTACTGGGCCGACGTGCAGCCCGGCAGCCCCAACCGCTCGAAGGGCGGCTCCTCGCTGCCGATCTGCATGGCGCCGAGCATCTCGATCCGCGACGGCAAGCCGGTGCTCGCACTCGGCACGCCCGGCAGCTACGGCATCCTGCAGACGCAGCCTCAGGCGCTGATCCAGCACATTGATTTTGGCCTGCGCCTGCAGCCTGCGATCGAGGCGCCGCGGGCCCGTCTCTGGGACGGCCGGCATGTCCAGGTCGAAAACCGTATCTCGGTCGAGACCGCAGCAGCGCTCAAGGCGCGCGGTCATGACATCGAGGTGCTGAACACCGGCTTCACCTGGGTGACGGGCGGCATGCAGGGCGTCGCCATCGACCAGGCGACGGGCGTTTTCACCGGCGCCGCCGATCCGCGCCGGGATGGGTACGTCGCGACGCCGTAGGCGTCATCGCGAGCGCAGCGAAGCGATCCAGGAGCCGCAGATCTCGCCGGTCTGGATTGCTTCGTCGCTGCGCCCTTCGGAATGATGGCAAAAGGGCCAGCGGGCCAGGCGGTGTTCGACCAGTTCCCTGACCGTCATTGCGAGCGCAGCGAAGCAATCCAGGAGGACGTAACGCGCGGCGCCCCTGGATTGCTTCCTCGCTGCGCTCCTCGCAATGACGGAGGTTTATCCCACGATCTCGCCGCGGAAGGCCCAGCGGGTCATGCGGCGCTCGACCAGCGCGCAGAGCGCATAGAGCGCGATGCCCATGATGGCGATCGCGAAGAGGCCGGCGAAAGTGGTCGCGGAATCGTTGCGCGCGCCGGCCGAGAGCATCAGGAAGCCGATGCCGCGATTGCCGCCGACCGTCTCGGACAACACGGAGCCGACGAAGGCCAGCGTCACCGCGACCTTCAGGCTGGCGAACAGATACGGCATCGCGCGGGGCACGCCGACCTTGGTCAGGATCTCCCATTGGCTGGCGCCGAGCGAGCGCATCACGTCGCGCATTTCCGGCTCGATGGTGGCCAGCCCCGTGGCAACGTTCACGACGATCGGGAAGAACGAGATGACGAAGGCGGTGATCACCGCAGGAAGCGCGCCGACGCCGAGCCAGATCATCAGGATCGGCACGATCGCCACCTTTGGGATCGCGTTGAAGGCGATCAGCAGCGGGTACAGCCCGGAATAGATGAAGGGCGAGGCCCCGACAGCAAGTCCGAGCAGGAGCCCGAAGCCGATTGCCAGCGCGAAGCCGATGATCGTTGTGTTCAGCGTCTCCAGGCAGAATTTCAGCAGGATGTCCCAGCGCTGGATCATCACCTGCACGATGCGGCTCGGGCGCGGCGCCAGGATCTCGGGCACCTCGAAGACGATGCAGGAGACCTCCCAGAGCAGCAGCAGCCCGGCCATGGTGAGCCAGGGCATGGCGATCAGGAGGATGCGGCGTTGTCCCTCGCTCATCACGCATGCTCCAGATGGATGCGCTCGCGCAGCTCGTGCACGATGTCGACGAACTCGACAGTGAAGGTGGTTTCAAGCGTGCGCGGGCGCGGCAATTCGATCCGGCGGAGTTTCACGATGCGGCCCGGCCGCCGGCTCATCACATAGACGGTGTCGGCGAGGTAGACGGCCTCGCGCAAATCGTGCGTGACGAGCACCGCGGTGAAGCGGCGCTCCATCCAGAGCTTCTGCATCACCCCCCAGAGCTCCTCGCGCGTGAAGGCGTCGAGCGCACCGAAGGGCTCGTCGAGCATCAGGATCTCGGGCTCATGCACCAGAGCACGGCACAGGCTGGAGCGTTGCTGCATCCCGCCTGAGAGCTGCCAGGGAAACTTGTCGCCAAAACCCTGCAGGCCTACGGACGCCAGAAGCGCTTCAACGCGCGCGACATATTCGGCGCGGTGCCGCCGAAAGCGACGCTTGTGCGGCTCGACCACCTCCAGCGGTAGCAGGATGTTGTCGAGCGTGGTGCGCCATGGCATCAGAGTGGGCGCCTGAAAAGCCATGCCGACGCCGCGGATCGGCCCCTTAACAGTCTGGCCGTGGACGCGCACCTCCCCGCCGGTCGGCGGCAGCAGGCCGGTGACGAGCTTCATCAGCGTGGACTTGCCGCAGCCCGAGGGCCCGACGACGGCGACGAACTCGCCCTTGGCGATGCTGATCGTGGCGTCGTCGAGCGCCTGTACGCGGGAGGGGCCGCTGCCATAGGCGAGGCTGACCTGGCGCAGTTCGACGAGGGGCTCGCTGGCGCTCTGCGGCATGAAGGGCGTCATTCTCGGGCTTGCCCCGAGGATCTCAGGGTGAGAGGCGTGCGGGAGATGGCCGGGTCAAGCCCGGCCATGACGGGGGGTGCTCAAGGCGCGACCATCCGCTCGGCTTTGGGCGGCAGGTATTTGCTGGAGAACACCTTGTCGGGCGCAGGCGCCGCGGGCAGCCCGAACGCCTCGGCCACATCGACGACCGAGCGGGCGAAACGGCCGGGATCGACATCGCCCATGCCGTTCTCCTTCACGAAGGGGGTCAGGACGTTCATCTTCAGGGACATGTTCAGGCGCTCGGTCTCCAGCGCTTCGTCGATCAGGGGATCGCGCTTCCTGGCGGCAGCGATGCCCAGTGCCGGATTGGCCGCGACTTCCTTCCAGGCCTTGGCCGTGGCGCGCAGGAAGCCCGTCACGACCTCCGGCTTGGCGGCGAATGCCGGCGAGACGATGATGCCGTTGCCGTACACGTCCATCTTGAAGTCGCTGTAGTTGAAGGAGACGACATCTGCCTCCTTCACGCCGCGCGCCTTGAGGTCGAGGATCGACGAGAAGTAGTGCCCGGAGATGAAGTCGACGGTGCCCTGTACGAGCGACTGCTCGCGCAATTGCGGCGTCAGGTTGACGTGGTTGACGCTGGTGGCATCGACGCCGACCTTCTTGGCAAAGGCGGGAAAGAGGCGAAACGAAGCGTCGAAGACCGGGGCGCCGAGCTTCTTGCCTGCGAGGTCGGCCGGCTTGGCGATGCCGCTCTTCTTCAGCGCATGCACGCCAAAGGGCGGGAAGTCATAGGCCATGAAGACGCAGAGGATTTCCTTGCCCGGCGCCTTCACATTGTACTCGATCAGCGAGTTCACATCGGCAAAGCCGATGTCATAGGCACCCGTCGCCACGCGCTGGACCGCGCCGGCCGAGCCCTGGCCGGGGTCCATGGTGACGTCCAGCCCCTCGGCCTTGTAGTAACCCTTGTCGAGCGCGACGAGGAAGGGAGAGGTCGGCCCCTGGAAGACCCAGTCGAGCGTGAACTTCACGGGGGTCTGGGCCGATGCGCCCAGCGGCGTGGCGAGCGCGAAGGCGCCGCCCAGCGCAAGCGCCATAGCCATCCGCCGGGTCAGGCGGCGCGGCGGCGTGTGCAGGAATTCCGAGACCAGACGCGCCACGCCATTCATGTGAACCGACCCCTCATCTTTATGTGGGATCAGGCTAGAGGCGGCCCCATGGCCGGTCAACAACGCCCTGCCGCTTCTTTGGGCAGGGCATTGCCGCTTGGTCACGCAGCGCCGCGATGGCGGGCTGGCGACGGCGCTTTACAGCACCGCGCCAGGGTTGAGGATGCCCTGCGGGTCGAGCGTCGCCTTCAGCGTGCGCATCAATGCGAGTTCGACGGGGTCCTTCACGCCGGGCAGGAGGTAGCGCTTCAGCCGGCCGATGCCGTGTTCGGCAGAAATCGAGCCGTGCAGCTCCGAGACGATGTCGTGTACGGCCGCATTCATCTCGCTCCAGCGTGCGATGAAGGCGGCCTTGTCGGCACCCACCGGCTGGCTGACGTTGAAGTGGATGTTGCCGTCGCCCATGTGGCCGAAGGGGACCGGACGGCAGCCCGGCACCATCGCCTCGACAGTCGCGCAGGCGCGCTCGAGGAAGGCCGGCACCGCATGCAGCGGCACGGAGATGTCGTGCTTGATCGAGCCGCCCTCATAGGTCTGCACCTCGGAGAGCATCTCGCGAAGCTTCCAGAAATCGGCGCGCTGGGTCAGCGAGCCCGCGAGCGCGGCATCGGTGACCAGCCCCTTTTCCAGGGCCTCGCCCAGGAATGCCTCTACAGCCTCGTCGAGTCCGGCCGCCGACTGCGAGGAGACCTCCATCAGCACATACCAGGGCGACGGCTCGCTCAAGGGCTCGCGCGTGCCCGAGGCGTGCTTCAGCACCATGTCGAGGCAGAAGCGCGACATCAACTCGAAGGTGGTGAGCGTGCCGCCGGCGCCTGCCTTGGCAGCGTTGAGCAATTCCAGCGCGGCTTCGGGGCTCGGCACGGCCAGGAACGCGGTTGCACGCGCGGCCGGCAGCGGGAACAGCTTCAGCACGGCGGCCGTGATGATGCCGAGCGTGCCTTCCGCGCCGATGAAGAGGTTCTTGAGGTCGTAGCCGGTATTGTCCTTGCGCAGCTGGCGCAGGCCATTCCAGATCCGGCCATCGGCCGTGACGACCTCGAGGCCCATGCAGAGCTCGCGGGCGTTGCCATAGGCCAGCACAGCGGTACCGCCGGCATTGGTCGAGAGATTGCCGCCGATGGTGCAGCTGCCCTCGGAGGCGAGCGAGAGCGGGAACAGGCGCCCGGCAGCCTCTGCAGCAGCCTGCGCGCGCTGGAGCGTGACCCCCGCCTCCACCGTCATCGTGTCACTCTGCGGATCCACCGACCGGATACGGTCGAGACGCTGCAGCGAAAGAATGACCTCGCGCCCGTCAGCCGTCGGGATCTGGCCGCCAACCAGCCCGGTATTACCGCCTTGCGGCACCAGCGCCGTCCCGGTTTCGGCCGCGAGCCTGACCAGGGCCGCAACCTCCTCCGTCGAGCTCGGGCGCACGACGGCACGCGCTGTGCCACGGAACAGGTCTCGCCATTCCTTGAGATAGGGCACCATCGCGTCGGGCTCGACGATGACGTTCCTGTCGCCGACAATGCCGGCCATGCCATCGAGAATGGATGCGCTCATATGCCTTCTCGCCTCAGCTCTTCTTCTTCGGACGCCTGAAGACGCCGACCAATTCGATATGTGCGGAATAGCGGAACTGATCGACCGGCGTCACACCCTCCAGCGCATATCCGCCCGCGACCAGGATCGCAGCGTCGCGTGCGAAACTGCCGACATCGCATGAGACATAGACCACGCTGGCGAGCTTCGAGCCCGCGATCCGGCGGACCTGCGCCTCGGCGCCGGCGCGCGGCGGATCAAGCACCACGGCGTCGAACGCGTTGAGCTCATGCTCGAGCAGCGGCCTGCGGAAGAGATCGCGGACCTCGCTCGATATCGGCTTCAGGCCCTGGGTCAGGCCGACGCCGCGCGTCAGTGCCGCGATCGCGGCCTTGTCGCTTTCGACGGCATGGACCTTGGCCTGCTCGGCAAGGCGGAAGCTGAACGGGCCGCAGCCTGCGAACAAGTCGGCCACGGCCTTGGCCTTGGGCAATGCGGCCTTGACGAGGCCGGCCAGGATGTCCTCGCCCTCGGCGGTGGCCTGCAAGAAGCCGCCCGGAGCGGGCGCCACGACGGCGCGCCCCATGCGCTGCAGCGGCGGCCTGCGCTCGACGACGATCTCGCCATGCATGGCCAACCGCGCCAAATCGAGGCGCTCGGCAGCTTCGGTCAGCGAGAGCCTGAGCTTGTCGCCAGCGGGGCCGTGCCCGCGGATATCGACGTCGAGCCCTGCTTCTGAAGCGGTGACCTGGATATCGAGCGGCTTGTTGGAGCCGCCCAGGCGATTGGCCAGGAGCTGCGCGACGGCCGGAGCCCGCGCCAGATTGGGCGCCAGCACCGGGCAGGCCTCGACCGCCACGAGATCATGACTGCGGGCCATCATGAAGCCGACCATCATGCCCGGCCCCTCGCGGCGGGCGTGGAAGGTGACGCGGCGGCGTCCGGCGCCATGCGCGTCCACGACCTCGGCGACCTCGGCCTCGACGCCGGCGCGGCTCAGCGCGGTCACGACCTGCTGGCGCTTCCAGGCGCGATAGAGGCCGTCCTCCATATGCTGGGCGGCGCAGCCGCCGCAGCGGGTGAAGAGCGGGCAGATCGCGGCGATGCGGGAATCGGCTGCGGCGATGATCTCCACCGCTTGGCCGCGCTCGCCGTCACGCACCGCTCGCACGGTCTCGCCGGGGAGCGCATAGGGCACGAAGACCTGGCCTGTCGGCGTTTCGGCGATGCCGTCGCCGCGCTGGCCCAGCCGCGCGATGGTCAGGATCTCGTTCATCGCCAAAGGTTCGTTCATCGTCTTGATTTCTTGACCGGTTGATTTCTTGGTCAGGTGATTGTCGGCCGGGCTGTCTCCTGCAAGGGACGGCATGCGCGGCGTGCTGGTGACCTGTTCTGCGCTTTCGCCTATCAGACTGGAGCCAAACAGGGAAATCTCGTCATGACCATCCGCGACGGCGTCATCGAAGCCATCGGCAATACGCCCCTGATCAAGCTCAAGCGAGCCTCGGATGCGACCGGCTGCACGATTCTCGGCAAGGCCGAGTTCATGAACCCCGGCCAGTCGGTGAAGGACCGCGCCGCGCTGGCCATCATCCGCGACGCCGAGGCGCGCGGGCTCCTGCAGCCGGGCGGCGTCATCGTCGAGGGCACAGCGGGCAATACCGGCATCGGCATCGCGCTGGTCGGCAATGCACTCGGCTACCGCTCCGTGATCGTGATCCCCGAGACGCAGAGCCAGGAAAAGAAGGACATGCTGCGGCTGGCGGGCGCGACGCTCGTCGAGGTGCCCGCCGTCGGCTACGCCAACCCCAACAACTATGTGAAGGTCTCGGGCCGGCTCGCAGCGGAACTGGCCAGGAGCGAACCCAAAGGCGCGATCTGGGCCAACCAGTTCGACAATGTCGCCAACCGGCAGGGCCATATCGACACCACCGGCCCCGAGATCTGGGAACAGAGCCAAGGCAAGGTCGAGGGATTCATCTGCGCCGTCGGCTCCGGCGGCACGCTGGCCGGAGTCGGCATGGCGCTCAAGCGCTGCAATCCCGCGATCAGGATCGGCCTGGCCGACCCGATGGGGGCTGCCCTGCACGCCTATTACACCACCGGCGAACTCAAGGCCGAGGGCTCCTCGATCACCGAGGGCATCGGCCAGGGCCGCATCACCAAGAACCTCGAAGACGCGCCCGTCGACGTCTCGTTCCAGATCCCCGACGCCGAGGCGGTCCAGATCGTCTTCGACCTGCTGGAGCATGAGGGGCTGTGCCTGGGCGGCTCCTCAGGGATCAATGTCGCCGGCGCGATCAGGCTGGCGCAGCAGATGGGCCCCGGCCACACCATCGTGACCGTGCTGTGCGACTACGGCACGCGCTACCAGTCAAAGCTGTTCAACCCTGAGTTCCTGCGCTCCAAGGACCTGCCCGTGCCGGGCTGGCTGGAACGTGGCGATGCCGGTCTCGACGCCGTGATGGCGCGGGTTCTGGGAGCGTAGGGGCTTTCGCCGACCCCGTCATTGCGAGCGAAGAGAAGCAATCCAGCAGGGTAGAGCGCTACACCCTGCTGGATTGCTTCGTCGCTTCGCTCCTCGCAATGACGATCAGCGAAGGCGTTCAAACCGAGCGCGAAATCCCGCCGTCGACGCGGATGTTCTGGCCGGTGATGTATCCGGCATCGTCGGAGGCGAGGAAGGCGATCGTGCCTGCGATCTCGTCGCTCCGGCCGTAGCGCTGCATCGGCACGCCCGCCCGACGCTCGTCGGTGGCCGGCAAGCTGTCGATCCAGCCCGGCAGGACATTGTTTATGCGGATGTTCTCGGCCGCATAGGTGTCGGCGAAGACCTTCGTGAACGACGCCAGGCCCGCGCGGAAGACAGCAGAGGTCGGGAACATCGCGGTCGGCTCGAACGCCCAGGCCGTAGAGATGTTGATGATCGCTCCCGAGCGCTGCTTCTGCATCACCGGCGTCACAAGCCGGATCGCGCGGACAGCACTGAGGAAATACACCTCCATGCCGCGGATCCAGTCCTCGTCCGAAATCTCGAGGATCGGCGCACGCGGGCCGTGGCCGGCACTGTTCACCAGCACGTCGATACGGCCCCAGCGAGCGACGGTGGCATCCACAAGTCGCTTCAGATCGTCAGTGGACTGGTTGGAGCCGGTGACGCCGAGCCCGCCGAGTTCATTGGCGAGCGCCTCGCCCTTGCCCGAGGAGGACAGGATCGCGACCTCGAATCCGTCTTTCGCGAGCCGGCGCGCCGCAGCCGCGCCCATGCCGCTGCCGCCGGCCGTGATGATGGCAACCTTCTTCGTCATGGTTCGTCTCCCTTAAATCCAGGTCTCATTGATAGAGCGCCCGTGACAGGCGGGCCATGGATTTCCCGTGCGGCAACCCTGTAGCGCTGCTACACAGCGGCGATGTCGCGAATGCCACCTCTTGCCACCCTGCGCGTGTTCGATGCAGCGGCCCGGCACCTCAATTTCAGGCTCGCCGCCGAGGAGCTCGGCGTGACCCATGGTGCCGTCGCGCAGCAGATCAGGGCGCTCGAGGCGAGCCTGGGCCTGCCGCTGTTCGACCGCGAGCCACGCGGTCTCAACCTGACGCCGACCGGCCGCGCCTTGCAGCCCCAGATCCGCCGGGCCTTCGCATTGATCGCAGGCGCGATGGCATCGATCGAGCCGCTGCGCGAACGCGAGCGGCATGGCGTCACGGTCACGGCGACGCCGTCCTTCGCTGCCCGCTGGCTGATCCCCCGGCTGCGCGGCTTTTCCGCTGTCGCTCCCGATGTCGAAGTGCGTGTGCTGGCCTCGGAGACCAAGGAGCGATTGGGCGGCCACGGCCTGCCGGATTTGGCGATCAGGCTCTCGGCGCCGCCGTTCGAACGCTCGCTGGAGGCCCAGCGCCTGCTTGCCGACGACCTGTTTCCGGTCTGCAGTCCCGAAGTCGCCACTACGCTGACCGCGCCCGCCGATCTCGCCCATGCGGCGTTGCTACACGACGCGCATGATTCATGGGCTTTGTGGCTGGAGCTGGCGAACGCTCCCACGCCGCAGACAGTCGGCCGCCGCTTCAGCCAGACCGCACTGGCGCTGGCGGCCGCGCTGGACGGCCAGGGCGTCGCCCTCGCCTCGTCGGCGCTGGTTGCCGGCGATATCGCGCAGGGGCGGCTGGTTGCGCCCTTCGGGACGGATATCAACCTGGCGTCGGAGCGAGCCTTCTACCTGCTGACGCCGAGGCTGGCGCGAATGCGCCCGGAAGTGGCGCTGTTCCGCGACTGGCTGCTCGCCGAGATCTCGCCCGCGCCCTGAGGCGTCTGCCTCAGAGCCACTTCTTCCATCGGAAGAACAAATAGGGCAGCACCGCGCAGACGACCATCAGGACGATCGCCATCGGATATCCGAACTGCCAATCCAGTTCGGGCATGAGCTTGAAGTTCATGCCGTAGATCGACGCGATCAGGGTCGGCGGCATCATCACCACCGAGACGACCGAGAACAGCTTGATGATCTTGTTCTGCTCGATCGAGACCAGGCCGAGCGTTGCGTCCATCATGAACTGCAGCTTGTTGGAGAGGAATGTCGCGTGCTCCTCGATGGCCTGGACGTCGCGGATCGATGTGCGCCATTCCGGCGAGAAGCCGCTCGCAGCCTTCTTCGGCCGCTTGTAGTTGGCCGATAGGAAAAGCAGCACGCGCTCCACCGAGACCATGCTCTCGCGGACATTCGAGATGATGTGCTCGTACTGGCCGATCTTGCGGATGACGCCCTGATAGGCCCCGCCCTGCTCGACATCGGCAGAACGGCCATCGAAGATCCGGCGCGAGGCGGCATCGACCTTGTCGCCGACGCCGCGCAGGACTTCGGCCGCGCGGTCGACCACGGCCTCGAACAGTCCTTCCATGATCGCTTCCGGCTGGATGCCGCAGCCACCGGGCTTGCCGACGCGATTCAGGAAGATGCCGAAGGCGCCGGGCTCGTCGTAGCGAACGGTGACGAGCGCCGTCTCCGTCAGGATGAAGGTGACATCGGCAAGCTTCGGGACGTTGGTGTCCGACTGGCAGATGACGCGCGCGGTCATGTAATGCGCGCCGTTCTCGGTGTAGATGATCTCCGAGGGCTCGAGATCGTGCATCTCCTCGCGAGTCGGGATCGAGATGCCGATATGTGCCTCGACCCTCTTGTCTTCATGCGCGGTGGGATTGAGCAGGTCGATCCAGACCGAGCCAACCGGAATCGGCTCGTCCGCCGACAGGGTGCGGTGGATCAGGCGATCGCCACGGTCGGCGCAGACGTTGTGTATCAGGAGCATGGCAGGCAACCTTCGGCGGCAAACGAGGCTGCCTCGCTGCGCTGCAAGAACTCCAATCCCGTCATGGTGTCAAACCGATGACGGGGGCGGTGCAGCCACTCACATGCCGCCTTTGACACCCTCCGGCGGCTTGCTGTCCGCAGGCACGAAGAAGTCGGGCATCAGGGGCACCGAAGGGTCGACGCGATAGGGCGTGAAGTCGGTGACGCCCTCGCCCGCCATGAAGCTGTCGTCGATCAGAAAGTTCCCCGAAAACGTCTGCGAGGGTTTCGCGAAGACCATGTAGGCGGCGTCTGCCAGGATCTCGGGCGTGCGGCTCGCCTGCACCATCTTGTCGCCGCCGAGCAGGTTCTGGACTGCCGCGGTCGCGATCGTGGTGCGCGGCCAGAGCGCGTTGACCGCGATGCCCTTGGGCGCGAGCTCGCCGGCCAAGCCCAGCACGCACAGGCTCATGCCGTATTTGGCGATGGAATAGGCCAGATGCGGCGCAAACCAGCGCATCGACATGTCGAGCGGCGGCGACAGCATCAGGATGTGCGGGTTCTCGGCCTTTTCCAGGAAGGGAATCGCGTATTTCGAGACCATGAAGGTGCCGCGCGTGTTGATCTGGTTCATCAGATCGAAGCGCTTCATGTCGGTCATCTGCGTGTTGGTCAGCGAGATCGCGCTGGCATTGTTCACGACGATGTCAATGCCGCCGAAGGTTTCGGCCGTCTTCGCCATCGCCTCGGCGACGCTCTGCTCGTCGCGGACATCGACCATCAGCGGCAGGCATTTGCCGCCGGCGGCCTCGATCTCGGCGGCGGCCGTGTAGATCGTGCCCTGAAGCTTGGGGTGCGGCTCGGCGGTCTTGGCGGCGATGGTGACGTTGGCGCCGTCGCGGGCAGCCTTGAGCGCGATGGCGAGCCCGATGCCGCGCGAACCGCCGGTGATGAAGAGCGTCTTGTTCTTGAGCGACATCTGCGTCCCCTGCCTTCAGGATGGAATGGTGAAGCGGGCCGGCTGCGTGCCGTCCCGGTCGGTAAAGCCGTAGCTGCGCGCGATATCGGCGACATGCAGGACCTGACCGGCATGGCGCGCGACTTGCGGATCGGCCGCGAGCGCCGCAACTGCGCGCCCGGCATAGAGCGGCGTCTCGGTGGTCTCGGCAGCCATGCCGGCATCGCGCACGCGCTCGGTCAGCACATGGCCGGGCGAGAGCCCCAGTGCCGTGACGCCATAGGGTTTGAGCTCATGGCCCATCGCCAGGGTCAGCCGGTTCATCGTCGCCTTGGCGAGATCGTAGAAGACATCGCCGAGATATCCCGCCGACGTGTCGAAGCCGACCGTGACGATCAGGCCCTTGCGGCTCTGGACCATGGCAGGAGCGACGGCGCGGGCGAGAAGCACCTGCGCGAAAACACCGGTCTCGAAATTCTGCCCGAACCGGGCGACCGGCCGACGCCAGAACGGCGTGCCGAATTGCGAGCCATCGGGATAGCGTTCGCCGTCATAGCCCTCATTCCCGCCCCAGACCGCATCGACGACGCAATCGAGCCGGCCGAACCGGCGCAAGGCCCAGGACACAAGCCCATCGACCTCGCGTTCGTTGACGTGGTCGCAGCGATAGGGGTGGCCCTTGCCACCCGCCGCGTCGACCTCGCGGGCGGCGTCCTCAAACGTCTCCTGCCGCTGATCGGTGCGCGGGCCGGCCTCGCTGGAGCGGCCCGTCACGATCACCGTCGCACCCGCCTCGCCCAGCGCCCGCGCAATGCCACGTCCGAGCCCGCGAGAGGCGCCGGCGACGAGGCAGATCTTGCTTGCGAGCGGGCGGGCGGCTTCGCTCACGCGGCGAAGACCGCCGCCGCGTCCTCGACCGCGCCTGCACCCTCGGTGACCGCCAGTTCGAGCGCCGGGGCCTCGGTGACGGCGTGCTCGGCATAGAAGCGGGCGGTGGCCAGTGCGCTTGGGCCGCCGTCCTCGCTGCGCATGGCGAGCGCCTTCTTCGCCAGCCCGGTGCCGCCCTGCGCCAGCGCGAACAGTTTCAGATATGGCGTGGCGCCAGCCAATGCGTCGGCCTGGCGGCCGCCCATGGTAGCGAGCATCCAGTCGGTCGCGCGCTCCAGCGAGTCGACGGCAGCAGCCAGACGTGCGGCGCTGTGGCCAAAGCCCGGCGTGTTTGCGCCCTCGACTTCAGCAACGATCCCTCGCATCTCGGCGATCAGCACCTTGACCGCCTCGCCGCCCGAGAGCGGCAGCTTGCGCAGTACGAGATCGATCGCCTGGATGCCGTTGGTGCCCTCGTAAATCGCGGCGATGCGGGCGTCGCGCAGATGCTGGGCAGCACCGGTTTCCTCGACATAGCCCATGCCGCCATGGACCTGGATCCCCGTAGAGGCGACCTCGATGCCCATGTCGGTGGCGTAGGCTTTCGCGACAGGCGTCAGGATCGCAGCGCGCTCGGCGGAGGCCTTGCGCTTGCCTGGATCGGTTTCGCGCTTGGCCCGGTCGAGCCCTTCGGCGACCATATAGGCGATGGCGCGGGCGCTCTGCGTCTTGGCACGCATGTCCATCAACATACGGCGGACGTCGGGGTGGACGATGATCGGGCTCATCGGCGCGCCCTTGAGCGCATCGATAGCCGCGCCCTGCCGACGCTCCTGCGCGAAGGCCAGAGCCTGCTGGTAGGCGCGCTCGGCAATCGAGACGCCCTGCAGCGCGACGTTCAGGCGGGCATTGTTCATCATCGTGAACATACAGGCCAGTCCGCGATTTTCCTCGCCGATCAGCCAGCCGATTGCACCGCCCTTGTCGCCGAACGCCATAGAGCAGGTGGGTGACGCATGGATTCCGAGCTTGTGCTCGATGCCGCTGCAGCGCACGTCGTTGTGCTCGCCCAGCGAACCATCGGCGTTGACGAGGTACTTCGGCACCAGGAACAACGAGATGCCGCGTGTGCCGGCGGGGGCATCAGGCAGGCGCGCCAACACGAGATGGATGATGTTATCCGTCATCCCATGTTCGCCATAGGTGATGAAGATCTTCTGGCCGGTGATGCGGTAGGTACCATCCTCGGCTCGCTCCGCCCTCGAACGAAGTGCGTTGAGGTCCGAACCAGCCTGCGGCTCGGTCAGGTTCATCGTGCCCATCCACTCGCCCGAGACGAGCTTTGCCAGATAGGTCTGCTTGAGATGCTCGGAGCCATGGGCATGCACGGCTTCGATGGCGCCGACAGTCAGCAACGGACCGAGCGCGAAGGCGAAGGCGGCCGAGTTCCACATCTCGGTGCAGGCCGATTGCAGCAGCGTCGGCAGGCCCTGTCCGCCGAACTCCTCAGGCCCGGGCAGCGCATTCCAGCCCGCTCCGGCCCATGCCTGATAGCCCTCCTTCCAGCCCGGAGGCGTGGTGACGACGCCATCCTTCAGTGTCGAGCCATGCGCATCGCCGACGCGGTTCAGCGGGCTCAGGATGTCGGCTGCGAACTTGGCGGCTTCGTCGAGCACCGCTTCCGTGACGCCGCCCTCGAGTTCCGGTGCGAGGCCGTCGGCGAGCAGGCGATCGAGGCCCGCCACATGGCGGAGGGTGGCAAGAATGTCCTCAACGGGGGCGCGATAGCTCATAAATGTCTCCTTGGCGCCTTAGAGGCCGGCCGCAGCCGGCCAAAGATCTGCTTTTGACGTTGCCGCGATGGTAGCGAGGAACTATCCCCGACGCTACGCGCCACGGTCGCGATCGTGTCGGCCCGCAATTAGTTTATATCTAAACCATTAGAGGTCAATCCTGTTGGCTGGACGGATTACGCAGCATCTGCGGCCTGACGAGGCCGGCATTGCCATGGCCGCCGCATGTCTGCGCGAGGGCAAGCTCGTCGGGCTCCCCACCGAGACCGTCTATGGCCTTGCCGCCGACGCCACCTCCGGGGCTGCTGTGGCGGGGATCTACGCCGCGAAGGATCGCCCAAGCTTCAACCCGCTGATCGCGCATCTGCCCGACCTCGCCGCCGCGCAGCGTCAGGGTCTGTTCGACGCCAACGCGCTGGCTCTGGCGCGTGCCTTCTGGCCGGGGCCGCTGACGCTGGTCGTGCCGGTCTCGCCGGGTTGCACCGTCAGCGATCTCGCCCGCGCGGGGCTCGATACGATCGGCCTGCGCGTGCCCGCCCACCCCGTCGCGCAAGCGGTGCTCCGGCTCGCGGACCGGCCCATCGCCGCGCCATCGGCCAATCGCTCCGGCCGGATCAGTGCCACCAGTGCCGAGCATGTGGTGGCCGAGCTCGACGGGCGGATCGATGCCGTGCTCGATGGCGGGCCGACCAGGGTCGGCCTCGAATCGACCATCGTCGCCTGCCTGGACGGCGCGCCGCGCCTGCTGCGCCCTGGCGGCATACCGCGCGGCGCGATCGAGGGCGTGATCGGCCGTTCGCTGGTTCTGGCCGGCGAAAGCGGCGTCGCGCCGATCTCGCCGGGACTTCTTGCATCCCATTATGCGCCATCGGCGCGAGTCCGGCTCGGCGCGCAGGGGCCACAGGCTGGCGAGGCCTGGCTCGGCTTCGGACCTGCCGTGGACGGCGTGAATTCGGCGGCCATCTCGCTCAACCTCAGCCCCACCGGCGACCTGGCGGAGGCCGCCTCCAACCTGTTCAGCTTCCTCCGTC
This sequence comes from Allobosea sp. P1_B10, assembly GCF_056406735.1. Classification (NCBI taxonomy): domain Bacteria; kingdom Pseudomonadati; phylum Pseudomonadota; class Alphaproteobacteria; order Hyphomicrobiales; family Alloboseaceae; genus Allobosea; species Allobosea sp. P1_B10. The sequence goes on along the minus strand of NZ_JBFTZP010000007.1, from coordinate 156,786 downwards.
GACTCGATGCGGACGGCCCGTCGGTCATCGCCATCGCCCCGATCCCCATGGAAGGGCTCGGAGAGGCCATCAACGATCGCCTGAAACGGGCAGCTGCTCCACGTTGAACCGGCGCGCCTTGCAAAGCTGCAAGATATCGGATTGGTTCGGGTGAACCGTGGAGCCTCGGCGCCTGATGAATTCGAACCTTGCCTGGGATGATTTTCGCCTCGTCAAGGCGATCGCGGATCATGACGGGCTGACCGGCGCCGCCTCGGCGCTCGGCGTCAACCATTCCACAGTGTTCCGCCGCCTCGGCCAGATGGAAGACCAACTCGGCCTGACCTTGTTCGAGCGGCGCAAGACCGGCTACGTCGCGACGATAGCCGGCGCCGAGATGGCAACCCTCGCCGCCCGGATGGACGAAGACGTCACAGCCTTCGGCCGGCGCCTGGCGGGACGCGACGTCGCGCCGTCGGGCGAGGTCCGCATCACGACCACCGATACGCTTTATCTCAACGTGCTGCTGCCGATCTTCGCCGCCTTCCGCGCGGCCAGTCCCCTGATCCGGCTGGACCTCGTGATCGGCAACCAGACGCTGAACCTGTCGAAGCGCGATGCCGACGTCGCCATCCGAGCCAGCGACTCGCCCGGCGAGACGCTGGTGGGACGGCGGCTGGCGACCCTGAACTGGGCAATCTATGGCCGCAGGGAGGAGGCTCCGAGCGCGGCGGAAATGGCCGACCCGTCGGCGCTCTTCCAACGCAACTGGGTCACGCTCGGCGACCAACTCGCCCATGTTAAGGCTGCGCGCTATGTCCGCGACCATGTCGCGCCCGACCGGATCGCGCTGCGAAGCTCGGCGGTACTGGGGCTGACGGAGGCTGTCGAGAACGGGCTCGGCATCGGGCCCCTGCCCTGCTTCATCGCCGACCAGCGGCCGTCCCTTGTCCGACTGGCGCCGCCCGATCCTGACTTCTCGACGGGCCTGTGGATCCTGACCCATCCCGACATCAGGAATGCGCCGCGGGTACGGGCCTTCATGGAGTTCTGCGGCGCGGAACTGGCAAAGCTGCGCGGGTTGCTGGAGGGCACGGCGTAGCGACGCAGCGCTACGGGGCGATCTCGAAGAAAAGCTCGTAGCGCCCGCCATCTCCCGTCATGTGCTTCGACACCACGGTCGGCAATCGCGCGCGCAGGCTGTTGGCGATCTGGATTTCGCCGACGTCGATGAGGTCGTCATTGTTGAGGACACCGATGGTGATCGGACCTTTCAGGGCGTCACGCATGGTCTTCAGCAGGCGCTGCACGAGTTGATCGCGCGAGAGTTCGGCCGGCGCTGAGACGAGATCGGCATAAAGCTGCGCGTGGAGCCCCGCCCTGATGCCAGCGGCCTTGCCATTGTCGTTTTCCATCAAGGCGGCGATGATCACGACGTTCTGAGGATCCGGCGCCGGCTCAGGCTGTCCGCTGATGCCCCAGATATTCGCCGGCGGGACGAGCGGCAGTCCGCCTGGGCCGTAGAAGAACATGCCCGTCTTGCGGCTCTCGCCGGAGTCGACATCCCCCCAGGGGCCGTAGAGAACGGTATTCGCAGCCGGGGGAAATCCGCGCCGGGCCGTGAAGACGAGCGCGTAAGGCTCATCGGAATCCGCTTCGCTGGTGTCCTTGTAGCACCTGATGGATTTCAGGAAGATCCTCATCATCCGCCCTTCCTGCCCAAGATCAAAGCGACGGGCAGTGAAGAGCATCTCATCGAATATCTGAGGCAACGTCATCCATACGGATGACGTTGCGTGCAACTGCAGCGAAACGACTGTCGATTCGCGCCCGATCTAGCCGATCTCGACGACGACACGCCCGCGCACCTTGCCTTCGACGATCGCCTTGCCGGTCTCGACGACGCTGTCGAGCGGGATCGTCGTGGTCATCTTCGCCAGCGTGTCTCGGTCGAGGTCGGTGGCCAGGCGCGCCCAGGCCTCGAGCCGGCGCGGCTTGGGGCACATCACGGAATCGACACCGAGCAGGGCCACGCCGCGCAGGATGAACGGCATCACCGATGCCGGCAGATCCATGCCCTGCGCCAGGCCGCAGGCCGCGATCGCGCCGCCGTACTTCGTCATCGACAGCAGGTTGGCGAGGGTGTGCGACCCGACAGCATCGACGCCGGCGATCCAGCGCTCCTTGCCTAGCGGGCGGCCGGGCGCGGAGAACTCGTTGCGGTCGATGATCTCGGCTGCCCCGAGCGCCTTCAGATACTCGGCCTCGTCCGCGCGCCCCGTCGAGGCGATGACGTGCCAGCCCGCTTTGGCGAGCAATGCGATGGCAACGGAGCCGACGCCGCCGGCCGCGCCGGTCACGACGACCGGGCCGTCTGCGGGCTTGAGGCCGTATTTCTCCAGCGCCAGCACGCAGAGCATCGCGGTGTAGCCGGCGGTGCCTATAGCCATTGCCTCGGCGGGGTTCATGCCGGCGGGCAACGGCACCAGCCAGTCGCCCTTGACCCGGCTCTTCTGGGCATAGGCGCCCAGATGCGTTTCGCCGGTGCCCCAGCCGTTCAGGACGACGAGGTCGCCGGGCTTGAAATCGGGATGGTCGGAGGTCTCGACACGGCCGGCGAAATCGATACCGGGGATCATCGGCCAGCGCCGCACCACGGGAGCCTTGCCGGTGACCGCCAGGCCGTCCTTGTAGTTCACCGTGGAGTGCGTGACGCGGACGGTCACGTCGCCCTCCATCAGGTCAGCCTCGGCGAAGTCGGTGATGGCGAGAGTGGGGGCAATCTCGCCCTTGGTCGCGACAAGGGCCTTGAACGTGGTCATGGGCGTCTCCGGGGGTGGTTCCGTCATTGCAAGCGAAGCGAAGCAAGCCAGGCGAATGATGCACTGGGCCCTAGACTGCTTCCTCGCTTCGCTTCCTGCAATGACGCCCGGTCTGCAAGCACCCGGCGTGCGTCTTTTCCGCAGCCCCTGACCTCAGGCCGGCTGCGCCACCGGCCGCTCGACGGCCTTCTCGACGATCGGCAGGTTGATCAGCGCCGAGGCGAGACCGAGCGCGACAGAGAGCCACCAGACGACCTGGTAGGAGCCCGTGGCCTCGTAGAGGACGCCGCCGAGGAGCACCCCGAGGAAGCCGCCGACCTGATGCGAGAAGAAGGCGAAACCGTAGAGCATCGCCATGTACTTCGTGCCGAACATCAGCATGACCAGCGACGAGGTCGGCGGGATCGTCGAGAGCCAGAACAGCCCGATGACGACACCGAAGGCGAGCGCCGTCGCCGGGCTCGGCGGCAGCAGGATAAAGACCGCGATCGCGACCGCACGACCGAGATAGATCCAAGCCAGCAGATGGCGCTTGGGCATCCGCGTCGAGAGCCAGCCCGAGCAGAGCGAGCCCACGGCATTGGACAGCCCGATCACGGCCAGCGTCCAGCCGCCGACCCAGGCGGCCATGCCGACATCCTTGAGATAGGCCGGCATGTGGGCGGTGATGAAGGCGAGTTGGAAGCCGCAGGTGAAGAAGCCGAGGACCAGCAGAACATAGGAGCGGTGCCGGAAAGCCTCTGTCAGGGCCTGTTTGATGCTCTGGCCGGGCAGGTTTACGGCCGAAGCCGGCTGTGCTGACGCGCCCTTGCGGGTGCCCAGCATGATCGCGAAGGGCATGACCAGCAGCACGGAGCCGGCGAAGACGACCAGCGCCTGGTGCCAGCCGATCTGGTCGATCAGGATGTTGCCGATCGGCGGGAACAGGAACTGGCCGAAGGAGCCGGCGGCGGTGCCGGCGCCAAAAGCCATCGGCCGCCAGGATTCCGGGAGAAGCTTGCCGAAGGCCGCGAGCACGAGATTGAACGAGCAGGCGGAGAGACCAAAGCCGATGAGCACTCCCGCGCCGAGATGCAGGGTCATCGGCGTTGCGGCGTAGGCCATCACGACGAGGCCCGCGGCATAGAGCACCGCGCCGAAGCAGAGCACGCGCACCGTGCCGAACCGGTCGGCGACCGCACCGGCGAAGGGCGCGCCCAGCCCCCACAGCAGGTTCTGGATCGCGATGGCGATCGAGAAGGTGTCGCGGCCCCAGCCGAATTCGACCGTCATCGGGATCTGGAAGAGACCGGCGCTGGCGCGCGGCCCGAAGGTGATCAGCGCGATCATGCAGCCAGCGGCCACGATGATTTCCGGAGCATAGTTGCGTGCGGGAGCGGCACTCATGGACAGTCTCCGGAATTGTCTGATTCAGCACCAACGTGTGGCTGCACGATAATCGGCTTGGCCCAAGTGCAATAACGCGTTTTCGTGAGCAACAGCATCACAGGCTCAGATGAGCGGCCGGCGTATCCGAAATGGCACGCCACCGGAAGTCGTCATTAACCGCGGCTCAACCTTACCCAGCCAATAACTTGCGAACGCGAATGCGTGCGATCCGGCACGTTTCGCTGCCAGTCGGGTCTCTGGGCGAGTAAACGAGTGTGAGTCAGGTGCGTTTGCGCAGGCGTACGAGGCGGTTCGGTCTGCTCGGGCTCAAATGGGCTCTGGCCACCGTCGCGCCATGGGCGCTGTCGGCAGGCATGCTCGTCTCCTTCACCGCCTCCGCCGGCCAGAACTACGGCCCCGACGCCCTGCCCTATTCGCTGATCCCGCGCGCGGCGCCCAACGTCGATTCGGCGCTGGCCGAGGGTCCGTCCATGCTCGTCGCGGCCACGGCCTTCCGCCTGCCAGGGCTGGCGCTGGCGTCCACGGTCAAGCTGGCGCATCTGTCCTTCGACGACCCTGAGCGGCGCATCGCGATCGATCCGCGCCAGCCGCGCGACGACATGAAGCAGACGGCCGCCGGTTTCCCTGAGGTCGACCGCAGCGCCAAGGGCGACCCGTTGCCGGGCCTGCGGCCGAGCATATCGGTCGACCTGTCGCGCGAACTCCAGCGCGTCGTCTTCGGCGATACCCAGCCGGGCCTGATCTCGGGCGGTTTCTCGCTCGACGCACAGCGCGAGGCGGAGGCGATTCACGGGCCGCAGACGGGTTTCGAGCCCTATGCCAATGAAGAAGGCCTGACCGACCCGGCTCTGTCGGACGCATCGCCGCACTCGCCGCGCCGCGTCATAACCTCGCCGCGGCAGGCCGAGTTGCACCTGGAGAGCATCGACGGCTCCTCGCCATCCGTGGCCGCCGCAAGCGCACGCGCCTCCACGACCCCTGTCGTCAACTACAATGTCGCGACGCTGGCTCCGCCGGCGACGCCCGCCGCGCCGGCCCGCACTGACCGCCTCGCAAAGGGACGCCCCGGCCAGTCGACCAGCACGATCGCCAAGGCCGACACCGGCCCGCGCCGCAGCTACCTCAACCTGATCGTGCCGACCGACATGGCGCGGCAGCAGCGCTGCCTGGCCGAGGCGGTCTATTTCGAGGCACGCTCCGAATCGGATGAAGGCCGCGCGGCCGTGGCCCAGGTCGTGCTCAACCGTGTCGCGAGCGGCCTCTACCCCGACAGCGTCTGCGGGGTCGTCTACCAGAACAGCAACCGCTACCTGGCCTGCCAGTTCACCTTCACATGCGAGGGCAAGTCGCTGCGGATCACGGAGCCGGGCCCTTGGCGCGAAGCCGTGCGGATCGCTCGAGAGGTCTATGACGGCACGACCTATCTCGCCGAGGTCGGCGGCTCCACGCATTACCACGCCAACTATGTCCGGCCGTACTGGGCCAAGAAGCTGCGGAAGATGGACACCATCGGGCAGCATGTCTTCTATCAGCTGAAGCCGGGCCAGACCTGAAGGTCGCGCCCGCCAGCGCTGGGGCGATAGCGTTCACGCCTTCCTCCGATGGGATTAGTCCTGAAGATCAGCGTGGATCACCGCGGAAAGATGGGCATTCGAGCGATTTCGTTCACCGTCTTTCAACACCCCTGAATCGCATGGGTCCAAGGCACTATGGTTAATTTTACCTTGTTTTAGCGTTTACCTTGCGTTCATCAGTTTGAATGGGCTTTCTGATCCCACAAGCGGCACGCCGATGCCGCAACCACTGGCTGGGTCAGACATGAGCACCAAGGTTCTCTCCACCACCGGTTTTGCCGCCTCCGCCTTCGCAGGCATTCTGCTGCTCGGCGCCCAGGGCGCACAGGCTGGCGGCTGCTTCGGCTCATCCTGCCGTCCGGCTCCCTGCCAGGGCGCGTCCTGCTACAATCTGGTGCAGACGCCGCCGGTCTACGGGACCATCGACGAAACCTATCTCGCCCGCCCTGCCCGTTCGCAGGCACAGGTCATCCCGGCCGAATACGATTACGTCACCGAGAAGGTGATGATCCATCCGGCTCGCCAGATCCCGCATCATCGTCCCGCCCAGTATTCGACCGTGACCGAGAAGGTCATGATCTCGCCCGGCGGTAAGCGCTGGGAAGTCACCACGGACGCCTATGGCCGTACCACCGGCTGCTGGGTCTACGACCAGCCGCGCTACGGCTACAAGCAGCGCACGGTCGAGGTCGCTCCGGCGAGCGTCGATTACGAGACGCTGCCGCCCGTCTACACGCAGCGCCAGCGCAAGGTCATGGTTCGGCCGACGCAGGTCGTGCACCACACCGTTCCCGCCGTCTACGAGACGCGCCAGCGCTCGGTGCTCGTGAGCCCCGGCTCGAAGCACTGGGCACGCGCCGGCTACTGAGGATTTCTTCTACTGGTTTATCTACCGAGACCCTTTGACTACGGAAAATACCACTCAAAACCCGGCTCAGGCCGGGTTTTTTTTGATCTCTGTGTGAGCGGTACCTTCTCCGTCATGGTCGGTCTTGTGCCGACCATCCACGGCTTCCTTCGTCGAGCATGTTCAAGTGCTCGCCACAGGGGCAAGCATAACGGCAGCGCCGCGTCATGCTCGGGCGCAGCGACGCGCAGACCCGAGAATTTCAGGACGAGACGATACTGGTTCAAAAATGGCCGGTCAGGCCCGACTATGACGGCGCTCTTCAGGCGAGCCCGCCATTGATCAGCACGAGCACGCCGACGCCGACAAGGAAGGCCAGGAAGCGCGCTGGCATCCGTATAAGGCCGCCGGGCGCGTGGCCGGTGGCAAGTCCGCCGACGACCTCGACGAGGCCGAGGCCGAGCAGGACCCAAACGAAAGGCGGGAAGCCCGCGGAACCCGCGACCCAACCCGCCTTGAGACTATAGGCAGCAATCGCACCAAGCGCCGCGCCGACAGCAATGAAAAGCAGTTCGACGCGGGTGAAACGCATGGGGCCTTCTCAGCGCCGACGGAAGTTCTGGTTACGCGGGGGACCGCCGGGAGCGGGACCGGCTGTCTTCTGGCGGAAGTTGATGCGGCCGCGATCGAGATCATAAGGCGACATCTCGACGACGACACGGTCGCCGGCGATGGTGCGGATACGGTTCTTCTTCATCTTGCCGGCCGCATAGGCCAGGATGATGTGTTCGTTGTCGAGCTTGACCCGATAATTGCCATCGGGAAGGACCTCGACCACGGTCCCGTCGAATTCGAGCAGTTCTTCTTTAGCCATACTGTCGTCCTTCGTGTGCCCTTTGGCGCTTGGACCGGATCGCGTTCAAACTCGACCCGGTCCGACTCTGGCGTGTCGCGCGTTCAGTTCGCGCGGCGCCGGGCGCCGTCGGTGCGTCGTTGATCTGTTCTTTGCTGCAAGAAGGCCACGCCGCCAAGCCCTTCCTTGGCAGAAGTCCCCTCTTTTCGCTGCGCAGGCTGCTCGGCACGGGCCGGACGGTCATTGCGCGGCGCGTCGGCACGGCTTCCCTCGCTGCGGCCACCGGCATGAGCCGGCTTGGCATGCGCGGGCTTGCCGCCGCCATTCGGCTTGGCGCCCTGGCGCTGGCCCGACGGCCGGCCGCCGTCGCGTCCACCGCCGCCATTCTGCTGGCCACGGCCGCCACGGCCCTGGTTCTGCGGGGGCTTCTTGGGGGTGCGACCATCCCAGTACGGGACTTCGCCGATCGGCGTGATCGCGACGCGGGTCAGCTTCTCGATGGCGGCGAGATCACCGCGTTCCTCGGGCGTGCAGAACGCGATCGCCATGCCGGACGCTCCGGCGCGCGCGGTGCGGCCGATGCGGTGGACATAGGTCTCGGGAACGTTCGGCAGGTCGAAGTTCACGACATGGCTGATGCCGTCGACATCGATGCCGCGAGCGGCGATGTCGGTGGCGACCAGGATGCGCAGTTCGCCATCACGGAAGGAGCCCAGCGCCCGCTCGCGCTGGCCCTGGCTCTTGTTGCCATGGATCGCGGCGGCCTTGATGCCCGAGATCTCGAGCTGGCGGACAACCTTGTCGGCGCCGTGCTTGGTGCGCGTGAAGACGATCGCGCGCTCCATTTCGGGAACGCTCAGGGTCCGCGCCAGCAGCGACGGCTTGTCGCCGGGCTGCGTGAAGATCACGCGCTGGTCGATCTTCTCGGCCGTTGTCGCGACGGGAGCCACCGAAACCTCGACAGGGTCGGTCAGGTAGGCGCCGGCGATGTCGCGGATCGGCTTGGGCATGGTCGCCGAGAACAGCAGCGTCTGGCGCTTGGCCGGGATCAGGGTGGCGATCCGGCGCAGCGCATGGATGAAGCCGAGATCGAGCATCTGGTCGGCCTCGTCGAGGACGAGGTATTCGATCTCGCGCAGCGAGACGGCACGCTGGTCGACGAGATCGAGCAGGCGGCCGGGCGTGGCGACGAGGATGTCGACGGTCTGGCCGAGCGCGCGGATCTGCTTGCCGACGGGAACGCCGCCGAACACGACGGTCGACTTGATGGTGCTGAAGCTTGCATAGGCGCGGATCGAGGTCTCGATCTGCGCGGCGAGCTCACGGGTCGGCGAGAGAATCAGGGCGCGAACGCTGCGCGGCTGCATGCGGCGCGGCTGGTTGAGCAGGCGGTGCAGCAGCGGCAGCGCGAAGGCGGCCGTCTTGCCGGTACCGGTCTGGGCTGCACCAAGCAGGTCGCGGCCCTGGAGAATCGGAGGAATCGCCTGCGCCTGAATCGGCGTGGGCGTGGTGTAACCTTCAGCTGCGAGCGCCTTGAGAAGCTGCTCAGCAAGCCCGAGGTCGGTAAATTGTGTCAAAACAAGACTTTCTGGACGCCGCGACGCAAGGGGCACATGTGGGTATCGGCTGTGCCGCCGGATTGCGCCCGGCCTTGACTATTTGCTCTTTCCTGCCGGCGAACCGCTAAGCCACAGCGCCGGAAGGTGTCGTCGTTTGCGAACCGGGCGAGCGTCTGGTGACGCCCACCCGGCCGATATCATTTAGTCTCAGGCGACGGCGAGGTTGCCGGCCGAGGTCTTGCCGGTCTTGCGATCGGCAACGAGCTCGTAGGACACGACCTGGCCTTCGACCAGCTCGCGGAGGCCAGCGCGCTCGACAGCGCTGATGTGGACGAAGATGTCCTGACCGCCGTTAGACGGGGTGATGAAGCCATAGCCCTTGGTGGTGTTGAACCACTTGACGGTGCCCTTATCCATGGAAGGTAGTCCTTACGTTTCAGATCCGCGTATGATTGCGACCCAGGGCTCGACGCGCGGACGCCTCGCTCTGGTCTTGTAGCGATGAGTGGTGGATCTGAATCGTGACCGCCGACCGGACAAAAGCCCGCGCGGAGGAATGGCCAGAACCCGGCCGCATCTCGTCTTACGTGGGGTGGGCTAGCACATTTTGCAAAGGGGGTCCAGCAGCGGCAAGGATTCCTCTGGGAAAAGCGCTCCGCGCGCGCCGTCAAACGGTCCCGGCACAACCCTACCACCCCCCGACGTGACCCTGAGGCAGGATGATCCCCTGCGATTGTCGGATTTACGTAGACACCGGCTTTACCGAATCCGGCACCCCTTGCCATTTTCAACGGCTGCGTCGCACAATCATGAGGCTTTCTATTCGCCCTAGACCTAGACTTCACAACGGATGTTGTTCGAGGACACGAGGATGTTCGGCGAAGCCCTCCTGCCAGTAGAGCGGTTGCCACGAGCACTCCGTCCGCTTCGGACCTATCTGCTTGCCCTGATCTTTCTGGCGCTCGCCCCGGCCATCGGCGCGATCGGAATCGCGGTCTGGCATGCGGGCTCGGCCTTTCGCGACTCATCGTCCGCACAGTTGATGGATACGGCGCGGACGCTGACGCGGGCCGTGGAAAGCGAACTCGAGCAGCGCTCAGCATTTCTCTCCGCCCTCGCCTCGGCCCCGACAGCGCCCGACGGCGGGAGCGACCAGTGGCTGAGCTGGCTCGAGCAGGCCGGTGCGCCTTTGGGCGGGCGCATCGTCGCCGACACCGTGGCGAAATCAACGGAGACGGCAGACGACGGCATCTCGAGATCCGGCATACCGCGCTCGGTCCTGCAGCGGGCGGCGGCTAGCGACCAGCCAGCGCTCTCGAACCTCTTCACTGCCTCGCCGGGCAGCGAGCCCGAACTGGCGATCTCGGTCGCGCGGCCGCTTGCGGGGCAGGCCAGCCTGGTGTTGTCGCTGGCGGTACCGCCAGGCAAGCTCGTGCGCACCTTGCAGCAGCGAGGCCCCGCACTGAGCAACATGCTCGTCGCTGTCACCGACGGGGCCGGGCGAATCGTGGCAAGGTCGCGCGATCCGGCGCGTTTCATCGGGCGCACCGTACCGGACTGGGAGAACCTCGAGGCGGCGGGCGGCGACCATGGCAGTTTCAAGGCTGTTACGGCCGAGGGCGGCGACGTCGTGTTCGCATTCCAGAAGGTGCATGGGACGCCGGGCTGGGCCGTCGTCGTCGGCGAACCGCTCGCGGTCTTCAATGCGCGCTGGCAGCAGCCGCTGGTCGGCCTTGCGATTGGCAGCGCACTCGCGATCCTGCTCGCCCTGCTGGCTGCAACCTGGATCGCCCGTCTCGTATTGGGGCCGATCCAGTCGCTCGCCCGCCATGCGGCAGCGGTCGCCACCGAGGGAGGCCAGGCCGACATCATCCCCGCACAGCCATCGACAATCGCGGAATTCGAGGCGCTGCGCTCCAGCATCGAGGGCGCCGAGGCGGCGCTGCGCCTGCAGGCGGAGGCGGAGCGCCGCACGGCCCGCGAGCTGGCGGCGAGCGAGCGTCGCTACAGGGCGCTCTCCGAGGTCGGGGCCCTCGTGTTCTGGCGTCGCGCCAGCTCCGGCGAGGTGTTGTCCGCGACCGGGTGGTCGGAACTCACCGGGCAGCCGGAGACGACCGCGTTCGGCAATGCATGGCTCGACAGCATCCACCCGAGTGATCGCGCCGTCGTCGACGCCGTCTGGTACGAGGCCAACAGCAGGCGTGCCCTGCTCGATGTCGAATTCCGGGTCGCGGCTGCGGACGGCCAGTGGCGCTGGGTGCGCGGGCGCGGCGCGGCGATCACGGCCGAGGACGGCAGCATCACCGAGTGGGTAGGCGTGCTCGAGGATGTGGATGCGCGCCGGCAGGCCCAGGCCCGCGTCGCTCACATGGCTCACCACGACGCGCTGACCGGCTTGCCCAACCGCCTCCTCTTCCGGGAGCGGCTGGACGAGGCGGTCTCGCGCGCCTCGCGCGGACATCCCGAGGCAGTGCTCTGCCTGGATCTCGACCGCTTCAAGGAGGTCAACGATACGCTTGGCCATCCAGCAGGTGACGCCCTGCTCTGCGCCGTGACCGAACGATTGCGTGCAGCCGTCCGCGACAGCGACACGATCGCGCGGCTCGGCGGCGACGACTTCGCGATTGCCCAGACCGGGGCTCCGCAGCCCGTCGGCGCATCCGCTCTGGCCGAGCGGCTGGTTGCCGAGCTCAGCCGCCCCTACGACCTGCTCGGGCACCAGATCGTGATCGGCGTCAGCGTCGGCATCGCCTTGATCAATGCAGACGAAGAGGCAGACCGTGCGCTGCAGAACGCCGACATGGCGCTCTACCGCGCCAAGGAGGAAGGCCGCGGCAGGTTCTACTTCTTTGAGCCCGCGATGGACGCTCGCATGCAAAAGCGTCGGGTAATGGAAACCGCGCTGCGCCGCGCCATGGCCGAGCGCGAATTCGAGGTCTACTACCAGCCACTGATGAAGGTCAGCACGCGCGATCTGGTCTCGTTCGAGGCGCTGCTGCGCTGGAATCACCCCGAACTCGGTCAGGTCCAGCCCGCCGATTTCATCCCGCTGACCGAGGAGATCGGCCTGATCGTCCCGCTCGGCGAATGGGTGCTGGAGCAGGCCTGCAGCGAAGCCACGACATGGCCGGAGCATCTCAGGGTCGCGGTGAATATCTCCCCGGTCCAGCTGGCCCATCGCGGCCTGGCGGATGCGGTCGGCCGGGCCCTGCTCAGCTCCGGGCTGGCGCCCCAGAGGCTCGAGCTCGAGATCACGGAGAACGCGCTGATCGAGGATATCACGGCCGCAACGGCCACGCTGTTCAAGCTGAAGAGCCTGGGTGTCCGGATCACGATGGACGATTTCGGCACGGGCTGCTCGTCGCTGGGCTACCTGCGCGCCTTCCCGTTCGACAAGATCAAGATAGACAAGTCGTTCGTGCGCAGCCTTGGCGACCAGCAGGAGAGCCGGGCGATCATCAAGGCCGTCACCGGCCTGTGCGAAAGCCTCGGCATCACGACGACCGCCGAGGGCGTGGAGACCGAGGCGCAGTTCGACTTCCTGCTGTCGGAGCAATGCACGGAGGTCCAGGGCTTCCTGTTCAGCAAGCCCTGCCCGGCCTCGGAGGTCGTCGCGCTGTGCCGCTCACTCAGCCCGGCAGCGTCGACGCAGCCACCGCTGCGCCTGCTGTCCAAGTGATCAGGGCGGGCAGACTACGCCCAGCCGCCCCGATGCTCCCGGCGTAGCCGCGGTCTGCTCCTAGGCTGCTCTCAGCCTTCCTTGGCGCGCACGGCGCCGAGCGCTGCCTGCGCCGCCGCGAGACGCGCGATCGGCACGCGGAAGGGCGAGCAGGAGACGTAGTCCAGCCCGACGCTCTCGCAGAAACCGATGGAGGCGGGATCGCCGCCATGCTCGCCGCAGATGCCGAGCTTGATGCCCGGGCGCGCCTTGCGGCCACGCTCAGCGGCTATCTTCACGAGTTCGCCGACGCCTTCCTGGTCGATGGTCACGAAGGGATCATTCGCCAGGATGCCCTTGGCGGTATAGGCGCCCAGGAACGAGCCGGCATCGTCGCGGCTGATGCCAAGCGCGGTCTGGGTCAGGTCGTTGGTGCCGAAGGAGAAGAACTCGGCGCTCTTGGCGATCTCGCCGGCCATCAGAGCTGCGCGCGGCAGCTCGATCATGGTGCCGACCTGGTAGGTCAGCTCGACGCCGCTCTCGGAGATCACGGCCTTGGCCATGGAGTCGATGCGCGCCTTGACGAGGTCGAGTTCGGCGACGCCCATGACGAGCGGCACCATCACCTCGGGGATCACCGCCTTGCCGGTGTCCCTGGCCGCGATGACGGCCGCCTCGAAGATCGCGCGGGCCTGCATCTCGGCGATCTCGGGATAGGCGATCGCCAAGCGCACGCCGCGGAAGCCGAGCATCGGGTTGAACTCATGCAGCTCGGTTGCGCGGTGCTTCAGCGCCTCGGGCGTGACGCCCAGAGCCTTGGCGACCGAGGCGACCTCGGCCTCGCCATGGGGCAGGAACTCGTGCAGCGGCGGATCTAGCAGGCGAATGGTGACAGGCAGCCCGCCCATGATGGTGAAGAGCTGGACGAAATCCTGGCGCTGCATCGGCAGCAGCTTGGCGAGCGCCGCGCGACGGCCGGTGTCATTCTCGGCCAGGATCATCTCGCGCATCGGCTGGATGCGGTCCTCGTCGAAGAACATGTGCTCGGTGCGGCAGAGGCCGATACCCTCGGCGCCGAATTCGCGCGCGGTGCGGGCGTCCTCGGGGGTCTCGGCATTGGCGCGCACCTTGAGGCGGCGGACCTTGTCGGCCCAGCCCATCAGCGTGCCGAACTCGCCGGAGAGCTCCGGCTTCTGCATCTTGATCTCGCCGAGCATGACCTGGCCGGCCGCGCCGTCGATCGTGATGAAATCACCGGCCTTCAGGATCGTCTGGCCGACCGTCAGCGTGCCCTTGGCATAGTCGATGCGGATCTGGCCGGCGCCCGAGACGCAGGGCTTGCCCATGCCGCGCGCCACGACCGCCGCATGCGAGGTCATGCCGCCACGCGTGGTCAGGATGCCCTCGGCCGCGTGCATGCCGTGGATGTCTTCCGGCGAGGTCTCGATGCGGACCAGGATGACCTTGCGACCGGCCTTCTTGGCATTCTCGGCATCGTCGGAGTTGAAGACGATCTCGCCGGCGGCGGCACCGGGCGAGGCCGGCAGACCGGTCGTCAGGATGCGACGCTCGGCCTTGGGGTCGATCATCGGGTGCAGGAGCTGGTCGAGCGCGCCGGGCTCGACGCGACCGACGGCCTCCTCCTGCGAGATCAGGCCTTCCTTGGCGAGTTCGACCGCGATCCGCAGCGCGGCCTTGGCCGTGCGCTTGCCGGACCGGGTCTGCAGCATCCAGAGCTTGCCCTCCTGGATGGTGAACTCCATGTCCTGCATGTCGCGGTAGTGCTTCTCGAGGATGCCATAGATCCGGACGAGCTCGGCATAGGCCTCCGGCATCGCCTTCTCCATGGAAGGCTTGTCGGAACCCGCTTCCGCCTTGGCGGCCTCTGTGATGTCCTGCGGCGTGCGGATGCCGGCGACGACGTCCTCGCCCTGGGCGTTGATCAGGAACTCGCCATAGAGCGCGTTCTCGCCGGTCGAGGGATTGCGGGTGAAGGCGACACCGGTGGCCGAGGTCTCGCCCATGTTGCCGAAGACCATCGACTGGATGTTGACCGCCGTGCCCCAGGCCGCGGGGATGCTGTTGAGCTCGCGATACTTGATCGCGCGGGCGTTCATCCACGATGAGAACACGGCGCCGACCGCGCCCCAGAGCTGCGCCTCGGGGTCCTGCGGGAAGTCGCTGCCGAGTGCCTTGCGCACGATCTCCTTGTACTTGCCGACCAGGACCTTCCAGTCGGCGGCGACGAGATCGGTGTCGAGATGGTAGCCCTTGCGCTCCTTGTAGTCCTCGAGCGCCTCCTCGAAGGCGCCATGGTCCACGTCGAGCACGACGTTGGAATACATGGTGATGAAACGGCGATAGCTGTCCCAGGCGAAACGCTCGTCGCCCGAAGCCTTGGCGACGGCCTCGACGGTAACGTCGTTCAGGCCGAGATTGAGCACGGTGTCCATCATGCCCGGCATCGAGGCGCGGGCGCCCGAGCGCACCGAGACCAGCAGCGGGTTGGCGGGATCGCCGAAGACCTTGCCCGTCAGCCGCGCCATCTCCGCGAGCGAGGCCTTGACCTGCGCGTCGAGCGCGGCGGGGAACTGCTTGCCGTTATCGTAATACCAGGTGCAGACCTCGGTGGTGATGGTGAAACCCGGAGGCACCGGCAGGCCCAGATTGCTCATCTCGGCGAGGTTCGCCCCCTTGCCGCCGAGCAGGTTCTTCATCTCCGCGGCGCCTTCGGCCTTGCCGTCGCCGAAAGTGTAGACCCACTTGCCGCTTGCCGCCTTGCCATCAACCATCGAAACAGCCTTTTCCAGAACACAGCCGAGCGCAGGAACGCCACGGCGGTCGATTGGTTTCGTCCGCGCCGCCACTCAGCGACGCGGCGTGGTCATGCCGAAAACCACGTGAACAATCAATGAGCGGCACGTCGTCGCGCCCCAGGGGCGACAGACGAAACCGCTCGCTCAGCGCTTTCCGGCCTTGGCTCCGCGCGGCCAGCGCAGCGGCCAGTTTACGATGCGATCGGGAATGTCGTCTTCGTCGATTTCATCCTCGCTCGTGAAAACCCGGCCGCTGACCGAAACGCCGGCATCGACCACCGTCTGCGGGTCGCCAGAGACGAGCGGATGCCACCAGGGCAGGTCCCGGCCCTCGGCGACCAGCCGATAGGCGCAGGTCGGCGGCAGCCAGCGAAGGGTGCGCACCGCCTCGGGCGTCAGCGTCACGCAATCGGGTACGAGGGTGGACCGGTTGCGATAGTCCTTGCAGCGGCAGCTGGTGCCGTCGAACAGCTTGCAACCGATATCGGTGGCGAGAATGGCACCGGTGTCCTCATCCTCGAGCTTGATCAGGCAACAGCGGCCGCAGCCATCGCAAAGCGATTCCCATTGCTGTTGGTCCATCGCCTCCAGCGCAGTGGTGCGCCAGAACGGCTCGCTCGAATATGGCTTGTCGGTCATGCCCGTGCTTATGCGCCACCCTGCCCCGCGAGGAAAGCGTCGCGCAGCCGCAGCAACGCATCGGGGCTACCCCGCCCGCCGGACGTCCGGCAGTGTCAACCATAATGTCATGCGACGGCGCGAAAACTGCTCAAACAGGCCATCCTGCCCCTTATCGGGCGATAAAACGGCACTTATGTGTCAGCATCCGGGATTGTGTTGCCAAGACCATGTCGCGGCGGGACAATGCCCGGGGTTCTTGTCTGGAGTGCCGCAACGGCATGGAATTCAAGAAGGCAGGATGGGCGACCAAGGCCAGGCGTTCCGCGCTTGCCTTCGACTCATGGGTCGATGCCGGCCTGTGGGGCGCGGCTCGCCGTGCCGGCGAATTCCATGAGCGGATCCGCAGTTTCGCCGACCGCTTCAGCGTCGGCGGCGGCAAGCGCCTGGCCGTCGAGTTCGCCAGCGAAGGGCTCAACATCGGCATCGTCGGCGCCTTCCTGATGCTCGCTTTGGCGATCCCGTCCTTCCAGGAGGGGCGCGAGGAGGCGCTGAAGCACCAGGTCTTCGCCGTGACCTTCCTTGACCGCTACGGCTCCGAGATCGGCCATCGCGGCGCCCGGCACGACGATTCCCTGAAGCTCGAGGAGATGCCCGACCACCTGATCAAGGCGGTTCTGGCCACCGAGGACCGGCGCTTCTACGACCATTTCGGCATCGATCTGCTCGGCACGCTGCGGGCCGTCACCGTCAATGCGCGCGCTTCGGGCGTGGTGCAGGGCGGCTCTTCGCTGACGCAGCAGCTCGCCAAGAACCTGTTCCTGACCAATGAACGTTCGCTCGACCGCAAGATCAAGGAAGCCTTCCTGGCGATCTGGCTGGAAGCCCGGCTCACCAAGAACGAGATCCTGAAGCTCTACCTCGACCGCGCCTATATGGGTGGCGGCACATTTGGCGTCGCCGCGGCGGCTGACTATTATTTCGGCAAGTCGGTGAAGGACGTCACCCTGGCCGAGGCCGCGATGCTGGCCGGCCTGTTCAAGGCACCGACCAAATACGCCCCCCACGTCAATCTTCCCGCAGCGCGGGCGCGTGCCGCCGACGTGCTGAATGCGATGGTCGATGCCGGCTTCCTGACCGCCGGCCAGATCGACAGCGCCAAGCGCAACCCCGCGACGCCGGTCGACCGCAAGCGCGACGCGAGGCCCGATTATTATCTCGACTGGGCCTTCGACGAGATCAAGAAGCTGGCCGACGACGGCAAGATCGGCCCGGACCGGGTGCTGACCGTGAAGACACCGCATGACCCGGCGATCCAGGACCGCGCCGACGAGGCGATCGAGCAGATCCTGCGCCAGCACGGCCCGACCTACCGCGCCAAACAGGCCGCGACCGCGATCATGGACCCCGACGGGGCGGTACGCGCGATGGTGGGTGGTCGCGACTATGGCGCGAGCCAGTTCAACCGCGCGACATCGAGCCTTCGCCAGCCCGGCTCCTCGTTCAAGCCCTTCGTCTATGCGGCGGCGCTGTCGGCGGGGCTCTACCGGCCCAACACCATCGTGACCGATCGTCCGGTCTGCATCGGCAATTGGTGCCCCAACAATTACGGGCGCTCCTATGCCGGCTCGATGCCGCTGACCACCGCGCTCGCCAAGTCGATCAATACGATCCCCGTGCAGATGTCGATCGCGATCGGCAAGGCGACGGGCGAGACGCATGAGGCCCGCGCAGCCCGCATCGGCCGCAACAGGATTGTCGAGACCGCCCGCGCCATGGGCCTGACGACACCGCTGAACGACACCGTCTCGCTGCCGATCGGCGCGGCGGAGGTCACGGTGATCGACATGGCCGCCGGCTATTCGGTTTTCGCCAATGGTGGCAAGCGGGCGCGCCCCCATGCTGCCATCGAGATCCACAATTCGCAGGGCGACGAAATCTACCGGCACGACCGCGACGAGGGGCCTGCCCGGCAGGTCCTGAGCGCGCAGGTCGCGCAGGACATGAACTTCATGCTGTCGAAGGTTCCGACAGAAGGAACCGGTCGCCGCGCGGCGCTGGAGGGCGTCGTGACCGCCGGCAAGACCGGCACGACCAACGGCTACAAGGACGCCTGGTATGTCGGCTATTCCGGCAATCTCGTCGGCGCGGTCTGGTTCGGCAACGACGATTCCTCGGAGACCGCCAACATGACCGGCGGCGCCCTGCCCGCGATGACCTGGAAGGAGATCATGCAGTTCGCGCATCAGGGCCTGGAATTGAAGCCGATACCGGGCGTGCCGGTTCCTGCCGATCCCAAGGCCTCCACCGTCGCCCGGGCGGGCGCGGCCGCCCCTGCCGGTGCCGCGCCAGCCGCCGCCGGACCGGGCGCCGGGCATATGCCGCGTCGCTCCTTCGAGGTGCTGTCCTCGGTCGGTGCGATGTTCAAGACGATCGAGCCCGTGCGGACTGCTCGCACCTCGTTCCAGACCGGGATCAACGCGGTGCCCGGACGCGAGACGAAGACGCGCTAGCATGATGTGCAGGCAGTGCCTGTCATTGCGAGGAGCGCATGCGACGAAGCAATCCAGAGGTCGGAAGAGCGCCATGTCGTCCTGAATTGCATCGCTTTGCTCGCAATGACGTAAAAGCGATATGGAGACGCGCTCGCTGCCTGACCCGCCAAGGCGGTTGACGGCGCCGTCGCGGCTGGCTCAACTCGTGATCGCCGGCTCCTCGATGGCCGGCGCGGAAAGCACGGCCTTGCGCGTTCTCGACCTCGCTTACGTCATCGCCATCGGGGCGGGTCTCGGGCTCGCCTCCGCCCAGTACACGGCCGTGGGGCGGCCCTGGATCGGCCAGGTCGAGATCGGCCCCTGGACGGCCTGGCCGCGGGGCGGCGGGCGCGGCGTCGATCCCTATATGCGGGCCTATCTGGCGCGCGGCGTGCACCTGCCGCTCGGCGCAGGCGAAGGCCTGGAACTGATCGCCACGCGCGATGATCACGGCGCTGCGCTCGATGGCCGCTGCCGCTACAGGATCTCGGGCGCGACGCCGACGACTCGCCGCTGGACGCTGAACGTTTCCGACATGGAAGGGCTGCCGTTCCGCCTGCCGCTGGAGCGCAGCGGCTTCAGCGATGCCGAGATCATCCGCGACGAGGATGGCGCGATGCGGATCGCAGCCGCCTCGGCACCCCAGCCCGGCAACTGGCTGCCTCTGCCACGCAATGACCGCTTCCAGTTCCGCCTTCGGCTCTACGACACCCCGATCTCGAGCCAGGCCAGCGAATTGCGTCCGGCCATCCTGCCGAGCATCACGAGGCTCGACTGCCGATGAGCACGCTCGAGCAGACCCGGCAGGGCGCGGCCGTACGGCCAGGATGGGGTGCCCGCCTCGCAGCCGCCGCCCGCCGCTTCGCACTGGGCACGATTGCCGGCCTGGTGCTTGCGGGTATCGTCCACATCGTTGCCGTGCTGCTGATCCCCGTCCTGTCTGACCGCGACGCCACCAGCGCCTATCTCGCTTTGGGTGCGGGCGGCCGGGCCGAACTGGTCTCGGGCCCTGCGAATGCAACTGGCCTGGCAGCCTTGCGCGAGGCCGACCCCTACGTTTCGACGGCCGTGTGCGGCTACGACTTGAGCGCGGGGCCGGTCCGTGTCGTGGCGCGCATTGCGGCCCTGCCTCTGGGCCTGACCGTTCACCGGCGCGGCGGCGGCGTGCTCTACGCCATCACGGACCGTGCCGCGATCCGCGGCGTGATAGAGTTCGTCGTGATGACCGAGCCACAGCAGGACGAGCGCATCGCCCGCGACGATGAAAACGAGCCCGTGCGCGAACTGCGGATTGTCTCGGACACGCAGCAGGGCCTGATCGTGGCGCGGGTCCCTGCCGGACGCGGTTCCGACCGTGCGGATGCCGAGGCGCTGGCAACCGGCGTGGCCTGCGGCGCGGCCGATTGAGGATTTCCGTCGGACGCCTCAGCCCTTGTAGACGACCGGGCGCTGGGTCTCCGGCTCCGGCGGCGGCGGTGCATCGGAGGCGCCCCCGAAGACACCGATCAGCGACAGCTTGCACATCGGCACGGCCTCGGCCTCGAGCGCCATGATCGCGCGCTCGGCGCGGATCGCTTCGCGCGATGGGGTTTCGACCACGAGATTGGCAAGCGCGTAGCGATAGCTCTCGACGCGGAAGCGAACGCGCTCGCAGACCCAGAGGATCAGCCCCTCGTTTTCGACCACGCGCGCAAAGGCCGGATCGCGCTTGTCGGGCGGAACCAGGGGCGAGCCGTCGACCATGCGCAGGCGCACCCTGTCGGCCGCAACGACGCGGGCTGCATTGCCACGGAACGGCGAGATCAGCAGGCGGTCGGCGTTGGCGTCCTCGGCCAGGCGGTTATAGCGCGACGCCTGCGAGACGTAGGACCCGCTCGTAAGGGCGCGATGGTAGTCGGAGATCGCCATCGACTGCTTGTCGACCGGCAGCACACGCGCATAGACCAGTGCCGAGACCTCGCGTTCGAAGTAGTCGCGCTCGCTGGCCGGCATGACGAAGCGCCAGGCGCGATCGCGCAGCTGGTTCTCGTCGTCGGTCATCCGGAACGGCGACGCCGCCTCGCCCCGGTACGATGCAGCCCTGAAACCGACCTGGGGCAGGATCGTATCGTTCCATAGATCGGCGCGGGGACGGCCGAAATCGCCGGACGTGTTGCAGGCGCCCGCCGCCAGCCCGGTCAGCAGGACGGCGACCAATCGAAGGGCACGAGCGGGTTTCGGGATCGTATCGAAGGCGATGGTCACACGGGATGCCTGGCGACGGTTGCGCGCACTGTCGTGCGCGGCGGACGTCCCCGGCGGCGCGCCTGCGTCTCGGCAGGCGCTGGCTCGGGCTGACGCTCATAGCGCACGCCGGTGAAGAACAGGATCTGCGCCGGCGCACTCGGCGCAGACGCAGGGAGGTGGGCAGTTTTCGCGCGCGGCGCGAAGGGAATGACGATGGACATCGACGCGCCTCCGTGTCTGGCGCCTGGTTGCGGTTGGCAGCAGGGCTGCGCCCGCGCGGGCCGAACCCGCATTGACGCTTAGGCCCTCCTCGTTGCATCAGGCCCCCACATGGTTAACGCCCTATTAAAGCCTCGGGGATTATCATGCGTATAATAGCCAAATTCCCCACCCGAGTTGCAGTCAATGCCATCGCGAATTTCAGCAGAACTCGCCCAGCTCGCCCGCCTCGCCCGTGAAGGTGGTCTCGATCTCAGCCAGGTCTCGCTCCGCGTAAAGGCGGATCTGCTGATGACGATGCCCAATCCTCCGCAGGAGGATCTCGCGATCTTCAGCGACATGGCGCAGGCGCTGGTGCCAAGCATCGACGACGCCACGGCCCTGATCCTCGCGCGCAAGCTCGCAGGCTGGCGCCACACGCCGCCCGAGGTGCTGCAGGCGCTGAAGGCGCGCGGCGGCCCGGTGCTGGCGGCCTTGCTGCGCCATGGCATGAACACTACGGAGACCGAGATCGAAGCTCTCGCCGAGGACGGCGACGGCGACATTGCCGTGGCGCTGGCCGAGCGCCCCGATCTGACGGCCACCGCCACCCTGATCCTGGTCGATCGCGAGGATCGCGCGATCGACCTCGCGCTGATCGCCAATACCCGCTCGCCGATGCCGCGGGCTGCGCTCGACGTGCTGGTCGAACGCTCGCGCACCGACGCCGCCTACGCTCCGGGCCTGCTGGCACGGACGGACATCGCGAGCGTCGAGCTGACGCCGTTGTTCCTGCAGGCTGGTCCCGATCGGCGCACAGCCATCCTGGAATCGCTGACGGCGCTGGACTCGCTCTCCCCGTCGGAGCGCCGGCCGCAGCTGGCGCAAGATGAGCTCGCGGGCTGGCTCGCCACGGCAGGCGAGGACCCGGTCGGCGCCTTCGGCGCGATCGCGGACCGGCTCGGCGCCGACGGCACCCTGGCCGATGCGCTTGCCGGAGACCATTCGCGCGATCTCACCGCGCTCGCCCTGATGGCCGCCGGCGCAAGCGTCGAGGATGCGACGCGCTTCCTGATCAGGCTCGGCGACGACGCGGCCCACTCGGTCGACCGCATTTTCGCGCTCGTCGCCCTGATGCGTGCCACGCGGCCGTCTGTGGCTCAGCGGGTCGTCATGCAGGTCGCTGGCGCCCGGTCGCGAACCGAACCCCGCAAGACGCGCTACCAGCCGGCGATGGACCCCAGCAGCACGCCGGCCCGCCCGGGTGCGAGCAAGGCGGACAATCAATCGCTGGTCGGCGGCGTCATGCGGCGGCTCGGCTTGCGCCGCGAGCAGGGCTGAGGCGCCTCAGGGCTCGACGAGGTCGAGGCGCGGATCACCGCGCCGGTTCTCGATCTCGACCAGCCACAGATCGGGGTCGAAGCGGCGCTCGCGCTCGACACGCTCCTCCACGGAGCCCGGATCGGAATCGAGGATGAGCTGGAAGCGCCGGCCGCCATCGGGATCGGCCAGCGTCTGCGGCGCCGGGCCATAAAGGGCAGCTGTGCCGTCTAGCCGATCGAGCTTCACGAAGATCGCGCCGGCTTCCTGTGCACCGCGCCGGCGCAGCACCGCGTCGAGCCCGTCATGGGCGGCCTGGCGTAGATAGGCCGAGACCCAGAAATCACTGGTCAGGCGGGCCATCCGCGTGCAGTCAGTTTTCGCCCGGACGGCGCGCGGAGGCCGAGCGCGCCCCACGAATATCGGCCGGCGGGCGGATGTCGCCGCCATTGATCAGGTCGGCGATCGGGTCGCGCGGAGCGGCGGCGCGGACAACCGGAGCGGGCGCTGGCGCCTGCGTGGCGGGCGCCGCGGCGCTGCGCGGCACGCTGGTCACGGCCGCCGGCGGACGGATCTGCGCCTCGCGTGGAGCCTGCGATAGATCGTTCGGGCGCGAGGGCGGGACCGGCGCAGAGGCCGGTGTCGCGACAGGGGCGACCGGGGTGGCGGTCGGCGTCTCGGCGCGGCGTTCGACGGTGCGCGGCGTCTGCGAGGAAGCGGGTGCCGAGGCCATCGGCGCAGGATGGCGCGTCTTCTGGAACAGAATCGCGTTCAGCAGGATCGCACCGGCCACGCCGGCGAAGGTCATGACCAGCAGGGCCCGGGCCGGGCGGCGCTGGACGGAACGGGCCAGCCGCGAGAACCACGACGCTTTGCGCCGGATTGGCGCAGCCCGTCGGGCCGGGGCGGACAGTGTCGAGCCGGAATGGGCGCGGGCGGCGATCGTGGACATGCGGGGCTCTTGCTCGGTGGGCGTTATGCGGGTGGCGTCGTCGTATCTGGTCAGGCGGTGAGGCGGACGGGTTCCTTGGTCTCCATGCTCCGGCGCGGAGCCCTGGCGAAGGTCGCAATTTTCACCGGCTGGGAGGTCGCGGCGACCCCGCCGATCGGCAGCCTGACGGCGACGCGCGTGCCGGTTCCGGGAGCGCTCTCGACGGTCAGCTTGCCGCCATGCAGGCCGACCAGCCCGCGCACGACGGACAGGCCGAGGCCTGTACCTTCATGGGTGCGGTCATAGGAGCCCTTGGCCTGGAAGAAGGGATCACCCAATTTCGGCAGATCGGCGGCAGAGATGCCGATGCCGGTGTCGGACACCGAGAGATCGACCATGTCGCCATCGCGGACCAGGGCAAGCACGACGCGCCCTCCCGCCGGCGTGAACTTCACGGCGTTCGACAGCAGGTTGATCATGACCTGCTTCAGGGCGCGGCGATCGCCGACGACCACTGGCAAGTCGGGCCCCTGGACGCGCTCCAAAGTGATGCCGCCGCCTTCAGCCCGCAGCGCCATCAGCGCGCAGCAATCCTGGGCGACAGCGCCGAGATCGAACGCATCCTGCTCCAGCGTCATTGCGCCGCTCTCGATCTTCGAGATGTCGAGCAGGGTGTTGACGACGTCCAGCAGGTGGTGGCCGGAATCGTGGATGATCCGAGCATATTCCTGGCGTTTCGCGTCGTCGAGCCAGTTCTGGACGTCGCTGCTCAGCATCTCGGAAAAGCCGATGATGGCATTGAGCGGAGTTCGCAGTTCGTGGCTGACGGTGGCGAGGAAGTGGCCCTTCACGTCATTGGCCTTCAGAGCCTCGGCATGGCCGCGCTCGCGCTCGTCCTCCACCGCCCGGCGCGCGGTGATATCGCGCATCACGCAGACGACAGCGGCGCCGTTCAGTCCGGGATTGGCGATCCGATGCGCCTGCATCTCCAGCCAGAGGGAAACCGGAGCCTGGGCGCCCTCGCCCTGCGGCACGAAGAGCGTGCGGAAGCAGACCCTGGCGCCAGCGGTGCCGTGGACGGCATCGCTCAAAGCCTTCAGGAATAAGGGCCTGTCGGCGACATGGACGCGGTCGAGCAGGCCACGGCCGTAGAGCTCTACCGGCAGGGCGCCGGTCAGCGCCCTCGCCGCTTCATTGGCGAAGACGACGCCGCCGTTGGCGTCGTGCCAGGTGACGAGATCTCCAACATGGTCGAGCAAAAGCCGTGCGCGGGCATCGGTCGCCCGGTGCTCGAGCAGTTCGTCGTCGCGCCGGCGCAGGAAGCCGATGGCGATCGCCATGGAATGCAGGATCGCGAGCGTGACGAGGACCGGCATCATTGCGGCGGTCCAGGGCGCAGGCGCGGCGTAGACGCCGAACTGATGCAACGCCAGCACGCTGAGCAATGCGGCAACCGCGATCGCGCTGGCGCGCACCACATAGGGACGGGCCCCGTAGAAGGTCGCCTCGGCGGGCACGACCGCGAGCCAGAGCAGCAGGGGCGAGACGGCCCCGCCGGTCATGCCCGAAAGCGCGCAGATGAAGAGCGCGAGCGCAGTTGCGGACACGCAGTGAGCGAGGTCGAGCCGGGCGGTCCGCGAGAGCAGGAGAGCGGAGAGAAGCGGCAGCGCCGCGGCCAGCAGCACGATGGCTTCCAGCACGCCGGGCGTGCCGCGCCATGCGAGATAGGCCGGCGCGAGCCCGAGCGCGACAGCGCCTATGCACAGTCGCGTCAGGATGAAGCGCTCATGGCGAACCCATTCGAGCGAATTCGGCGGCACGGATGCGTGCACCATCGCCGCTACCTGAGTTTTTATCGCCGCTATCTTCATAGGAAACTGCAACGCCTGACCCTTGGCGGGCTCTGACTGCCCGTGTTGGAGCAATCCTCGCCACAGCGGTTTAAGCGGGGCTTAAGAGCGGAGCGTCCTGTCGGCGCCCTTCAAGCCATGCTCGCGCGATTAGCCACGTTATTCCAGCGGGTTACGGAATTTCGGCCACATGATTCGCAGCTTCGCGATGTTGCGTCAGGGTGAATGGAAGCTGAAGATCGAGAGTGGCAATCAATTCAAATGCATCGGGCCGGAATGACGCCATCTTCCGAGTTCTGCGGTTATGGTCGCTGAGGGTTCGGGAAGACGAATGCCGGGGCGGGCTAGACCCACCGGCCGAATTGGGGATCGGTTATGGCCTATATCCTGCGCAGCCTAGCGGTCATCGGCGTCATCGCGCTGAATTCGCCCGTCCAGAGCGAGAAGCATGCAGGTACCGAGATCGGCGCCGCGGCTCAGCGCCTGGCGAGGTCCGCCTCGCAGATCGACGTCGATAGCGCCGCCCAGAGCCTGTCGGCCGCGCGCGAAACCGCGCAGATCCTGGCGGGGCTCGACCCCGAGACGCGCCAGCGCCTGCTCGCCATGGCGCTGCCGGCGCTATCGGGCCGCGCCGAGGCTCCGCCAAGAGAGAGTGCGCCTCGCTTGCGTTGAGGCTTGACGGCGCGGCGCGACGCGCCGAAGACGCTTGCCTCGCGCCGTTGCATACCCCCTCGCCCGCAACGGCGGTCGCGGACCGGATATGAGTGCAAGCCTCGACGACATCATCGATAACTTCGACCTGCTCGAGGAGTGGGACGATCGCTATCGCTACCTGATCGAGCTCGGGCGCGATCTCGAACCCTTGCCGGAATCCGCGCATAACGACGTCAACAAGGTGCGCGGCTGCGCCAGCCAGGTCTGGCTCGATATGCGTCGCGAAGAGGCGCCGGAAACCGGGCCCGTGCTGCATTTCCGGGGCGCCAGCGACGCCCATATCGTACGCGGGCTGGTGGCGCTGGCGCTGGCGATCTATTCCGGGCACACCGCCCGCGACATCGTGGCGACAGATGCCTTCGCGATCTACGAGAAGCTCGGGCTGGCCGCGCATCTGACGCCGCAGCGCTCGAACGGCGTTCGCGCCATGATCGACCGGATCAAATCCGACGCCCGGGCCGCGCTCGAGACTTGAGCCTCAGCCGCGCGCAGCACCGGGCATGATGGCAGGGCGCGCATCCTGCGCGCGCCAGGCTCCGTGCCGGCGGCCGGAGCCCTCCGGGATCTCGAGGCCGTACTGCGTCGCGAGCGCCGACAACGCCAGCCGCAGCACGATCTTGGCCGAGCGCGCAGGCCAGCCCCGCTCGCGCTCGACCTGATCGAGCCCCTTCAGGAACCCACAGACGTCGATCGCGAGCCCCGACAATTCCGGGCCCAGGCGCTCGCACGCGGTGCGCACCCGCTGGCGCGCCGCAAGCGCGCTGTCCGAGGCGCTGGCCGGGTCGCGCGGACCGACGTTGCGTACGCCCGGCGCGAGCGAGGCGTCCCAGTTCATCGTCGTGCGCGGCAGCATCTGGGCGAGTGTCAGGTCAGAGCGGAAGCGTTCGCCAGCAGCAAACTGCGCGGCCGAAATCTGCGGCTGGCCGTCCTTGCCCAGGCGGCGATGCAGCCAGAGCAAAGGGCTTTCGCGCTCGTCCACCAGGACAGCCTGCGCGACGCCATCGACGACCATGACCCGGCTCGCCAACGCGCGCTGCGGCGCGGGTTCTGGCGTTGCCAGCAATCGCTGCCCCCTGCCCGTCCCGTCCCATGCGGCCCGTCCCTCTGCAACCAGCGCGTCAGCCGCAGCGGCCGGTACATATCCGGCGCCGAGGCTGGTCCCGGTCTCGTCGCGGAACAGCGCGATGCGGCCGCAACCAAGCGGCGAGACCACGGCGAAGGCCCCGGCCTTCTGGAGGTGACGCAGCAACCGCTCGCAATCGCGCTGCATGGCCTGTCCGGCGTTCATGAACGTGCCTCCGAAGCGAGTGCTCCGCTCAGGGCGAGCAGCCCCGCCTCCAGAGCCGCCAGACCGAGTTCCCAGGCGGGATCGTCGCGTCGATCCTCGGTCAGCTCGCAGGCGTGGCGGACGGTGGTGCGGTCGCGCCCGAAGCAGATGCCGACGCGCGTCAGGGACAGCCCGAACGCGACATGGGCGAGGTACATCGCCGTCTGGCGCGCCTGGGCTACCGGGCCGCGACCCCGCCTCGTCTGGCGCATGCTCGCGGCGGGAAGCCCTGCCATGGTCGCGATGGCAGCCTCGGTCAGCCGCGCCGCAGCGGTGAGGCCCAGCGGGTCATGATGCTTGCCTTGGTCTATGTTCATTGTATGTTCTCCATGAGAGCGCCGCCGTCCGCCGCGCGACAATGAACTTTAGGTATATATTCCTATTTCATGAATTGCAAGGGCTTAGCTCGCGGGCTCGCCGGCCGCGGGCGCGGCCCAAAAATAAAGGGCCACCGGAAGTCCGGCAGCCCTGCGGTAGTCTTGGTCGAAATCCCGGCGAGTGGACCGGGACCTGCCTCAGCGGCGCTTGCGACGCTGTTGGCCCAGACCCATCTTCTTCGCCAGCTGCGAGCGGGCTTCGGCGTAGTTCGGCGCAACCATCGGATAATCCGGCGGCAGGCTCCACTTCTCACGATACTGCTCGGGCGACATGTTGTACTGCGTCCGCAGGTGGCGCTTGAGCGACTTGAACTTCTTGCCGTCCTCCAGGCAGATCAAAAAGTCGGCAGTGATCGACTTCTTCACCGGGATTGCAGGCTTGGGAGCTTCCGCCGGAACGACGGGGGCTACACCGCCAACAACGCGACCGAGCGCGGAGTGAACATCGGCGATCAGAGCCGGCAAATCGGATACTGGAACAGAATTGTTCGAGACATAGGCGGAGACGATGTCCGCTGTCAGCTCAATAAAATCCGATCCGTCATTGTCAAGCATGGTGAGATCACTCCTTCTGTGTTCTTGGACCTAAAGTCTGTGGTGATCGCCTGCGTCCCGGGACGGTTGTGCCTGTCCTGACAAGGGCCAAGGGTTGGTCAAGGACCCCCAGCCGCAGAATCATCCCAACGGATCGATCTCTCGTTCATCTAGTCGATCACTAACGGCGCTGCAACCCAATATCTTTAAACGAATACGATGAAACACAATCAATATTGCGCGGAGCGGTGTTTTCACAGGTGTTAGCAAATGTTTCCGCAGATTAGTTTCGCGCGCTCGGTGCTCGCCTTGTCAACCGCCGGCGCGCTCTCTACCTCTCGCGGATCAGAAGGGGATCGAAATGCCGCTAACGCCTACGGAATCGACGAAATCAGCGCGAAACCGCAAGCTGCTCACCCCCCCGCAGGCCGAGGTGCGACGCCAGACCCGCATCGTCCACGACACCGAACTCAGCGACGACTATTCGTGGCTGCGCGCGGTCAACTGGAAAGATGTGCTGCGTGACCCTGATGTACTTCCAGCCGACATCCGCAGCTATCTCGAGGCCGAGAACGCATATTGCAAGGCGCAGATGGCGCCGACGCGCGAATTGCAGCGCCTGCTGGTGAAGGAGATGCGCGGCCGCATCAAGGAGGATGATGCCGGCGTGCCGCAGCCCGACGGGCCCTTCCTGTACTATTCGCGTTACCGCAAGGGCGGCGAGCATCCGCTGATCTGCCGCAAGCCCCGCGGCGAGGCCGGCCGCGAGGCGATCATGCTCGATGCCGACAAGCTGGCGGACGGCAAGGATTTCTTCGACCTCGGCGACGCCGTGCACAGCCCCGATCACAAGCTGCTGGCCTGGAGCGCCGACGAGGCGGGTTCGGAACTGCACACGATCCGGGTCCGCGATCTCGCGAGCGCGCGCGATCTCGACGACCGCATCGAGGACTCGACCGGCGAAATCGTCTGGGCGCGCGATGCGCTCTCGTTCGCCTATGTCAGGCTTGATGCCGACCACCGCCCTTCGCAGGTGCTGCGCCACAGGCTCGGCACCGCCCAGGCGGATGACGAAGTGCTGCATGACGAGAGCGACGCCGGCATGTTCGTCGATATCGACGAGACGCAGTCGGGCCGCTTCCTGCTGATCTCGATCGGCGATCACGAGACCTCCGAGATCCGCGTGCTCGACCTCGCCGCCCCCGATGCCCGGCCCGTGACGATCGCACCACGACAGGTCGGCAGGCAATATAGCGTCGAGCATCACGGCGATGAGTTCATGATCCTGACCAATGCCGACGGGGCCGTGGACTTCAAGCTCGTGACCACGCCCGTCGCCTCGCCCGATCCCGCAAACTGGCGCGATCTCATACCCCACAAGCCCGGCCGGCTGATCCTGAGCCATCTGTGCCTGAAGGGGCGGCTCATCCGTCTCGAACGCGAGGACGGACTCCCGCGCATCGTCATCCGCGAACTCGACAGCGGCACCGAAAGCAGCATCGCCTTCGACGAGGAAGCCTATGGGCTGGGGCTCGATGCAGGCTACGAGTTCGAGACAGACACGCTGCGTTTCGTCTACGCCTCGATGGCGCGCCCGGCCGAAACCTACGATTACGACATGGTGACGGGCGAGCGTGTTCTGCTGAAGCGGCAGGAGGTCCCGTCCGGACATGATCCGGCGGCCTATCGCGTGCGACGGATTTTCGCCACGGCGAAGGACGGCGCGAAGGTGCCCGTCTCGATCCTGCACCGCGCGGATATCAAGCTCGACGGCAGCGCACCCTGCCTGCTCTACGGCTATGGCTCCTATGGCTCGGCGATGTCGGCCTCGTTCCGGACGCGCCCGCTCAGCCTCGTCGATCGCGGCTTCGTCTATGCCATCGCCCATGTGCGCGGCGGCACGGACAAGGGCTGGAACTGGTATCTCGAGGGCAAGCGCGACAAGAAAACCAACACCTTCACCGATTTCATCGCCGCTGCGCACGAGCTCTGCCAGAGCGGCTTCACGGCCCCCGCGCGCATCGTCGCCGAAGGCGGCAGCGCCGGCGGCATGCTGATGGGAGCGGTTGCCAACCTGGCGCCGGAACTCTTCGCCGGCATCATCGCCGAGGTGCCCTTCGTCGATGTGCTGAATACGATCCTCGACGACACGCTGCCGCTGACGCCGCCGGAATGGCCCGAATGGGGCGACCCGATCCGCGACGTCGAGGCTTTCCACTTCATCCGAAGCTACTCGCCCTATGACAACGTCCAGGCTCAGGCCTACCCGCCGATCCTGGCGATGGCGGGCCTGACCGATCCGCGTGTGACCTATTGGGAACCGGCGAAATGGGTGGCGCGCCTGCGCGCGACCATGATCTCCGGCGGGCCGGTGCTGCTGCACACCAATATGGATGCCGGCCATGCCGGCTCGGCCGGCCGCTTCGACTCGCTCAAGGAAACCGCGTTGGCCTACGCCTTTGCGATCCAGGCCGTCGGGGAGGCCTGGCCGCAGGCGCGCAAGCCGCTCGGCTGATCAGACGCCGAGCCGGCTCTTCTCGCTGGCGAGATAGGTCTTCAGCTCCTCCATCGAGCCGAACTTGTAGTCGCCATCGGGCGTGCGCGCCTGGATCGAGCCATCGGCGAAGATGGTGAAATGCGCGTCGCCGACCTGATAGGCGCCGACGATGCCTTCATTCGACGCCGCCGGCGGTGCAGGCTCTGGTTCCGGAGCCGGCGAGACGTCGATTTCGGCGGGCTCGATCGCTGCGGGAGGAGCCGATACCTGTTCGACGGGTTCGGCAGGCGTCGCGTCGGCGGGCTCAGCCGGATCGGTCTCGGAGGCCGCCAACTCGCCCTGCCGGTCGGCGTCGTCCCAGGTCGCCGTGAATGTCGGCTCGACCGCATGGTCACGCGTCTGCGGCGGCCAGGGCGGCGGCTGGAGGGTGTGCGCTGCTTCGACGGCATCGTCGACCCCGGGCTCCGCAGCGACCGCGGTTTGGCCATCCTGCTGCTCGAACCACGGCTCGCGGCGCGTGCCCGAGGACGTCATCCAGGTTTCCGCATCGTGCAGCGGGTCGGCCAGCGCCGCATCATGGCCTGAACGCGCGTCTGTCTTGCCGTCGGGCTCGGCAAGCTGGCTTGCAAGGCTCTCGCGGAGCGTGTCGAACTCATCGGCGGCAGCGGTCCTGGCCTTGTCGGCCTCGGCTTCGGCGATGGGTTCGTCGGCCTTTTCAGGCCAACCCAGCCAGGGTTCGGTCCGCTTGTCGTAGCTCGCGACCTGTTCGGCCGGCTCGTGGCTCGTGAGATCGGCCGCCTCGGCGCCTGCATGGTCCGGCTCCGGGTCGGGTTCAGGCAGGTCGGCCGTGGGCTCCACGGGCTCCAGATCGCTCTCGGGAGCAGCCTCCGAAGTGGCTTCGGTGGATTGCTCGCGCTCCAGATCGACCTCGCCGAGCCAGGCGGGCTGATCGTAGACCGGCGCTTCCTGCGGCTCCGCGGGCTCCTCGGCACTGGCCGCTTCGGCATCGCTGGCGTGCCAGTCGGCATCGTCGTCCCGCGACAACGCCTGCGCGAACAGATCCGGCTCGTCGGTCTCGTGGTCGGCGGGCTTGTCGGACGTCGGCGCGTCCTCTGTCCCGGTTTCGCCGGCAGAGACCTGTGTCGCGACCAGGGCAGCACCTGCTCCCGCCGCCAGCCCTGCTCCCGTCGCCAACGCCGCGTCACCTGAGGAGCCGGGCGCGAGGGCCGGCGCCGGCGCCGAAACCTCGCCGGACATCGACGCGACGGAGACTGCCATCATCGCGTTGGACAGGGTCGTCCTGACCTTTCGCAACTCGAGGAGCACACGAGACAGCGCCAGCATCAGGACACCGCCCGTAGCCGCGACAGTGCCGACGATGACCTGCGTGAAACCGCGCTCGAGCACGAGATAGGGCAGACCGTCGATGATGGTCGCCGCGCCGCCGCCGAGAAGGAGAACGCCCACCAGGACGAAAAGGATGATCACTGCTGCATTCCTGAAAAGGCGGCGCGAGGGCCGACGGAACCCAGAATGGTTCCGCCATCATCTAACGTATTGAATAAGGGAGCGTTTCAATATCCCATTCAGGCTATATCTGAAAATCCCGGTATCCCCACGAATCCGGCCGTAATGAGGCGTCCTCCCCAAAGACATGGCCTCACCGCTCGCACCGGCAGTTGCCCGTGACCATGCGGAGGCTTAACTGTTACCCGGAATGGCGGATCGTCCTGGGGCGCTCCGACACCTGTGCCGTTCATCGGCAAGCCATTCTCATTTTTAGCGGTTTGCTCAGCCCGAGCGATCTGACAGCCCAAGGAGAGGCTCTATGACCTTTACCCTTCCCGACCTGCCCTACGCGCATGATGCACTCCAGCCCTTCATGTCGAAGGAGACGCTCGAGTTCCACCACGACAAGCATCATCTCGCCTATGTCACCAACGGCAACAACGCGATCAAGGGCACGGAATTCGAGGGCAAGTCCCTCGAGGAGATCGTCAAGGCCTCCCACGGCAAGAACCCGGCCGTGTTCAACAATGCCGGCCAGCATTACAACCACCTCCACTTCTGGAAGTGGATGAAGCCCAATGGCGGCGGCAAGATCCCCGGCGCGCTGGAGAAGGCGATCGTCGATTCGTTCGGCTCGGTCGACAAGTTCAAGGAAGACTTCGTCGCCGCAGGCGTCGGCCAGTTCGGCTCGGGCTGGGCCTGGCTCGAGGTGAAGGGCGGCAAGCTCGCCGTCAGCAAGACCCCCAATGGCGAGAGCCCGCTGGTCACCGGCGCGACCCCGATCCTGGGCGTCGACGTCTGGGAGCACTCCTACTACATCGACTACCGCAACCGTCGTCCCGACTATCTCAAGGCGTTCCTCGAGAGCCTGGTGAACTGGGACTATGTGGCCGAGCGTTTCGACGCCGCCTCGAAGGCCTGAGCCTAAAGTCAGGTCCGGATATGAGAACGGGGCCTCGCGGCCCCGTTTTTTTGTCTTGCGGACGCTGTGGCTGCCTTCTGTCAGGCGGCGACGCTGTGGAGGAACTGGTCGACCGTCGAGCCCAGGCGCAGGGCCTGCGCTGCGACTTCGCTAGAGGCATCGCGGACCTGTTCGGCGGAACGGCCGGTTTCCTCGACGCTGTCGGCCAGCACGCTGAGATCGCTCGAGACCGAGAGCGCCGACGAACTCGCCATCGCGACGCCGCTGGCAATCTCGCCAGTCGCAATCGCCTGCTGCTCGATCGAGGTCGCAACCGAGTTCGCAAAATTCTCGATCGCGCCCATGCGCTCGGCAATGTTCTGGATCGCGCCGACGACTTCGCCGGTCGCGCCCTGGATGGCGCCGACCTGCGCGACGATGCGGTCGGTGGCATCGGCGGTCTGGGAGGCGAGGCTCTTGACCTCAGAGGCGACGACGGCAAAGCCGCGCCCGGCCTCGCCGGCGCGGGCGGCCTCGATGGTCGCATTGAGAGCCAAGAGATTGGTCTGCGCGGCGATGTCGCGGATCAGGTTCACGACTTCGCCGATGGCGCGCGCGGTCTCGTCGAGCGCATGCACCGAACTTGCCGTGGCGCGGGAGGCCGAAGCCGCAGCGACGATCTCGGTACGGACCCGGCGGACCTGAAACTCGACCTCGCGAATGGCAGCGCCCATCTCCTCGGCAGCCTGGGCCGCGCTTTCGACGTTGGCCGAGGCGCCGTGGCTGTTCTGCGCGGCGCGGGCGGCGCGCTCGGACGATTCGGCGGCGACGCGGGCCAGCCCGTCTGAGGCTTCGCTCATGCGATCGGCATTGCTCTTGAAGGCTTCCAGCGCCGCGCCGACCTCTGCACGGAACATGTCGATCGACTGGTCGACGCGCTGCTGGTGCAGGCGGCGCTCCGATTCGGAGACATGCTGCTTCTCCTGCAGGGTCGCCCGCTCGGCGAGGCTGACCTTGAGGATGCCGAGTGCATGGGCGATGGCGCCGATCTCGTCGCGCCGGCCCATCGCGTCGATCGGGGTGTCGAGCTTGCCGTCGGACAGGCTGACGATCGCGCTTGTCATGCTCGTCAGCGGCTTCATGGTGCGCGACAGCGAGAACCACAGCAGCGGCCCGAGGACCAGCAGGATGGCCAGGCCGAAGCCGATGGTGGCGACGTGCTCCCAGTTCGCCCGGGCGGCGAGACGAGTCTTGTCGAAGCGGATCGCGACATAGCCGATCTGCTTCTGGTTGCCGCCGACCCTCACGCCATAGAGCTTGATGACATAAGAGCTGTCCTCGATCTGGGCCTCGCGGGTTTCCAAGAGCTTCGCCCAGGGTTCCATTCCGAGGGCGGCCGTCAGCGCGCGGGGCGTCAGCGACAGGCGGGCCTCCTCGTTGCGGCCTGCGCTGGCGAGCGCCGAGACGTCATCGGCGACGATGCCGGAGTCGAAATCGGGGTCGCGCCGGAGCGATTCCAGGATGTAGCCGAGCGTAGTGGTGTCGCGCGCCAGGATCAGCGCGGGCGCCACGTTGACGACCATCGTGGTCAGCGCGGTCATCTTCTCCTCGAGATCGCCGCGCGTCTTGGTCTCGTTATAGCGCGCGACGCCGATGACGACGAAGACGATGGCGATAGCGACGATTGCGACCGCCGCGCCTGCGATCTGGCTGCTGAGGGAGAGGCGGGCGCCAACCCTGACCGAATCCGGAGCCGGGCTGCCTGCCGCAGTCCGCTTGAACCATGTCATCGTATTGATATCCCCGGTCGTCGCCCAGCAAAGCGAACCCATCCCATAAGGCCGCCCCAAACAGGATGAACGAACGAGGTAAAGAATGGCTTGCGTTGCGTCAGCTAAATCGCGTTTCCGAGCACCGTCAGGGCGTCGCCGACCCCGGCAATTCGGTGAACCTGACCATGGCCATGCCCGGCGGGGGCACGAAGCGCGTCAGCGCGTCATGCTCGAGCGGGCGCGTCGCGATCACGGGATCGAGCGTCGCCAGTTCGTCGTCGATGAAGCCAGGATGGCACATGACGAGATGGGCCGGCCCCGGCGCGATCAGGAAGCGCGCGAGGTCGGCGCCGAACTCGCGAGCGGGATCGAACGGGGAGACGCCCGAAAAGCCGCGATTGAGCGGAATGCCGCGGGCCGTCGCTGCGCGACGCAGGCCGCGGGCCAAGCCTGAAATGACCAGCGCCTTTCCCACGCCGACACCCCGCGTGCGAATCGCCCGCAGACTGTCGGACGGATCGCGCAGATAGACGCTGCCCACCGGGTACCGCGTCCGCAACGCATCCAGCACCGCCGCACGGACCCCAGGCAGGACATGGACATGCTGGTGGCCGTCGAGAAAGCGCGGGGCGCGGCCGAGCGCATCCTCGAATGCGTCAAGCTGGCGCGCGATTTCGGCGCCGATCTCGCGCCGGATGGCGGCGGAGGCCAGCGCGCCGCGCGCAACCGTGGACAGAGATGGCAGCACACCGCCCGGAGCGAGACCTGGCATCGCTCCCAGCGGTGCGGCGCAGGTTAGGTTGAGGTGCAGCCCGAGGTCGGCGCGCTCGCCATGGTCCGCGAAATCCTGCGCAAAGGCGCGCCAATGCGGGCGGTTCGTCATCGCGCCGGCTGCGGAGAGCCTGCCGCCTTCCAGCAGCGTCAGGATCGACCGGCTGACGCCATCGGTCAGCGCAAAATCATCGGCGCAGAGAACGAAACCACTCGGCATCTGGTCTGTTATTTCCGGTTCATCTTGGGCCGTGTAAAGGCCGCGAGGGAGTCGCCTGCCCTTGCGGAGGGCGCGGCTTCGAGGTTTGTGTGCAGATCGCGTCCCGCCTGTCGAGCCTCAAGCCGGCGTCGGCTGGCGAGAGACGCGGAGAGGTCTTTCGTGTCCGATACAGTTGCCGCCCCGCATGAGACGCAATCCCGGCCCCAGACCGCGCGGCCCGAGCTTTCGATCGTCGTGCCCGTCCATAACGAGGCCGATAACCTGCCCTTGCTGGTCGAGCGGCTGAACGCCGTTCTCGCCGGGCAGGTCTCATCCTGGGAACTCGTCTGCGTCGATGACGGCAGCCGCGACGGCAGCCTTGCCGTGCTCAAGCTTCTGAACGCGAGCGACCCCCGCATCAGTGCTATCTCCTTCAGCCGCAATTTCGGCAAGGAGATCGCCATCGCTGCCGGTCTCGACCATGCGCGCGGCGAGGCCGTGGTGATCATGGATGCCGACCTCCAGCATCCGCCCGAGGTCATTCCTGTCTTCCTCGCCAAATGGCGCGAGGGCTTCCTCAACATCTATGGCCAGCGCGCAGGGCGCGAGGGCGAGAGCGCGACGAAGCGCAACCTCGCCAAGGCGTTCTACCGGATCTTCGGTTATTTCGGCGAAACCCCGCTACCGGAGGGTGCCGGCGATTTCCGCCTGCTCGACCGCAAGGTCGTCGACGCATTGCGGGCGCTGCCGGAGCGGGCGCGCTTCTCCAAGGGGCTCTATGCCTGGGTCGGCTTTCCCTCGACGGGCGTCTCCTTCGAGGTTGCGGACCGGCAATTTGGCGAGACGAAATTCCGATTTGGGAAGCTGTTCAGCTTCGCCTTCGACGGATTGTCTTCATTCTCGACCATCCCCCTCAAGATCGCGACATGGGCCGGCGTGCTGATCGCCATCATCGCAGCGTTTGCGGCGCTGTTCTTCCTGCTGCGCACGCTGTTCTTCGGCACGGATCTGCCGGGCTTCCCGTCGCTGATCGTCTCGATCATGTTCTTTTCCGGTATCCAGCTGATCTCGCTGGGCATGATCGGCGAATATGTCGGGCGCATCTTCGCCGAGGTGAAGCGGCGGCCGCTCTATCTGATCGGCGAGCGCGTTGGCTTCGATGCGCGCACCGTCGACCATCCGCGTGGCGACGCACTGCCGCCGCTGATCCGCTAGGGCTGGCGTCGGCGCGCGACAGAGCGCACTGGACCATCCGGGCAGACGCCGCTATGCGGCTGCACAGGAAGACGGCCTGCGACGAAGCCCGCCGGTAGGGACGCAATGCTCAGAAAGATCCTGTCGGTCGGCGGCTTCACCCTACTTTCGCGCGTCTCGGGCTTTGTGCGCGATATCGTCCTTGCCGCCACGCTCGGCGCTGGCGCGATGATGGACGCGTTCTCGGTCGCGCTGCGCCTGCCCAACCATTTCCGTACCATCTTCGGCGAAGGGGCGGTCAACCAGGCCTATATCCCGGCCTATGCGCGGGTGCGCCAGCAGGCGGGACCTGCCGCAGCCGCGCTGTTTGCGAACCGCGTCTTCACGCTGAACCTGATCGTGCAGCTCGTGCTTCTGGCGCTCGCGCTGCCCTTCATGCCCGAGATCGTGCGCCTGCTCGCACCCGGCTTCGCCAATGACCCGCAACGCTTCGATCTTGCCGTTTCGCTGACGCGGATCACCTTCCCCTATCTGCTCTTCATCACGATGGTGACGCTGCTTTCGGCCAATCTGAATGCTGTCGACCGCTTTGCCGTGGCGGCGGCAGCGCCTGTCCTGCTCAATCTCTGCCTGATCGTGGCCCTGCTCGTCGCTTTCCTGTTTCCGAGCGCGGCCTACGCCGCCGCCTGGGGCGTGGCGGTTGCGGGTGTGCTGGAATGGCTGCTGCTGGCTGTCGCCGCGCGCCGGGCCGGCGTTGCAGCAGCCCTGGCACGTCCCCGGATCGACGCGGACGTGAAGCGCTTCCTGAAAGCCTTCGGGCCTGCCGTCATCGGCTCGGCGGGTGTCCAGATCGCACTCTTCGCCGACACGATCATCGCCTCGCTCTTGCCGCGCGGCGCCTATTCCGCGCTCTATTACGCCGAGCGCCTGTATCAACTGCCTATCGGCGTGATTGCCATCGGCGTCGGCACCGTCCTGCTGCCGACCATGAGCCGGATGCTCGCGGCCGGCGACGTCAGCGGCGCCAACAACGCGCAGAACCGCGCCGTTGCGCTGACGATCGTGATGGCGGCGCCTTTCGCGGCTGCCTTCCTTGCAATCCCCGAACTGATCGTCTCCGCCCTGTTCGAACGCGGGCGGTTTGACGCCACCGCGAGCCAGGCTGCGGGTGCAGTGCTCTTCGCCTATGCGGTCGGCCTGCCAGCGATCGTGCTGATCCGCAGCCAGGTCGCAAGCTTCCAGGCGCGCGGCGATACGACAACGCCGATGCTGATCTCACTCGCGGCAATTGCGACCAATGTCGCGCTGAAGCTGCTGCTCTGGCGCGACTGGGGTGCGCCAGGCCTCGCGCTCGCCACCGCGGCCGGCGCCTGGATCAATGCGGGCGCGCTGTTCCTGCTGGCGCTCAGGCGCGGCCTGACCAAGCCCGACCGGCGCCTGCCCGGCCTGATCGTCATCGTGCTCGCGGGGGCGGTGATCGCAGGTATCGTCGCGCGCGTGCTGACGCCCGTCCTGCTCATGGCACTGGCGGGCTTTCCGCTTGAACAGCGCCTCGCAACCTTGGCGGTGGTCGGCGTGCTTGCGGGAGCGATCTATATCGTCATCGTCGCGGGTGGCCTGAAGGCGGCCGGGCTTCTGCGGCTGCTGCGCTGAGCCTTTGCGTCAGCGCTGGACGAGCGTGGCTCCGGCTGCCAGCACCGCGACGGCCTCGTCGACCATGCGCTCGACGATCTCGCCTGCCGAGGGAATATCGGTGATCAGGCCAGCGGCCTCGCCAAAAATCACCGCAGCGTTCTGAGGGTCGCCGGCTGCGAAGGCGGAGCGGTAGGCGGGCCCCTCCTCCTCAATCCCCGCTTTCAGCTCGGTATCGCGCCCAGCCCATTTGCGGATGAAGGCGTTGTCGCTGACGCGGATGTCGAAGGGTTTTGGCCAATCCAGTTGGCGGGCTATGTCCGGAAGCGACGAGCGGACGGTGGCATCACCGGTCGCAGCAACCGCCGCAGCTTGGTGGTTCGCATGGACCAGCGCCTCGCGGCTGGCCCAGAACCGGGTCCCGACCAGCACGCCGTCGGCGCCGAGCATGAGTGCAGCAGCCAACCCGCGGCCATCAGCGATGCCGCCTGCCGCCAGCAACAGCGTCTGCGGGCTTTCGCGCGCGATCAGATCGGCAACCTCGGGCACGAAGGGCAATGTGGCGCGTCGGTGGCCATGCCCGCCGGCCTCCGCGCCCTGCGCCACGATGATCGCCGCGCCGGCATCCAGCGCCTGCCGGACATGAGCGATCGACTGGCACTGGCAGATCAGCGCAACGCCGGCCTCCGCGATCTCGGTTGCGAAGGGTGTTGGGTCGCCGAAGGAGAGCATCAGTGCAGCCGGCCTGTGCGCGAGCACGGCGCCCAGCAGATGCGGCTGCTTCGCCAGCGACCAGGTGATGAAGCCGCAGCCTATACGCGTATTGCCAGCGGCTGCGAACTGGCTCTCGAGCCAGGCGGCATCGCCATAGCCGCCGCCGATCAGGCCGAGCCCGCCGGCCCGCGTGACGGCCGCAGCAAGCGCCCCGCCCCCGGCCAACGCCATCGGCGCGGACACGACCGGATGGTCGATGCCGAGCCTTTGCGTCAGCCGGGTGACGAGGCGTGTCATGTGGTCAGGCCTTCGAGTGCGCGAAGTCCATGTAGAGCTGGCGCGCCTTGCGATAGAGCGGGCCGGGCTGCAGCACGCGGTCGTCAATGCGGGCGATCGGCATGACCTTGGAATAATTGCCGGAGCCGAAAATCTCGTCGGCGTTGAGGAAGTCGTCGTAGCTCAGGCTGGTTTCCTCGACGGTGACGCCGTCCTGGCGCAACAGGCCGATGACGCGCTGGCGCGTGATGCCGTTCAGGAAGGTCCCGTTCGGCACAGGCGTCTTCACCACGCCATCCTTGGCCAGGAAGATGTTGGAGGTGCCGGTCTCGGCGACGTTGCCGAGCATGTCGAGCACCAGCGCATTGTCGAAGCCGGCTTCCTTGGCGACGCGCAGCACGCGGGCATTGTTGGGGTAAAGGCAGGCGGCCTTGGCGTCGGTGGGCGCAGTCTCCATCGTCGGGCGGCGATAAGCGCCCTTGGTCAGCGAAAAGCCCTTGCCGGGGTCACCCATCGGCGCCTCGAACAGGCACAGGCAGAACTGGGTGGAGTCATAATCAGGCATGATGCTCGAGGGGCCGTCGGCCTCGCCCCAATACATCGGCTTGATGTAGAGCGGCACGTCGCCGCTGAATTTCTTTACGCCTTCAAGCGCCTTGGCGATGATCTCCTCGGTCGGCATGCTGGCCTTGAGGCCCATGGCCGTCGCCGAGCGGTTCACGCGCGCCGCGTGGAGGTTCAGGTCGGGGGCGACGCCGTCGAAATAGCGCGCGCCGTCGAAGACGGACGAGGCCTGCCAAAGCACGTGGCTGCGCGGCCCGGCGATGCCCGGGTTGCCCTCAAGCCATTCTCCCCCGAACCAGGTCCATGTCTGCGAATACCAGGCCATCAAGGCGC
Source organism: Allobosea sp. P1_B10 (assembly GCF_056406735.1). Classification (NCBI taxonomy): domain Bacteria; kingdom Pseudomonadati; phylum Pseudomonadota; class Alphaproteobacteria; order Hyphomicrobiales; family Alloboseaceae; genus Allobosea; species Allobosea sp. P1_B10. Next base: position 116,298 of record NZ_JBFTZP010000007.1, on the reverse strand, counting down.
TCCTGCTCATCCGAATTTGGTGGCCGCACCGTCTGCCTGCGGCTCGTCCGCGTCAACACACAGTGCGCTCACTGGCGATGACGGGATGTGATGGGTGCAATCCGAACGGCTGATGGATCAGAGACCGAACGCACGGGCAGCCGAGACCACCGCCATTCCGACGACGAGGGCGAGCAGTTCGCTGCGCTTCAGCAACATGCTGCCGATGGCAGCGACGAGCGCCAGCGCAGCCGCCAGACCGAGCCTCTCGATCAACGGCAGCACGGTGGCAACGACGATCGAGCCCGGCAGCGCCGCCAGTCCTCGGCGGACATGCGGGGTCAGCGGGATAAAGCTCATCAGCACGACGCCGGAGATGCGGCAGAGATAGGTCGCGAGCGCCATCGCAGCGATCGCGACATAAGGGCCCCAGGTTCCGAGCTCAGGCAGGGCCATCGAGGAAGGCTCCCGTGACAGCGCCCGAAAGCGAACCGATGATGATGAAGAGGTAGCCGTCCATCAGCTTGGCCGTGACGAGCGCGACCAGCCCCGCAACCACCCAGGGCAGCGCCGCGCGCCGTCCGCGCCACATCGGCACGATCATGCTGGCGAAGAAGATCGGCATGACGAGGTCGATGCCATACACACGCGGATCGGCCACCAGCGCGCCCAGCATGTAGCCGACCCCCGTGGTCACGAGCCAGACAATCCACAGGACTATGCCGGAGCCGACGAGCAGGCCGAGGTCGCGGCCGCCCTCGGCGCGATAGCGCGTGGCGATCAACCAGTTTGCGTCGGTGAAGAGGAACAGATGGGCTGCATTGAGCGCCCAGGGATATCGCGCGAGCCATGGCTGGATCGACGCGCCCTGCAGGATCATGCGGGCGTTGACCGTCGCCGTGACGGCGGCAAGGCCCGCGATCGCGCCCCATGTCCATTCGGGCCGCCAGATTTCCATCGCCACGAGCTGGGCCACGCCGGCATAGACGAAGGCGCTCATCAGCATGGTGTCGAGCAGGCTAAGCCCTTTTGCAGCGGCAGCTGCACCGAAGGCCACCGCGAAAACCACGATTCCGGGGATCAGCACCGAGACACGGCGCACGCCCAGCAGCGTGCCCTGCCAAGTCAGGGGAGCGGCTTTGTCGATCATCGGTCGAGAACTCGCACAGGCATTCCCCTTCCAAATGCCCGCTGGGCCCAAGCGTCAATGCGCGTGCCTGTAGGCGCTCCATGACCGGAGCGCAGGACGGGACAAATCCCGGCCGGCTGGCTACGCTGAGCGCATGATCTGGCTGACCTCCCCCGATGCGATCGCGCCCCACCTGCCTGCTGCCTGGCTGATCGCGACCGGCGAAGCTCCGGCCAATCTGGTCGCGCGTTCGGCGCTGCGGCGCGGTACCGCCCGGACCATCCTGTCCCGGCAGCTGCGCGTGCCGGCAGCGGAAATCGGCATCGCCCATGACGCGAACGGCCGCCCCCTGCTGGAAGCCCCGGGGCACGCAGGCCTTCACATCTCGCTGGCGACGCGCGGCGGTTTCGTCGCCATTGCGCTCGCGCAGCGGCCTGTCGGGATCGATGTCGAGCGGGTCGATCCGGCTCTCGCATTGCCGCTTGGAGCGCTGCACCCGCGCGAGCGCACGGCTCTGCTTGCTCTTCCCGCGGCCACAAGGGCTCTGGATTTCGCCCGGCTGTGGAGCGCCAAGGAGGCCTATGTGAAAGCGTTGGGCCTTGGCTTCGTGAGAGCCCCAGAGAGTTTCTGCGTGATACTGGGCGAGGACGAAAGCCTTGCCGTTGACGATCCGGATTGCCCAGGCGTGACCTCGGGCCTCGGGCGGATCATCAAAAAGAACGGCGGCCAGGAGATCCTGGCCGCCGCGATGGTGACGATGGGCTGAAGGCAGGGATCAGCCGGGCTGATCGGCCGGCTTCTTCTTCAGCAGGTAGGCAACGACGCAGACAAACAGCGCTCCGATCACCGAACTCACATAGTGCGGCATCTTGGCCGGTGCGATGCCGATGGCGCTGACATCGAGCGGCACAGTGGTCACCCAGCTCGGCTTGTTGACCTGCAGCCATTGCAGCACGGCGATGTCGCCGATCAGCATCTCCGCCGCGATCCAGCCGAGCAGGGCCGCACCGAGCCAGATCAGGATCGGGTATTTGGTAATGATGGCCGTCAGGAACTGCGCGCCCATGATGATCAGCGGGATCGAGAGCAGCAGGCCGAAGATGAACAGTTCAGGGTGTCCGCGCGAAGCGGCGGCGATGGCGATGACGTTGTCGAGGCTCATCACGGCGTCGGCAATCGCGATGGTTCGCACCGCCTGCCAGAGCGATGTGCCGCCCTCGATGTTGTCGTGCGACTCCTCCTCGCCCATGGCGAGCTTGACCGCGATCCAGAACAGCAGCAGGCCGCCGACGATCTTGAGATACGGCACCAGCAGGAGGTAGGTGACAACCAGCGCGAAGATGATGCGCAAGCCGATCGCCGCCGAGGCGCCCAGCCAGATGCCGACCGTCCGCTGTTTTGGCGGGAGCGAGCGGCAGGCCAGCGCTATGACCACCGCGTTGTCGCCCGACAACAGCAGGTCGATCCAGATGATCTGGAGCAGCGATACCCAGAATTGGGATGATGAGAAGTCCATTACACGGTCTATCCCTGTGTCAGAGGGCCGGTTCGGGCCGGCGGGATTTGAGCCAATAGCCAAGCCCGAGCACGAGAAGCGCGCCCAGGATTGCGGCGGGGTATTCGAGTTTGTGCAAGAGCGCTTCACCGAATGTCTTGATCAGCCAGGGGTCGCTGTCGAACATCTCGCCGGCGACCCAGCCGAGCAGGGCGGCACCCGCCCAGACCAGGATCGGGAAACGGCTCAGCAGGCCGGTGATGAGCGAAGCGCCGACCACGATAAGCGGGATCGAGATCATCAGGCCCGCGACCAGCAGCGCAATCGAGTCCTTGGCGACGGCAGCAATCGCCAGGACATTGTCGAGGCTCATGACGATATCGGCGATTGCGACGGTCTGGACGGCCTTCCAGAGCTTGCTGCTGGCGGCGATCGCGTTGTCGTCGCTTTCGCCATCCTCGATGATCAGCTTCACCGCGATCCAGACCAGGAGGACCGCGCCGACGATGTGCAGGAAGGGCATGTTCAGCAGCGAGGCGATCAGCACCGTGAAGAGCACGCGCATCACGACCGCGACGCCGGCCCCGAGTGCGATGCCGATCGTCCGCTGACCGGGCGCGAGCGCCCGGCATGCCAGGGCGATGACGACCGCGTTGTCACCCGACAGGACGATATTGAGCATCACGATTTCGAACAGCTTCCCCCACATCAAGGGGTCGGTCGCGAAGAGGGTAGACATCTCCATATCCGGTCGTTCCTAAATCTTGCCAACGATGTGCTCCGCTACCGCATGCCGGATTTCCAGCATGCGGTAGCGGGGCACGCATTTCAACGTCGTCAGCCCAGAGCCTGTTCGACAGCCTTGCCGGCGGCCTCGGTATCCAGGCTGCCGCCGAGATCGCGGGTCCGCGTGCGGGCGTCGCCCAGAGCGCGCTCGATCGCGGCCTCGATGCCCTTGGCGGCTTCGGTCTCGCCGAGATGGTCGAGCATCATCGCAGCCGACCAGATCTGGCCGACAGGATTGGCGATACCCTTGCCTGCGATATCAGGCGCCGAGCCGTGCACCGGTTCGAACAGCGAGGGGAATTCGCCGGTCGGATTGATGTTCCCAGAGGGCGCGATGCCGATGGTGCCGGTGCAGGCCGGGCCGAGATCGGACAGAATGTCGCCGAACAGGTTCGACGCCACGACGACGTCGAAACGGTCGGGATTCAACACGAAATGCGCGGTCAGGATGTCGATATGGTACTGGTCGACGGTGACCTCGGGATAGTTCTTCGCCATCTCCTTCACCCGCTCGTCCCAGTACGGCATGGTGATCGAGATGCCGTTGGACTTGGTGGCGGAGGTCAGCTTTTTGCGCGGCCGGCGCATGGCCAGTTCGAAGGCGTATTTCAGCACGCGGTCGACGCCGACGCGGCTCATGACCGTCTCCTGCATGACGATCTCGCGCTCGGTGCCGGCATACATGCGCCCGCCGACGGAGGAGTACTCGCCCTCGGTGTTTTCGCGAACGACGAAGAAGTCGATGTCGCCGGGCTTGCGGCCGACCAGCGGGCCGGGGACGCCGGGCATCAGGCGCACGGGTCGCAGGTTCACATACTGGTCGAATTCGCGCCGGAACAGCAGCAGCGAACCCCACAGGGAGATGTGATCGGGCACCTGCGCCGGCATGCCGACCGCGCCGAAGAAGATCGCGTCATGGCCGCCGATCTGGGCCTTCCAGTCGTCCGGCAGCATCTTGCCGTGCTTGGCGTAGTAGTCGCAGGAGGAGAAGTCGAACTCGTCCACCTGCACGGAAAAGCCGTATTTCTTCGCGGCGGCCTCGAGCACGCGCAGGCCCTCGGGCATGACCTCCTTGCCGATCCCGTCGCCGGCGATCACGGCGATGCGATGGACGCGATTGGTTCCGGTCATGGTGATACTCCAAGGAAGGCAGCGAATTCGGCAGCGACGAGATCAGGGACTTCTTCCGCCAGATAGTGCCCGCCAGGCAAGGCATGGCCGCGCACATCCTGTGCACGCAGGCGCCAAAGCGCCAGCGGATCGAAACAGCGGCCGATGACGCCGTGCTCGCCCCAGAGCGCCAGCAGCGGCTGGTCGAGCTTCCGGCCGCCATCGGCGTCGTCATGAGCTATGTCGATGGTCGCTGCGGCGCGATAATCCTCGCAACTGGCGTGAATCACGGCTGGATCGGCAAAGCAGCGCTGGTATTCGGCAAGCGCCTCGGGCGTGAACGGCGTCAGGCCGGCCGAACCCGACCCGCATTTCTTGAGCCAGTAGGCGGAGGGATCGGCTGAGATCATGCGCTCGGGAAATGGGGCCGGCTGGATCAGGAAGAACCAGTGCCAGTAGGCGCGGGCAAAGGCGTCCGTCGTGTTGGCGTACATCTCGCGTGTGGGGGCGATGTCGAGCGTTGCCAGCCGCGTGACGCGGTGGGAGTGGTCGAGCGCCAGACGATGCGCAACACGCGCGCCGCGATCATGCGCGCCGACGGCGAAGCTGGAATGGCCGAGCGCGGTCATCACCTCAGCCATGTCCAGGGCCATGGCGCGCTTGGAATAGGGGGCGTGCTGCGCGTCGGTCGGCGGCTTCTCGCTGTCGCCATAGCCGCGCAGGTCGGCGCACACGAGCGTGAAGCGGTCCTGCAGCCGGGCCGCGACCTTGTGCCAGAGCACATGGTTCTGCGGATAGCCGTGCAGCAGCAGCAATGCCGGCCCCTGCCCGCCCGTCCGCACGCGAATCCGCGCGCCCGATGTCGTGACATCAAGCAGGCGGAAGCCCGGGAACAGGCTGTCCCGGACAGGAAGGTCGGTGACGGTCATTTTGGGATCGTAGGGTTGCAACGCTCTGCAGGCGATACCCCGATCGCTCGGGGATTGCTCGCATCGATTATTACACAATCCTGATCAATGGTCGGGGGGCGTCACAGCACGCGTCGTTCTCGGGCGGAGCAAAGCGTCGACCCGAGAACCTCTTGCAGGAGATGCCATGGTCAAGCCCGAGCATGACGCGGGCTTTCCCTACCCGCGCAGCGCGGCGCCGTAGCGCTTGGCCATCTCGGCGACGATCTTCACGCCGACCGCCTCGATCTCGACTTCGGTGAGCGTCTTCTCGATGGGCTGCAGCGTCACAGCCAGCGCCACAGACTTCTTGCCGGCCTCGACGCCGGCGCCCTCATAGAGATCGAAGACCGAGACATCCGAGATCAGCGCGCGATCGGCGTTCTGCGCGGTCTTGGCCATGTCGCCGGCGGCAGCCGCCTTGTCGACGATGAAGGCGAAATCGCGCGTCACCGGCTGGAAGCCAGACAGAACCAGCTTCGGCTTGACCTTGGTCGGCTTGAACTTCGGCAGCGGCAGCGCATCGAGATGGATCTCGAAGGCGACCAGCGGTCCCTTGACGTCGAGCGCCTTGAGCACCTTCGGATGCACTTCGCCAAAGGCGCCGATGACGCCCTTGGGTCCGAAGCGCAGCGTGGCCGAACGGCCGGGATGGGCCCAGTCCGGCCCGCCCGCAACGACCTGCAGCCCACCGACGGGAACGCCGAGGCCCGCCAGCAGCGCCATCACGTCGCCCTTTGCGTCGAACGCGTCGACAGCCTTGGCGGCGCCGTCCCAATGACGGCCCACACCCTCGAGCGTGGCCGTGCCGCGACGCAGCGCTGCCGCCGCGATGAGCTGACCTTCCGGCTCGTCGCTCTGGAAGACCTGCCCGACCTCGAACAGCGCGACATCGGCTAGCCCGCGATCGGCATTGCTCTGGCTCGCGCGGATCAGGCCCGGCAGCAGCGAGGGCCGCATGTCGGAGAGATCGGCGGCGATCGGGTTGGCGAGCGTCAGCTTGTGCGAGCCGCCGCCGAACAGTTTTGCAGCCTCATGCGAGATGAAGGACCAGGTCACAGCCTCGACAAGCCCACGGCTGGCAAGCAGGCGCTTCGAAGCCCGGGTACGCTTCTGCAGAACGGTCAGGACGGGCTTGATGACCTCGCCCTTGATGCGCGGAAGCGGCGTGGAGACGACGCGATCGAGTCCGGCGATGCGCAGGATTTCCTCGACGAGATCGGCCTTGCCGCCGACATCGGCGCGCCAGGACGGCGCCGCGACGCGGACCCGTTCGCCGGCACCCGAGACGTGGAAGCCGAGCGAGGTCAGCGCGAGCTTCATCTCGGCCTGTGGCAGGTCGAGACCGGTCAGGCGCTTGACCTCCGACCAGGGGAAGTCGATCGACGGCGCGCTCGCGGGCAGTTCGCCCTCGAAGACCATCTCGGAGGCCTCGCCGCCGCAGAGATCGATGATCATCTGCGTCGCGAGATCGAGGCCCGGACGAGCGAAATCGGGATCGACGCCGCGCTCGAAGCGATAGCGTGCATCCGAGTTGATGCCGAGCGCGCGGCCCGAGCGGGCGATGTTGAGTGGCGCCCAGAGCGCGCTCTCGACCAGCACGTCGGTGGTGGTCTCGTCGCAGCCCGAAGCCTCGCCGCCCATGATGCCGGCGAGCGATTCGACGCCGTGCTCGTCGCAGATGACGACCTGCTCATCGGTCAGCGTGTAGGTCTTGCCGTCGAGCGCCAGGATGCTCTCGCCAGCCTTGGCGCGGCGCACGACCAGGTTGCCCTTGACCTTCGCTGCGTCGAACACGTGCAGGGGCCGGTTGCGGTCGAAGGTCATGAAGTTGGTGATGTCAACCAGCGCATTGATCGGGCGCAGGCCGATGGCGCGCAGCCGCGCCTGCAGCCACTCAGGCGACGGGCCGTTCTTGACGCCGCGCACCAGCCGCAGCGCGAAGGCCGGGCAGAGCTTCCTGTCGTCCTCGGCGAAGTCGAGCGTCACGCTGACCGGGCACGGGAAGCTGCCGCGGACCGGCTGGACCTGCGGGGTCTTGATCTTGCCGATATCGGCGGCGGCGAGATCGCGCGCCAAACCTGCGACGCCCAGCGCATCGGCGCGGTTCGGCGTTACGGCGATCTCGATGACGGGGTCGCTGAGGCCGGCATAGGCTGCGTAAGACGCGCCGACAGGCGCATCCTCGGGCAGATCGAGAATGCCGTCATGGTCTTCGGAGAGCTGCAGCTCGGCAGCCGAGCAGAGCATGCCATTCGACTCGACGCCGCGGATGACGCCCTTGCCCAGCGTGATGTCCTTGCCGGGAATGTAGGTGCCCGGCGGTGAGAAGACGCTCTTCATGCCGGTGCGGGCATTGGGGGCGCCGCAGACGACCTGGACGGGTTCGCCCGCGCCGGTGTCGACCATGCAGACGCGCAGGCGATCGGCATTGGGGTGCTGCTTGGCCTCGATGACATAGGCGATGGTGAAGGCAGCGAGCGCCTTGGCCTTGTCCTCGACGCGCTCGACCTCGAGCCCGACGCGGGTCAGGGTCTCGGCGATGGTATCGACGGAGGCGTCGGTCTCGAGGTGGTCCTTCAACCAGGACAGAGTGAACTTCATGAGCGTCCGTCACTTCTCAAATTGACAGGGGACAGAGCGGGGGCGGCAGCATTGAGCTCATCCTCCCCATCCGTCCGGATCTTCATGGAATTGCCGCGCCAGCTGACCTCGCCGGCGACAAAGGCATAAGCCCAGACGCAGGGGAAGATCAGGTCACGCAGCAGCAGGGCAAAAGGCATCCGCCAGGACCAGTACCAGCCGACGCCGCGCGCCAACGCCATTTCGGCGAGATACCACGGCAGCAAAACCAGCACCGGGCCAAGCCAGGCCGGCAAGCCGAAAGCCGGGGCAGCGAAGCCGGCCGCGATCGCCGGCAGCAACGGCCCCGACAGGATCTCGGGAGCAAAGAACGGCAGGAAGGTCACGCGCCGCAGCCGGGCCCAGCGGAACTGGCGCTGCACGACATCATGGAGCGAGCGCTCGCCCAGGGGCTGCTCGAAGGGCTGGCCGACGAGATGGACATGCTTGCCGGCGCGGCGCACCAGCTTTGTCGCCGCGGCATCCTCGGCGATCTCCTGCCCCAGCGCCGCGATGCCGCCCTGCGCGTCGAGGAACGGCTTGTTCCAGAGCATCGACTTACCCTGCGCGAAGCCGAAGCCGAGCGCCTCGCCCGCAAACTGCCAGCGAGCCTGGAACGTGTTCAGGAAGGCGCATTCAAGCTCGCCCCAGAACCCCTGCGGACGCGAGCCGGCCGGCGTCGAGCAGACCAGCCCGGTATCGGGCCGCCACGAGGCCAGCATGCGCTGGATATAGTCGCGCGGCATCAGGACGTTGGAATCGGCCAGGATCACCCAGTCGGTGGTCGCCGCCTCCCAGCCCCTGACGCAGTTGTTGAGCTTCGGGTTGGCGCTCACCGCGACATCGCCGGTGATCAGCTGGACGTGGCCTGCGCCGAAGCGTCCGATCAGCTCCTCGATCAAAGGCACGATCGGATCCTGCGCATCGGCCACGCAGAAGATCGTCCTGTAGCGGGGATAGTCGAGCTCGAGGCCCGAGGTCGCGGTCTCGCGGCTGAAGGCCTCCAGACCGCGCACAGGGCGCACGATGGTCACCGGCGGCAAGCTGTCGAGCAGCGCCGAACCGGCGTCCTTGCGGCGCAGGCGGTCGAAGGCAATCGCCTGGCAGAGCAGGTTGATCGCGACGGCAAGCGTCGCGAAGAGACCGGCCCAGGCCGCCCCGCTCATCCCTGCCTCCCCTGGCGTGCCAATGCGCTCACGACGACAGGCCGCCGGTCAGCGTCGGCAGGTCGAGCGGGCGGAAGCCGTAATGCTGGAGCCAGCGGACATCGGCCTCGAAGAAGGGGCGCAAATCCGGCATGCCGTATTTCAGCATGGCGATCCGATCGATGCCCATGCCCCAGGCGAAGCCCTGATAGACCTCCGGGTCGAGCCCGCAATTGCGGATGACGTTGGGGTGGACCATGCCGCAGCCGAGGATCTCGAGCCAATCCTCGCCCTCGCCGAAGCGGATTTCGCCACCCTTGCGCGAGCACTGGATGTCGACCTCGACCGAGGGCTCGGTGAAGGGGAAGAAGGACGGGCGGAAGCGCATCTTGACCGAGTCGATCTCGAAGAAGGACTTGCAGAACTCCTCCAGGATCCATTTGAGATGGCCCATATGGGCCTTCTTCTCGATCACCAGCCCCTCGACCTGATGGAACATCGGGGTGTGGGTCTGGTCGGAATCCATGCGGTAGGTGCGGCCGGGGCAGATCACGCGGATCGGCGGTTCCTGCGACAGCATGGTGCGGATCTGAACCGGCGAGGTGTGGGTGCGCAGCAGCTTGCGCTCGCCATTCGCGTCGGGCGCAAAGAAGAAGGTGTCGTGCATCTCGCGCGCGGGATGGCCGACGGGGAAGTTCAGCTTGGTGAAGTTGAGGTCGTCGGTTTCGACATCGGGCCCTTCGGCCACGGCGAAGCCCATGTCGCCGAAGATTGCGGTGATCTCGTCGATAACCTGGCTGATCGGGTGGATGCGGCCGCGCGCCTCGGGCCCCTCCTGCACCGGCAGCGAGACGTCGATACGCTCGGAGGCGAGCCGTGCCTCGAGCGCGGCTTCGGCCAGCCCTTCCTTACGGGCAGCGATCGCGCTCTGGACGCGGTCGCGCAGGCCGTTGATCAGCGGGCCCTTTTCCTTGCGCTCGTCGGGCGTCATCGCGCCCAGCGTCTTGAGCAGGGCCGAGATCGAGCCGGCCTTGCCCAGCGCGGAGATGCGCAATTCTTCGATGGCGGCTTCGTCCGGGGCGGCCGCGATGGCAGCAAGGACGTCGCGTTCCAGGTGGGCAAGATCGGTCATGAACAGGTCGCAACGGGTTGAAGGCGTGGGGACGGCCGGGTTCTAGCGGGAACGCTCCCCATATGCCAGAGCGAAGCGGAATTTGATGCCCCGTCGCGGGCGAGATGCTGTGAGGATCGACACGCAATGCCCGACAATACGCCCCAGAAGACCTCTCCTTCCTACCGGCTCGCCGCGACCGACCCGGATTTCCTGCTCGGCGATTCGACGCGGGGCGCCCGCTTCATGCTCGAATACCAGAAGGCGGAGGACCACCTGCGCGCGAAGGGCATCGTCTCGACCATCGTCGTGTTCGGCTCCGCCCGCGTGCGCGAGGGCGATCGCTGGTACGAGGCCGCGCGCGCCTTCGCCCGCATCGCCTCGGAGCGCGGCGGTGCGCTGGCGCAACGCGAGGCCGGTCGCAACCATGTCATCGCCACCGGCGGCGGGCCCGGCATCATGGAGGCCGCCAATCGCGGCGCCACGGAAGCGGGCGCGGTCTCGATCGGCTTCAACATCACCCTGCCCCACGAGCAGGATCCCAATGCCTGGTCGACGCCGGAACTGACCTTCCGCTTCCACTATTTCGCGATGCGCAAGATGCATCTGGCGATGCGGGCAGCGGCGCTCGTCGTGTTTCCCGGCGGGTTCGGGACGCTCGACGAATTATTCGAGATCATGACACTGACCCAGACCGGCAAAATGTCGCCGGTGCCGATCGTGCTTTACGACAGCGCCTTCTGGAAGGGCCTGCTCAACCTCGACACGATGGCGCAGGCCGGCTTCATCCGCCCCGAGGACCTCAAGCTGTTCTGCCATGCCGACACGCCCGAGGAGGCCTATGCCCGCATCGTGGAGGGCGCTGGCGAGGGCTGGACCCCGGCAGCCAAGGACAGCGTGCAGACCTGAACCGTCATCGCGAGGAGCGAAAGCGACGAAGCGATCCAGCAGGCTCAGAGCGACATCCTGGATTGCTTCGCTTCGCTCGCAATGACGTCACAGCAGACGCCCAAACGAAAAAGGCCGGCATCGCTGCCGGCCTTTTCCATATCCGTAAAGCTTCAGTCGCCTCAGGCGGCTTTGGCTTCCACAGCCGCGAGGGCTGCCTTGACGGTCTCGACCACGGCGGTGAACGCCGCTGCGTCGTCGATCGCCATCGCCGAAAGGGTCTTGCGGTCCAGCTCCAGGCCGGCCTTGTGCAGGCCGTTGATGAAGGCCGAATATGTCAGGTCGTGCTCACGCACCGCAGCGTTGAGGCGCTGGATCCAGAGCGCGCGGAACGAGCGCTTCCGGTTCTTGCGGTCGCGATAGGCATACTGCATCGAACGATCGACGGCCGCCTTGGCGGCGCGGATCGTATTCTTGCGACGGCCGTAAAAGCCCTTCGCAGCCTTGAGTGTCTTCTTGTGCTTGGCATGGGACGTTACGCCCCGTTTCACGCGAGCCATGTTTGATCTCCGGAAAGGTTAGGGGGCGTCAGCCGTTGGGGAGGAAGTACTTCTTCACGTTGGCCGCATCGCCCTCGAAGAGGACGTTGGTGCCGCGGTGATTGCGGAGCTGCTTGTTGGTCCGCTTGATCATCCCGTGACGCTTGCCAGCCTGGGCGTAGAGCACCTTGCCGGTTCCGGTGATTTTGAAGCGCTTCTTGGCGCTCGACTTCGTCTTAATCTTGGGCATTTCAGCTCCTCAATGGTCGCGAGCGCGCGAATTGCGCCGCTTCAATTTTGCTTTTTCAAGATTGGCTCTTGGGGAAGCAAAGTACGACCGCCACGGCAGCCCTTATCAGCCGGGCGATCGAAGGCCGGGCATATGACAGAAAAGGCGTCCGCTGGCAAGCATTGTGGCGACATGGCTGGGGATGGTGAGGTTTCCAGCGCCGCCCCAGCCCTGATACAGGATCCCAGCCTGTTCAGCATCACCTCATTGCCGATTTGCTGGAACAGAGCTCTGGCGAGCCAGCGCCAGACGCCCCCAAGAGGACTTCACGTGACACATCACATCGTCAACTTTGCCGTCGGCGCCGTGCTCGCCGTCGTCGCCAGCGCCCCCGCCTTCGCGCAATAGACCCTCGACAAGATCAAGCAGCGCGGCCAGATCGTCTGCGGCACCAGCGAAGGTGTTCCCGGCTTCTCGCTGCAGGACGCCAAGGGTGTCTGGCAGGGTTTTGACACCGACATCTGCCGTGCGCTGGCAGCTGCGGTCTTCAACGACCAGGACAAGGCGTCATATCTCTCGCTGTCGAGCAAGAACCGCCTCGTGGCGCTGCAGAGCGGCGAGATCGACGTGCTCGCGCGCACCACGACCTGGACGCTGAGCCGCGACATCGGACAGGGCGTCGCCTTCACCGCCGTGAACTATTATGACGGCCAGGGCTTCATCGTCCGCAAGAAGCTCAACATCGCCAAGGTGAAGCAGCTTGACGGCGCCTCGATCTGCGTCGCGCAGGGCACCACGACCGAGCTCAACCTCGCCGATTACGGCCGCACCAACGGCATCAAATTCGAGACCGTCGCCTTCGCCACGCTCGACGACACCGTGCAGGCTTACGAGGCCGGCCGCTGCGACGCCTACACCACCGATCTGTCCTCGCTGGCCGGCACGCGCGGCAAGCTGAAGGTGCCCGAGGAGCATGTCCTGCTCGAGGACGTCATCTCGAAGGAGCCGCTCGGCCCCTGGGTCCGCAAGGGCGACGCCGCCTGGTTCGACATCGTGCGCTGGACCGTATTCGCGATGGTCAATGCCGAGGAACTCGGCGTGACCAAGGCCAATGTCGACGAGATGCTGGCCTCGAAAAACCCGGAAGTCCGCCGCCTCCTCGGCGTCGAAGGCAAGTTCGGCGAGAGCATGGGCCTGAGCAATGACTGGGTCGTGCGGATCATCAAGGCTGTCGGCAACTATGGCGAGAGCTTCGACCGGCATCTGGGTCCCAACTCGATCAACCCGCAACCGCGCAGCCTGAACCGGCTGTGGACGCAAGGCGGTATCCAGTTCGCCCCGCCTGTGCGCTGAGCGAATCGCCGGCTCTGCGGAGCGGCATAGCGATCGAGGGCGGGCGCGCTGTGGTGCGCCCGCCCTCTTCTTTGGCCTGGAGTGTGCGGTGCGTGGCGAGTTCAGACGCGCTCGATACGCTTGAGCGCCTCGAAATGCTTTTCCGACTGGAAGACCAGTACCTGGTTCCAGTCCCGCGCCGTCGCCTCGATCTGGGCCTGGGGAATCAGCTTGAGCGGCCGGCCCGTCGACATGGCCAGCACCTGCTGGCGGCAGGCGCGCTCGAGGAAGAACAGGTCGTCGAAGGCGACAGCGACCGACGGCCCGCCGATGGTGACGCCGTGATGGGCCAGGAAGATGATGTCTGCGTCGTCAGCGCCCTTGTTGGCGGCGACGATCGCTTCGCCCTCGCTGGCGTCGAGCGCCAGCCCGCCGAAATGATCGACATAGTGGGTACGGCCATAGAAGCGGCAGGCCGTCTGGTGAGCCATCTCGAGCCGGCCGCCCTCGACCATGGTCAGCGCGGTGGCATGGGGCATGTGGACATGCAGCACCGCGACATGGCGCGGATTGGCCTTGTGTGCGGCGACATGGATGTTGCGCGCGGTGGGCTCGACCTCGCCCTCGCCTTCAAGCACCTCGCCATGCTGGTCGATCATCAGCAGGTCCGAGGGGCGCATCTCGGACCAGTGCACGCCATAGGGGTTGATCAGGTAGCGCGGCCGGCCGTCGGGGCCCTCAGGCAGGGCGACCGAGAAGTGATTGCAGATGCCCTCGTTCAACTCGAATTTCGCGGCCAGCCGCAAGGCGGCGGCAAGATCGCGGCGTTGATTCGTCATGCTGGGCGCGGTCACGGGCGGGATCCCTCGATGGAAAGCTGCCTGATCGAAGCATCGCTGGCCCAGACATGACAAGGCCCGGCACTGGGGCCGGGCCTGATCGGAATCGCATGACGCCGTAACGCCTTACTTGGGAGCGAGAACCATGACCATCTGGCGGCCTTCGAGCTGCCAGTCGCTCTCAACCTTGGCGATGTCGACAAGGTCGGCCTTGACGCGCTCGAGCACCTTCACGCCGAGATCCTGGTGAGCCATTTCACGGCCGCGGAAGCGCAGGGTGACCTTCACCTTGTCGCCTTCGTCGAAGAAGCCATGCATGGCCTTCATCTTCACTTCGTAGTCGTGCTTGTCGATGCCCGGCCGAAGCTTGATTTCCTTGATCTCGATGGTGCGCTGCTTTTTGCGCGCCTCGGCAGCCTTCTTCTGCTCCAGAAAGCGGAAGCGACCGTAGTCGAGGATCTTACAGACCGGCGGCTCGGAATTGGGGGAGATCTCGACCAGGTCGAGACCAGCATCCTCGGCAATCTTGAGCGCCTCGAAGAACGAGACCACGCCACGGTTGGCGCCGGTATCGTCGATGAGCTGGACATCACGGACGCCGCGGATGTCGCGGTTCGACCGCGGGCCGTCTTTGGTCGGGGTCGGTGCAGCACGGAATGGACGACGAATGGGGGTATTCTCCTGTGTTCGGCGGACTGGGCGCCGGTGAGCAGACACATTGCACAAAGATGGGCATTGTCAATCAAAACACGACCGCGAAAGCGTCCGCGACCGAAACATCTGTCAGTTAAACAGGCCAGGACGCGGCAGGTTTCGCCGGTCGCAGGCTATTTGCCGAGCAGGGCACAGTAGACGTCGAGCGTGTCCGCGACCATGGTCTCCAGCGAAAAATGCCGTTCGACATGGCGGCGCGCCCGCATGGCCAGCGCATCGCGGGCCGATGGCCGCATCGCAAGCGCCTCGCCGAGGCTCGCTGCGAGCGCGGCCGCGTCGCCGGGCGGGACCCGCCAGCCGGTCCGCTCGGACGGCAGAACCTGCGGCGGAGCCAGCACGGTCTCAGGCACGGCGCCGAGATCGGACACCACGACAGGCGCGCCCATTGCCTGCGCTTCGACCGCGACACGGCCGAAGGCCTCGGGCTCGGTCGAAGGCATGGTCACCACGGCCGACGCGAGCAGGGCAGCCGGCATGTCGGCGCAATGCCCGACGCGCTTGACGCGACCTTCCAGCCCCGCCTTCGCAATCTGTTGGTCGAGTTCCTTTACGTAGCCGTCGCGACCCTGTGCATCTCCGGCCAGGATGAAGGCTGTATCGCTATCGCCACCATCGCGCAGGATGCGCGCGGCCTCGATCAGGATGCGTTGGCCCTTCCAGCCTGTCAGCCGGCCCGGCAACAGCACGATGCGCTGGTGCGGCTCGACTTTCCACGCAGCGCGCAGCGCCTGGACACGCTCGGTGCCTACGATGCCGGGCGCGAATGCGGAAAAGTCCGTGCCGCGATGCACGACCCGGATGCGATCCCGGGCGAAGGCGTGCTTGGCCAGGATCAGTTCGCCGGTGTAGCCGGAGTTGGCGATCACGACGTCGCCACGCGCCATCACCGAATTATAGAGCGTCTTGACCGCCGAACGGCCGGCATAGGAACCGTGATAGGTCGTCACGAAGGGCAGCTTCAGCATCCGCGCCGTCGCCAGAGCCACCCAGGCCGGGGCACGCGAGCGCGCATGGATGAGCTGGACGCCCTCATGCCGGCACAGAAGCGCGAGGCGGCGGACGTTCACCGCCATCGAGAAGGGGTTCTTGGAGGCCGCGGGGAATGGCAGCCAGACGCCGCCCTTGGCCTGCAGCTCCGCGACCAGCCGGCCGCCCTCAGTGGCAACCAGCGCGCGCGCGCCGACATCGGTCAGGCCCTTGGCGATATCGACCGCGGTCCGCTCTGCGCCACCCGCGTCGAGATCGGGAATGATCTGCAGGATCGTGCGGCCGCTGAGCGGATGGGTTTCGGTCGAGGGCAACGACAAATGCGCGCCGGGCTTGAAGGACATGCTCACCGTTTTCAGAGAACTCTTTCTGGCTGATCGTCATACGACCACGTGCGCTGCGCGGGCGCAGCCTATATTCGCCTGAGGCGAGAGATTCGTCACAGGAGATTTGGCGTGGAGCGAGAGCAACCGCAATGGCTGGATGTCGGAAACGGCGCTGATCGACGCCGAATCGCCGTTCTGATGCAGCCCGGCGCCGGCGCGCCCGTTGTCTGGCTCGGCGGCTTCCGCTCCGACATGCGCGCGACCAAGGCCGAGGCCCTGGCGCAATGGGCGCGCGAGGCGAAGCGGGGCTTCCTGCGATTCGACTATGCCGGACACGGCGAATCGGAAGTCCGCGACAGCGCCGGCGGCGACTTCGCGCGCTGGACGCTCTCGCATTGGCTGGAGGATGCGCTCGCCGCCATCACCGCCCACTGCCAGGCGCCGCCTGTCCTGGTGGGCTCGTCGATGGGCGGCTGGATAGCCCTGCTCGCCGCGCGAAAACTGCTCGGCACCCCTTACGCGCCAGCAGGCCTGGTGCTGATCGCGCCCGCCGTCGACTTCTCGGAGGAACTGATGTGGGCTCAGATGCCGGAGTCGATACGAGAGACGATCCTCAACGAGGGCGTCTGGCAGAGGCCGTCCGAGTATTCACCAGAGCCCACGCCGATCACGCGCGCTCTGATCGAGGATGGCCGCCGCCACATGATGTTCGGAAGCGATATCCGGACGGGTTGCCCCGTCCATATCCTGCAGGGCATGGCCGACCCCGACGTGCCCTGGCAGCATTCGGTCAAGCTGGTCAAGCACCTGTCGGGCGATCCCGTCCTGCTGACGCTGATCAAGGATGGAGATCACCGCCTCTCGACACCGGCCGACATCGAGCGGCTGCGCGATGCGGTCGCGAAGATCGCGACCGCCGCCTAGAGGCTGGCCTCAGTGGACACTGACCATCTTGAGGTCGTGTTCCCAGGCATTGGCGGTCGCCGCATCGCGCGAATCGGTCACGAGGATCGGCGCGCCATCGGCCGAGAGCAGAGCGAACAGCTTCAGGCCGGGCTGGATTTCCGGAGCCTGCGGGAATATCCGCACGATCTCCTCCGAGGTCATCGGCTTGAGATAGGCGACCTCGCCGGTGCCGAGAGCGGCGAATTCGGCCGGGGTCAGCGGATTCGTCTGGATAAAGGTCCTGTCAGTCATCGCGCCCTCCTTCAGAGCAGTGCGAGTTCCGGGCTTCTCAAGATAAGCCCTCAAAAGTGAACGGAAGCACAAAGCCTGATTTGCGTCCGCTTTCGCCGTTCAGTCCCGGCTGATGATATCGATACGCCGGATCAGGCGTTCTGGTTCCGGTCGGACCAGATCAATGGCGAGCAAGCCGTTGGAGAGATCCGCCCCCATCACCTGCATGCCTTCGGCCAGCAGGAAGCTGCGCTGGAACTGCCTGGCGGCGATGCCGCGATGCAGGAACTGCCGGCTCTTGTCGTCGAGCTGACGGCCGCGAATGGTGAGCTGATTCTCTTCCAGCGTGATTTCGAGTTGCTCGCGCGCAAATCCCGCAACCGCCAGCGTGATCCGGAGTTTGTCAGGCTCGTCGTCGGTGCGAGGCATCCGCTCGATGTTATAGGGCGGATAGCCCTCGCTGGCACCTTTGGTGACGCGGTCAAGCGCGCGCTCGATATCATCGAAGCCGAGCAGGAATGGATGCGATAAACTCGGCGTACGCGTCATGCCCTAGTCCTTGCCGAAGCCCTCGAGAGGCGCTTCCACAATCGTCCGGGGCCCGCTTGCTTGCAGCACCCCGCCCGCGAAAGGCGAACCCTCCCGCGTGATCCCGATATGGCGAGACCGCGTTGCCTGTTCAAGAGGAAGCGCGACGCCTGTCTCGACACGAAAATGATGAGGGACGAAGGTGGCTTCTCGTCCGGTGGTACAGCCACCCCGGCTTGAACGGGGGACCTCTAGATCCACAATCTAGCGCTCTAACCAACTGAGCTATGGCTGCCCGGTACACCGGCGTGCTGGCGTCAACAAATCGTGACATCCCCAGCGGCGCGGAACCTAGTTCCGACACGGCGTGAATGCAACTGGGTAATCACTGCAAATCGGGGAAAACCTGAGATGCCGTGAAATGGGCTGTTTTCACCTCTTGCGCAGCGAGGCGCTGGCGACCTGCGCGAGTTCCTTGAGATGGGCCGCATAGGCCTCGTAGCCGCGGCGCACGGCCTTGGCCTGGAGGGCAACAGCATCGGCGGCGCTGTCGCTGCGCGCCAGGGTCTCGGCCTCGCCAAGGGTGGCCTTGAGCTCGGCGCAGGCATGGTCAAGCATGCGGGCCTGCATCGCGCCCACGGTCCGCGCAAAGCTCAGCGCCTGCGTCATCAGGGTGGCGCCGGCAAGCGTGGCGAATTCCGGTGGCTTAGGCATTGCCTGCGCCAGCGCGGCGACGAGTGGCGGGGCCGCCTTGACCGTGGCTTTTGTGGCCTCGACCGATGCGGCAACCGCCTTCTGAGCGCTATCGGCTGCCTTTTCGACCATCGCGGTGCCCGCGGCGACGACTGACTTGATCGCGACCGGCTTCACCAGAACGGGCTCCAAAGCGGCACTGCGCGGCGCGGCGAGCTTTGGAGCCGCAGTTTTAGCAACAGGCGCCTTGGCAACGCTGGTCTTGGCAGCGCTGGCCTTGGCGGGGCTGGTCTTGGCCACGCGCGTCTTGGCAACCGGGGTGCGGGCCAGCGAGGTCCCTGCCAGGCTTGCAGGCGGCTTTGCTGAGGTTGCGACCGGAGCAGGCTTGGGCGCCGGAGGCACGGCAACAGAGGGAGCGCTTTTGGCGGCCTCAACCTTCACTGGGGCGGGAGCGACAGCAACAGCGGGGGCCGAAACGGCTTTCAGCAGCGGCGGCACGGGCTTGGGAGCCTCGGGGGCGCGTGAGTACGTCGCAGCGGGCGGCACCGGAGAGGCCTCTGCAGGCTTGACCTCGACTGGTCTGGTTACGGCCGGAGGCGTGGCAACTGCGGCCGTCTCGACGGGCTTGCTATCAAGCACCTTCAGATCGGGAGCCTTGATATCGGCGGACCTGATATCCGCAGGCTTGGCTTCGACCGACTTTGCCTCAAAAGGCTTGGCCTCGACCGGCTTGTCTTCGACCGGCTTGATTTCCGCCAGCTTGGGAGCGGGCTGTTCCGCCGGCGCGGTGCCGGAGAGAGCCTTGATCGGAGCCAGGCTCACGGGCGGTTTGGCATTCGTCTTTGTCGGCACGGGCTTGACCATCACGATCCTCCATCAACGGTGCAAACGGGCGTTAGGCAAAGCAGTCCGGCCGGAGCTGATGTCCGGCCGCCTCAATCACTGGCGGGGGAGCTGATGTACACCCCGCTCCGAATCACTTCGTCTTCGTCGCCTTGGTGACCGACTCGGCCGCCTTGCTCGCCACATCCTGAACGGCCGAGCCCATCTCCTTGAGCTGGGTCTGGAGCGAAGCCATCTGGGTCTTCACGAATTCGGACTGGTGCTGCATGACCTCTGTCAGGTCCTTGGACTTCACCAATTTCTGCGCGAGTTCGAAGGCTGCAGCGACATTGTTCTCGGCATAGCTCATCGCCTTGCGCGTGACGTCCTGCGCATTGGCGCGTGCCGTTTCGGCGGAGCCATGGGCGGTATCTACGGCCTTCTGGGCCGCGCCGATGAAGCCATCGAAGGCCTTTCGGGCCTGATCTACGCTCTTTTCGGCGAATTCACGCATTTCGGTCGGGACTTCGTAGGGGATCTTGCCATTCATTGGAACGTCCTCCTGCATCTGACGGCTCGTGAAAATCCGGCGGTCATTGTGCAGTGCAATATCATTTTTGCAGTGCAATGACAATTCCGGCCTCGTCGGATGCCGAACCGCCGTTAACGCTGTTTCGACGAGACGCGAGACGAAGCCCGCGGTTCCATGGATTTGCGATCGTTTGAGGGGTATTAAAGTTTTGTTAGCCATGATGGCTTGCATTGGACAAACAAGCAGGCGGGCATGAACGAAGCCAGACGGAACTGGGCAGATTTGGGCGCGGAAGCGGGACGGGATGCGGGATTCGCGTCCTACGTGACCGGCGGCGCACTGCTGCTTTGGGACGTCGAGGCCAACCGCCCGGGATTTATTGATTCGGGCGCACGGGCTCTACTGGGTGCCGATGCCCTCTCGGTCACCCTGCCCGGCCCGACCCGGCATCGGCTCGCCTTGCTTGCCGGCGGACTCGCACCGCGAGACGGCGTCCGGCTCGAGCGCCTGCGCCTGACGGCGGGCTTTGCCGCCAGCATGATCACCTGCGGCTGCAAGCTCATCCCGACGGCCGATGGTGGCACCGTCCTGGCGGTTGCAGTCCCGGCCGCCGAGCTGCGCCGGCTGGGCGTCGTCGTGCCGGCCTCGGACGTGCAGCCGGCGGTCGCTGCCCCTGCGCCTCTCGCTGTGACCGAAGCCCCTGCCCCGCCTGCGCCGCGCCGCAGCCAGCTGCGATTCCTGTGGACCAGCGATGCCCCCGGCCGCCTGAGCAGCGTCTCGCCCGATATCGCCGAACTCGCAGGCCCCGATGCGGCCGCCACGCTGGTCGGCAGGACCTGGGCCGAACTGGTCAGCCGCATCCTGATCGACCGCGACGGCGGGCTGGCAAAGCGCTTCGAGACCGGGACGACCTGGAGCGGACATCGCGTGCTCTGGAAAACCGACACGCCCGGCGAAGGCGCGCGCGTCGAGCTCTCCGGCGTGCCTGTCCTCGATGCTGCTCGCCAGATCAGCGGCTATCGCGGGTTCGGCCTTGCCCGGTTGACCGAGCGCGAGCCGTTCTTGGTCGCCGAGCCTGATATCGACGAGCAGATCGCGCCACCAGCCAGCGCGCCGACGCAGGAGGCGACCGCATCGCAGGTGCAGCCTGCTATCGACGAGCCGCCGGCCATAGTGGATCCGGAAGTCATCTCGCCAGCGGGCGACGAATCGGCGCTCACCGCCGAGAGCGAGGCCGAAGCAGCGCGCCCAGTCGGTTCGGCTGAGCCCCTGCCTGCCGAAATCGCGCTGCACGATGAGGTACTCGCAGAGGACACCGATAGCGTCGACGCTCCCGCTTTGGAGAACGAGGCGGAGCTGGAAGCGGATTCCGTCGAGCCTGAGCTCGAATCGGAATCCGCCGACCACCTTGCCCAGGACGATGAGCCTGACGCGGGCGCGGACGAGGCCGCCGAGAGCTTTGCCAACGATCTGGCGGAGCCGCTGGAGCCTGCACCGGAGCCGCCCCCGATTCCGGGTGCCAATATCGTGCCGCTGCGTAACGGGCACTTCGGTGCGGTCCGACCCGTGCTCGAGCCCTCGAAGCCGAATCTCAGCACGGCCGAGCGCAACGCATTCCGCGAGATCGCCAAGGCGCTGGGTGCCCGCATTGCCGGCGACGACGAGATTTCCCCGCGCCTGCCGCCCGCCGCGCCGCTGCGCCTGAAGGATACCGACGAGCCCCGCAAGGCTCCGTCGCGCCCCCTGCAGGACGACGCAGTGGCGCCCGCGACGGAGGCATCGACCGCCATCGCCGAGGAGGCTGCTGCCGAGGCTGCGCGCCGGCGTTTGCCGAATTCGCACGCCGACGTGCTCGACCGGCTGCCGATCGCGGTTCTGGTCAACCGCGGCGACGAGGCGCTCTACGCCAACCGCACCCTGCTCGACCTGCTCGACTATGCCGATCTCGCCGATCTCACGGCCGGCGGCGGTGTCAGCCGCCTGATCAAGGAAGCCACCCGCACAGATGGCGGGCCGATGATCCTGATCGACCGTCGCGGCCATCTGGTGAGTGTCGACGCCGTGCTGTCGAGCCTGCCCTGGCATGGCGAAGCCGCCACGCTGATGGCCTTCCGCCACCCCGATGGCGGCGGCGAGGTCAGGGTGATGACGCCCGAGGAGGCGGAAGACGCCGAGCTCGCGGCCGAATTCGAAGCCGAGGACGCCGAGAGCGCGGCGCGCGTCGATGCCTTGCGCCTCGACCTCGATGTCCGGACATCGCGCATCAGCGAGCTCGTCGCGATGCTCGACACGGCGACCGACGGCGTCGTCACGGTTGACGAGCGTGGGCGCATCCTGTCGCTCAACAAGACCGCCGAGGCACTGTTCGGCTATGACCAGCGCGAGGTCACGGGCGAACTGTTCACGCTGCTTTTCGCCGCCGAAAGCCACTCGCCGGCGCTCGACTATCTCGAAGGCCTGAAGGGCGGCGGCGTCGCCTCGGTGATGAATGACGGGCGCGAGGTCATCGGCCGCGTGCGGCAGGGCGGCAAGATCCCGCTGTTCATGACAATGGGCCAGATCGCGGATGCCCCCGAGCGGCGTTTCTGCGCCGTGCTGCGCGACATCACCGCCTGGAAGAAGACCGAGGGCGAACTCGTCGAGGCGCGCAAAGCGGCCGAAAAGGCCAGCGCTCAGAAGTCCGACGTGCTCGCCAAGATCAGCCATGAGATCCGCACGCCGCTCAACGCCATCATCGGCTTTGCGGAGGTGATGGCAGAAGAGCGCTTCGGGCCGATCGCGAACGAACGCTACAAGGAATACCTGCGCGACATCCACCAGTCGGGCGGCTACGTCATCAGCCTCGTGAACGACCTGCTGGACCTCGCCAAGATCGAGGCCGGCAAGCTCGACCTCGACTTCGTCAGCGTCAACCTCAACGAGATCGCGCTCTCGGCGGTCGCCCTGCTCCAGCCGGAGGCCAATCGCGGCCGTGTCGTGCTGCGCTCCGGGCTGTCCCCGAAACTGCCGCCCGTCGTCGCCGACCAGCGCTCGATCCGGCAGATCGTGATCAACCTGCTCTCAAATGCGGTGAAATTCACAGATGCAGGCGGACAGGTCATCGTTTCGACCGCGCTTGGTGACCAGGGCGAGGCGATCCTGCGGGTGCGCGACACCGGCATCGGCATGGATGACCACGAGATCGCCCTGGCGCTGGAGCCCTTCCGCCAGGTGCCGACGACACGGCGCTCGGGCGGCACCGGCCTTGGTCTGCCGCTGACCAAGGCGTTGGTCGAGGCCAACCGTGCCGCCATGGCGATTACCAGCGTCAAGAAGGAAGGCACGCTGGTCGAGATCACCTTCCCGCCGCAGCGTGTCCTGGCGGGCTGATCGCACCGGCCTGCTCCGTTGGTGAAGCCAGACCCGGCAAACCGCGCGGAGAATGTTGACAGTTGTTAAGGAACTGTCGCCCTACAATGGCGCGTTCGCCATTTGTGGGCTGCCCCAGTCATGCCGACAGCTCAGTCACGCACTCCTTCGGGCTTGGCCGTCTCGGCAGAGAAGCAGTTACGTCGCCGCTTCTGGCTCGCCATCGCACTGGTGACGTTCTGCTCGCTGGTTCTCGGTCTCTCGCTCATCGCCGGGCATAACCGGGAGCTCAGATCGGCCCATGAGAGCCTGAAGCGCCTGACTGACCTGCGAACCGTCTTCGATGCGGCCAACCGCATCTCAGCAGAACGCGGCCCGGGCAATGCCGTGCTCGGCGAGCCCCCGGCGCCAGACAGCCCTTCCCTGCGCAGACTGCGCCAGTTCCGCGCCGCCAGCGACGAGGCGCTGTCGCGCGTAACGGCTATTCCCGAGGTCGGACATGCAGCGAGGGAGCCGGCCCGGGCCTTGGCCGCCGCCCGCCTGGATATCGACAGGCTCGCCGCGCTGCCGCTCGAAGCGCGCGACGAGGCACGGATCCAGGCCGCCATCGAGGCGATGTTCGGGGTCTATGACGTCACCCAGGGGCTGGTCGAAACGGCCATGACGACATTGCTGAGCGACCACGGCAGCGACCTGGTCGGGCGAGCCATGGTGGCGCGGATGCTCAGCGAACTCCGCGAACATGCAGGGCGGCTAGGCTCGCATCTCATTCCGGGGATCGCGCGCCAGCAGCCGCTCAGCCCGGAACGCCGCGCCGCGTTCGAGGCGACGCGCGGCCGCGTACTGGAACTGTGGTTGCTGATCCGCCAGCAGATATCCGCAAGCGCCGACCCCGCTGTGACGAGCGCCCGGAAGGCCGTGAGCGAACGCTTCTTCGGCGGCGGGATGGACCTGCTGGAGAGGCTGCTCAAGGCTGGGGGCACCGGCCAGTACGGCACGACCCCGGCTGCGTTCACGACAGAAATCGTGGCGACCTTCGCTCCTCTCGAGCAACTGCGAGATGCCTTCCTGAACGCAGAGCTTTCCAAGCTCGAAGCCGCCCATGCGCGCGCCCTGCAATCGCTCTGGCTCGTCGCCACGGTGACGGGCGCGCTGATCCTGTTCGAGCTGTTGCTGCTCATCCTGAGCGAGCGCCTGTTGTTCCAGCCTCTGCTGGCGGCGCGGAGCCGGATCATCACCCTCGCTGACGGCAAGGTGGACGAGCCCGCAGCCCATCGCGCGGCCAAGGGCGAGATGCGCGCCCTTTTCGACGCGCTGGAGGTGCTGAGG
Source organism: Allobosea sp. P1_B10 (assembly GCF_056406735.1). Lineage (NCBI taxonomy): Bacteria > Pseudomonadati > Pseudomonadota > Alphaproteobacteria > Hyphomicrobiales > Alloboseaceae > Allobosea > Allobosea sp. P1_B10. Next base: position 91,692 of record NZ_JBFTZP010000007.1, on the reverse strand, counting down.
CAACGCCTGATCGAGCGTGATGCGCTCGACATCGAGCGTGCGGCGCTGACAAAGACCCTGAAGCAGCAGGCCGATATCGACGGCCTCACCGGTATCCTGAACCGGGGCGCGCTGGACCGCCTGGCGGCCGATCTGGCGACGGTGGATGGCGGCCCGGAGCAGATCGGGCTGATCCTGCTCGATCTCGATCACTTCAAGATGATCAATGACAGCTTCGGTCATGCCGCCGGCGACGAGGTGCTCAAGGAGGTCGCGCGGCGGCTGAAGCAGGGCGTCCGGCCCGGCGACTCCGTCGCCCGGTTCGGCGGCGAGGAGTTCGCCGTGCTGCTGGTCGAGAACAGCAGCGAGGCGCCACACGACATCGCGGAGCGCCTCCGGAATGCGCTGCAGTCCAGCGCGTTCAAGCTCGGCCCCGGGGAAAACCTGGTGGTCACCGCGAGCTTCGGCGTTGCCGCCCTGCCGAACCGGCCCGGGAGTTGGGTCGACCTCGTCGCCAACGCCGACCGCGCGCTCTATGCCGCCAAGGCAGCCGGCCGCAATCGCGTGATCGACAACGGACTGGCCGCCTGACGCACAGTCCTTTTCGGATCTCTCACCAAAGCAGGGCGCGGACGCGTCGCGCGAATTGGCGGCCGGCGCGGCTGTCTCTATGGTGCGCGCGTTGCCTTTCTTTCCTCCGCCTCCGCCCGAAAGCACCGACATGACCCTGACCATCTATGGCTGCTACCGCTCGCGCGCCTCGCGCAATATCTGGCTGGCAAACGAACTCGGCCTCGCGTTCACGCATGTCCCGGTGATCCAGGTCTACCGCCTGCCCGACCCCAAGGCGGCCGATGCGCCCGTGCACACGCAGAGCCCGGATTTCCTCAAGATCAACCCCAACGGCCAGATCCCGGCGATCGACGATGACGGCTTCAAGCTCTCGGAATCGCTGGCGATCAATCTCTATCTCGCGCGCAAGCATGGCGGGCCGCTTGCGCCGCGAAATGCGCAGGAAGAGGGCCAGGCGGTAATGTGGTCGCTGTGGGCGGCGACGGCCTGCGAGGGCCACGCCCTGAACATCCAGTACCATGCCGCGGCCTATCCGGCCGAGAAGCGCAAGCCTGAACTGGTGACCGCAGCGCGCGAGGCCCTGAAGACGCCGTTTGCGGTGCTCGACAAGGCCCTCGCCGAGGGCGGCGGCTTCGTCATGGGCGGACGCTTCACGGTGGCCGACATCAACGTCGCCGAGATCATGCGCTACGCCAAGCCGGCACCCGACCTGTTCGAGGCCGCTCCGCATGTGAAGGCCTGGCTCGACGCCTGTCAGGCGCGACCCGCCTTTGTGGCGATGTGGCAGGCGCGGGACGCCGAGGCGGCCTGACGGAAAACGGGTGGCGCGGACGCCGCTTGGCGCCTAGTCCGATGGCCCGGAGAGCAGCCGCGCTCCGAATCCATTCGGCGGGACCACCGGCATGAGCGCGCCATCTTCCTCCCCTACGGCGATGGGCACGCGCGAGTGGATCCTGCTCGTCGTGCTCTCGCTCCTGTGGGGCGGTTCCTTCTTCTTCGGCAAGGTGGCGGTGGCTCAGTGGCCACCGCTCATGGTCGTGCTGTCCCGCGTCAGCCTGGCCGCGGCGACGCTCTATCTCGTGCTGCGGGCGCGCGGTCTCGACATGGCAGTCGGGCGCCGGATGTGGCTCGCCTTCTTTGCGATGGGGCTCCTCAACAATCTGATCCCGTTCAGCCTGATCTTCTGGGGCCAGACCCAGATCGAGAGCGGGCTCTCGGCCATTCTCAACGCCACGACGCCCGTGTTCGGCGTCATCGTGGCGCATGTCTTCGGAACCAATGAGAAGGCGACGCCCCTCAAGCTCGGCGGCGTGCTGGCCGGCCTCGTCGGCGTGGCGATCCTGATGGGTCCCGACGCGCTCGGCGGGCTCGGCGGCGCGCTGCTGCCTCAACTCGCCTGCCTCGGGGCCGCACTCTCCTACGGTTTTGCCGGCCTTTACGGCCGAAGGTTCCGCGAGTTGCCGCCGCTGGTGACCGCGACGGGCCAACTCACCGCGACAACCGCGATGTCCCTGCCGCTCGTCCTGCTGGTCAATCCCCCCTGGACCCTGCCCCTCCCCTCTTTGACGGTCGCCGCGGCCCTGATGGCGCTGGCGCTGGCCTCGACGGCACTCGCCTATGTCATCTTCTTCGAGATCATGCGGAAGGCCGGCGGCGGCAACGCCATGCTGGTGACCTTCCTGGTTCCGGTCAGCGCGATCCTGCTCGGCGTCGGAATCCTCGGGGAGGCGCTGCTGCCGCGACATTTCCTCGGGATGGCCGCGATCTTCATCGGCCTCGCCCTGATTGACGGGCGGCTGTTTCGCCGTAGAAAACCGGCTCGACATCCCGCGGTGAATTAGACTTAGCGTTTATTGCCAATAGATTATGAATTGCTCTAGTGTCGCTTTGACGGCGCCCCGCGCCATGGGCCACGATAATAACTGGAAGATGTTGGGCAAACCGACACGCCACAGGGGAGCGAACGAGCAGAATGGATGTCAGGCAACTGCGATGTTTCATCGCGGTGGCGGAAGAGCTGCATTTCGGCCGAGCGGCTGAACGTCTCGGCCTCGCCCCACCCGCGCTGTCTCGTCAAATCAGCGCGCTGGAAGACGAACTCGGCGTCGCCCTCTTCACCCGCACGACGCGCCAGGTCGCTCTGACGCGGGCGGGGCTGATTATGCTGGAGGAAGCCAAGGGCATCCTGGTCAAGATGGAGCATGCCTCGCGCTCCGTCCGTGCCGCCTCCCTCGCCTCGGGCAAGGTCCTGCGCATCGGCGCCATCGACGCGGCGTCGTCGAGCTTCGTGCCCGATGCCCTGGTGACTTTCCGCGAGCAGTTTCCGGGAATCGAGATCAAGTTCGTCGAGGCGATGACGGCGCCGCTGATCCAGATGCTGGAGGCAGGCAAGCTCGACCTCGCTCTGACCCGCCCGCCCCGCAAGCCGACGGACTGCGCCTTCGAAGTGCTTCGGGTCGAGCGGCCGATCGTTGTGCTGAACGAGAATCACCCGCTCGCCCAGCGCGACCACCTGTCGATGCTCGATCTCGTCGGCGAGCCCTTCATCGTCCCCTCCAAGCGCAGCCGGCCCTTCGCCTACGACCTCGTGATGTCCTATTTCGAGAGCGTCGGCTCGGTTCCCAATGTCAGCATCGAGGCGACAGAGAAGCCGGCAATGATGTCGGCGGTGGCTGCAGGGCTCGGCATGGCTCTGGCGCCCGACTGGGTGACACGGCTCAGCTTTCCCGGTGTCACGATGCGTCGCCTGCGCGGCGCGCTGCTCGATCCGCCGCCGCCCGGCGCATTGGTCGGCATCGCCTGGCGCCCGCAGCAGAAGCTCAGCGCCCGCGACGACTTCCTCGCGATCCTACGCGAAAGCGTCACCCTGATCGACGAACGCCAGGACCTGCCGTTCGCCATACCTGCAACAAAGATGAAACGAGCCGCCGGCACGGTCGGGGCGGAGCTTGGAGGAGCTTGATGAGTCTCAATCAAATCGAACGGTCGCAGGGCATACGTGTCCGATCCTCCCAGGACCTCGCCGGCGGCCTTTTCATGATCCTGCTCGCGGCCATCGCCTTCGGCCTGTCCTACGAGCTTCCGATGGGCACGTTGCGCCAGCTCGGCCCGGGCATGCTGCCCAAGGCCTTCGCCGCGATCTGTGCCGCGCTCGGCGCGCTGCTGGCGCTGTCGAGCCTGCGCTACCATGGCGAGCAGCTCTCCGGCTGGTCCTGGCGGGGCGTGCTGTTCGTGCTCGGCGCAGCCTGTGTCTTCGCGCTGTGCATCCGCGGATTCTCGTTCGGGCCGATCCATGTGCCCCAGCTCGGCCTGGCCGTGGCCGGCCCGCTCGTCATCCTGATTTCGGGACTGGCGGCCGATGACTACCGTCCCAAGGAACTCGTCATCTTCGCGGTGGTGATGAGCACGGCCTGCGCGCTGCTGTTCAAATATGCGCTGTCGCTGCCGATCCCGCTCGCGCCCTGGCTGCTGGGAATCTGATCACGATGGACATGTTTTCCAATCTTTCGCTCGGCTTCGGCGTTGCGCTGTCGCTCCAGAACCTGGCCCTCTGCTTCGCCGGCTGTCTCGTCGGCACGCTGATCGGCGTGCTGCCCGGCGTCGGTCCGATCGCCACCATCGCCATCCTGCTGCCAATCACCTTCGGGCTCGATCCGGTCGGCGCGCTGATCATGCTCGCCGGCATCTACTACGGCGCGCAGTATGGTGGCTCGACCACCGCGATCCTGGTCAACATTCCCGGCGAAGCGACCTCCGTCGTCACCACGCTGGACGGCCACCAGATGGCCAAGCAGGGCCGCGCCGGCGTTGCGCTCGGCACGGCGGCGCTCGGCTCGTTCTTCGCCGGCTGCGTCGCCACCGTCTTCATCGCGGCGCTGGGTGCCCCGCTCACCAAGCTCGCCCTGCTTTTCGGGCCGGCGGAATATTTCTCGCTGATGGTGATGGGCCTGTGCTTTGCCGTCGTGCTGGCGCGCGGCTCGATCCTCAAGGCCTTCTGCATGATCATGCTGGGCCTGCTGCTTTCGACCGTCGGCACCGACCTCGAGACCGGGCAGGAGCGCATGACGCTGGGCTTCCCGCCACTCTCCGACGGCATCGACTTCGCCGTTCTCGCGATGGGCGTATTCGGCTTCGCCGAGGTGCTGCGCAATCTCGAGAACACCGAGACCCGCGACGTCGTGCGCGCAAAGATCGGGCGACTGCTGCCCGACTGGAACGACATCAAGCAATCCGCCGCGCCGGTTCTACGCGGTACGTTCCTCGGCGGCATCCTGGGCATCCTGCCGGGCAATGGCGCGGTGCTGGGTCCGTTCGCCAGCTATACGCTCGAGAAGAAGCTCGCCAAGGATCCCTCGCGCTTCGGCAAGGGCGCGATCGAGGGCGTGGCGGGGCCGGAATCGGCCAACAACGCCGGCGCCCAGACGGCCTTCATCCCGCTGCTGACGCTGGGCATCCCGCCCAACGCCGTGATGGCGCTGATGGTCGGCGCGATGACCATCCACGGCATCATCCCCGGCCCGCAGGTCATGACCAAGAACCCCGAGCTGTTCTGGGGCATGATCGCCTCGATGTGGATCGGCAACCTGATGCTGCTCATCATCAACCTGCCGCTCGTCGGCGTCTGGGTGAAGCTGCTGCAGGTGCCCTACCGCCTGATGTTCCCATCGATCCTGATCTTCTGCTGCATCGGCATCTACTCGGTGAACAATCAGCCGGTCGACGTCGCCTTCACCGCGATGTTCGGACTGTTCGGCTACCTGCTGATCAAGCTCGGCTTCGAACCCGCGCCGATGCTGCTGGGTTTCGTGCTCGGCAAGCTGATGGAAGAGAAGCTGCGCCAGGCGCTGATCATCTCGCGCGGCTCGTTCATGACCTTCATCGAGCGGCCGATCTCGGCAGGGCTCCTGATTGTCGCCATAGTCATCCTCGTGATCGCGCTGCTGCCTTCGATCTCGAAGAAGCGCGACGAGGTCTTCACCGAATGACGGGGTTGTCGCGGCTCTGCCGCGACGCCACTCTCGTTTGCAAGTTTACAGAACACAACCTTTGGGAGAGCCCGCTACCATGAAGAAGATCACGCTTGGCCTTGCGGCCGCCATCACGTTGGCCCTGGCCGGCGGCGCGAATGCGCAGGCCTATCCGAACAAGCCGGTCACGATGATCGTGCCCTTCGCCGCCGGTGGCCCGACCGACATCATCGCCCGCATCGTCAGCGAGAACATGTCCAAGACGCTGGGCCAGCAAGTCGTGGTCGAGAACGTCGCCGGTGCCGGCGGAACGACTGGCATCGCACGCGCGCTCACCGCCGCGCCCGACGGCTACACCATCGCCATGGGCCATCTCGGCACCTTTTCGGCCGCGCCTGCGACCTATCCCGGGCTGAAATACGATCCGATCAACGGCATGCAGGCAATCGGCCTGGCCGGTGGCACCCCGATCCTGATCGTGGCGCGCAAGAACCTCGAGCCCAAGGACCTGAAAGAGTTCGTCTCCTATGTGAAGGCCAATCCCGACAAGCTGAACGAGGCCCATGCCGGCGTCGGCTCGGTGTCCTGGACGACCTGCACCCTGCTCAAGGGCCAACTCGGCGTGCCCAAGCTGAATGCGGTCGCCTATCGCGGCACCGGCCCGGCCCTCAACGACCTGGTCTCCGGCCAGATCGACTTCATGTGCGACCAGATCGTATCCGTCGCCGAGCAGGTTAAGGCCAACTCCATCAAGGCCTACGCGGTCGCCTCTGCCCAGCGCTCGCCGGCCCTGCCGGACGTGCCGACCACCGCCGAGGCCGGCCTGCCGGAATACCAGATCGAAGCCTGGAACGGCATTGCCGCGCCGAAGGGCACGCCCAAGGAGGTCGTCGACCGCCTGGTCGATGCGCTCGGCAAGGCGCTCGACGACGCGGGTGTGAAGAAGCGCCTGCTCGACCTCGGCACCGTAATGCCGACCGCCGAGGAGCGCACGCCGGCCGGCTTCGCCGCGCTGATCAAGCGTGACGCCGACAAGCTCAGCCCGATCTTGGCTGCGGCCCCGAAGTAGCTTTTCGTTCTATTTCACTAGGGGACGGCGGGTCTTTCGACCCGCCGTTTTTCGTTGAACGCAGCTTTCCGGGGTCCCCGTGAACAGCCTGGGCACTTGATATCGCGAAGCATTTCCCGGTCGAGTTGCGAATAGTCACATCTCGTGACTCGCTGTCCCGGAACCGGAACGAGACCTGCTCGTTCTCCCTCCGAACTTTCCCTTGGAAGGAGAAACGACCATGTTCAAGAAGCTTACTCTCGTGACCGCCCTTGTCGTCGCCCCCGTGGCGGCCTTCGCCCAGAACAATCCCCCGGCCGCCCAGGGTGGCGCGGTCGGTGGCGCAACAACCGGTGCTGTCGGTGGCGCGATCGTAGGCGGCCCTGTCGGAGCCGTGGTCGGTGGCGTCGGTGGCGCCGTTGTCGGCGCGATCATCGGCGACCAGACCCCGCGCTTCCGCCAGTATGTCGTGGAACAGCGCGTCCCGTCCTATACCTATGCCGATCCTGTGACCGTCGGCACCGTCCTGCCGGAGGACGGCGTGGTCTATCGCCAGGTTCCCGCCGAGTACGGCGCGACCCAGTATCGCTATACCGTCGTCAACGAGCGCCCCGTCCTGGTCGAGCCCCGCAGCCGCCGCGTGGTTCAGGTGATCGAATAACGGCACCGAGTAGATCGGCATGCCCTATCGGCATTGCCGGTAGGATCGAAAGGGTCAGGCCCGTTCGGGACCCGCCCGCCCTTCCGATCAAGGCCCGCTCCAGCAATGGGGCGGGCCTTCGTCATGCGGGTCTCAGCGCGTGCCGAACATCCGGTCGCCGGCGTCGCCGAGCCCCGGGACGATGTAGCCGTGCTCGTTGAGGCGTTCGTCGATCGCCGCCGTCCAGATCCGGACATCGGGATGGGCGCCACGAAGCCGCGCGATACCCTCGGGCGCGGCGAGCAGGCAGACGAAGCGCAGATCCTTTGCGCCGCGCTCCTTCAGGCGATCGATCGCGGCCACGGCCGAATTGGCGGTGGCCAGCATCGGGTCCATCACCACGATCATGCGCTCGGCGACGTCGGACGGCGCCTTGAAATAGTACTCCACAGCCTGGAGCGTGTTGGGGTCGCGGTAGAGCCCGATATGGGCGACGCGGGCCGCCGGGACCAGTTCCAGCATGCCATCGAGGAAGCCGACGCCGGCGCGCAGGATCGGCGCGAAGACGAGCTTCTTGCCCGCGATGATCGGCTGCATCGACTTGGTCAGGGGCGTTTCGATCTCGACCATCTCGATCGGAAGATCGCGCGTGACCTCGTAGCAGAGCAGCATGCCGATCTCGTTCAGGAGCTGGCGGAAACTCTTGGTCGAACGGTCCTTCTCGCGCATCAATGTCAGCTTGTGCTGGACTAGCGGGTGATCGACGACCGTGACGCCGTCAGAGCTCGTTGCCATGGTATCGTCGTTCCTCGCTAGTCTTCAGCTTCCGACCGATATCATATCGGGCCTGAAGCTGTACGGCTTTGTTCCCAGCTTTGTCGCTGCAGCTGCCTCGCCCGGAAACTCCTACGGTGCCCGGACAATGCCGCCTCAGAATACCGTACCGTCGCTGATGATGGTCAAGGGCGGCCCGCCATCGGCGCGGCGCTCGCGCGCGATCCGCCGGCCCGCCGCCCAGGTGCCGCCCTCCAGCACCTTCGCCAAGGGCAGTTCCTCCGCCGTGCGACCGAGCCGCCGGCGGATGGCGAACCCGATCTCGTCGAGCAGCGCAACCGTCAGGGCCCGCCACTCGACGACGAGCGGAGAGCCGACCTCATGGGCGCGCTCGGCATCGGCGGCGTCCTTGAGCGCCAGCACGCCGCTGTCGAGGAAGAGGCCGCCATTGCGGTATTCAGGCAGACCGGTCAGGTCATCGATGTCGATCACCGAGATGCCGGCCCATTGCAGCGGCTCGATCAGGGAATAGGTCAGCCATTGCGAGAGCTTATGGAAGGGCACCAGCCCCTCCGTCGGCGTGCCCGGTGCGATCAGCGGATGACGCCAGGTGTCGCCAAGTGCGACTCCGCCGAGCATCAGGCGCGAGGGCCAGATGCCGCCGAARGTCGCCAGGACCTCGCCGAGCATATGCGCGGCCCGGATGCTGCCGGTTTCGGCCACGCCGGCAAAGCGATCGAACAGATCGCCCGGCCGTTCGAGGCCGTGGCGCTCGAGTTCCTCCCCGAGCCGGTTCAGCAGCGCAGCGCGCCCTTCCAGCGCGAGCAGCGGGTTGTCCGGGCCGGACTGGAAGCCCTCGGCCAAAGTCGCGGCGTCGAGCCGCTTCAGCGCGACGGCGTCGGCCCGCAGCGGCTGTTCGGGATCGCTGGAAAACGCGCCGGCGGCAAACATCTCCAGCGAGGCCAGCGCCAGCCCTTCCGAGCGTCCGATCGCCTGGCCCGTCGCGGCATCGCGGTAGCGCCAGTTCGGTCCCGCGCCAGCATCGAGCAACACGCTGACGACGGCGAGATCATAGGCGGCACGGCCCCTCACGCCGGCATCGGCGAAGCCCGCGCGGCGGTCGAGCGCACTCCAGCGATCATCCCCGGCGACGCTGAAATGGCGCCAGCGAGCGTGGAACGGGATTTCCAGAGTCGGATAGTTCGCCTTGATGGTGTCGAGCACGTAGTCGGCGCAGGCGTCCACCTGCTCGGGATGCACCGTGAAGTGCAGCAGTTGCCCGGCGAGGCCCAACTCTATCATCTCATGCGCGCGGGCGCGGACGGCTGCGGGTTTCAGCAGGGCCTGGAACTGCTCGGTTGCGCGCTCGGGCATGGTGCCCCCTTCAGAACTTGTCGAGATCGCGACCGATCGTCGCCTTCAGGCTGTTGTCGCCCGGCGCCCCCTCGGGCGAATAGTAGCCGGCCGCTTTCTTGGCCTCGATCTCGACCGAGGCGTCGGGCGGGACCAGTTCCGGCGGGATCGCGACGCGCTCGCCGATCTCGATGCCGCTCTCGACCATGGCGTCGTATTTCATGTTCGACATCGACATCAGCCGGTCGATGCGCGTGACGCCGAGCCAGTGCAGGACATCGGGCATCAATTGCTGGAAACGGGCGTCCTGGACGCCTGCGACGCATTCGGTGCGCTCGAAATAGGTCGCGGCGGAATCGCCGCCCTCCTGACGCTTGCGGGCGTTGTAGACGAGAAATTTCGTGACCTCGCCGAGCGCCCGGCCTTCCTTGCGGTTGTAGACGATCAGCCCGACGCCGCCGCTCTGCGCCTCCTTCACCGCCTCCTCGATGCCGTGCACGAGATAGGGCCGGCAGGTGCAGATGTCGGAGCCGAAGACATCCGAGCCGTTGCATTCGTCATGGACGCGGCAGGCCACGCGGCTGCGACCGCCGGCCAGCGCCGAGACCTCGCCGACGACATAGGCCGTGATCGAGCCGATCGGCGGAAGGAAGACGCGCATGTCCGGACGCGTCACCAGCTCGGGATACATGCCGCCAGTCTGCTCGAAGAGCGTGCGGCGCAATTCCTGCTCTGTCGTGCCGAAGCGCTCGGCGATTCCCGGCAGGTGCCAGACCGGGTCGATCGCGATCTTGGTGACGCTGATATCGCCCGATTTGTGCAGGATGTGGTCGTCCGCCGCGAGCCTGTGGGCCGCCATCGCCGCCAGGATCTCGGGCAGGTTCAGCCGCGCCTTGGTGATGGCGATGGTGGGGCGGATGTCGATGCCCTCGCCGATCAACTGGCCGAAATCAAGCGCGACGCGATGGCCGAACGGGTCGAGCGAGACGATCTTTCCGGGCTGGAACCATTGCGGCTGCGGCGCGATCTCAGCAGTGGGATAGGTGTTCGTCAGGTCCGGGCGCTGCGACGGGTTCATCGCGCGGGCCGAAATCGCCAGCGCGCGATAGACGGAATAGGAACCGCCATGAGCGCCGATCACGTTGCGGTCGCCTGGCGCCGTGGTCGAGGCGATGACCGGTCCGCGCTCCTCCACGGTCTCCGCGCCCCATCGAATGGGGAAGCGCGTGGCGGCGTTCCCGGGCTCGGGATGCGAGGTCAGGCGGATATGGGTCGTACGATTCTGCGAGGACATGCAGTCACACCCCGGAACGGACAAGGGCCCCGCGACGCGAGCGCGTCCGGGGCCCTCTGGACCTCACCAAGTGTGTCTTAGCGCGAACCTATCGTCAATTACCTCAAAAGACGGCGAGATAGCGCAGCAGCGAGATGATGCCGATGACGATTACGATGATCTGGACGACGTTTTTGATCTGCGCGTCGAGCGGCAGCATCCGAACGAGGTACAGCACAAGGCCGATAACGAGGACGGTAATAAGAAGCGAAATCAGAATGCCCATAAGAAAAATCCTTTGACGCGGCCGAAAGCCGGCCCCCCGGGCCCATCCTGCGAGGCATTCGCAGGATGTCAGCCCGCTGACAGAACGTCGCAGGATGGGAATAGGTTCCGATGTCGCTCGGTTTGCTGCCGGGAAATCCGGTAGGCGTCGCCAACGACAGGGCGCAGCCCGGCCGAATCCGCAGCAGGCGCACCTCTGCCGTCATGGTCCGCGTTGCTCCGTCAACCACGCCCTCCCAGGACGGGCCCGGTGTTCAAGACGGGCATGCCCGCCACAAGGGCGAGCATGAGGGATGCGGGTCGTTCGCGGGCTCAGCCCGCGATGCGGCCGAAATCCGCGACGGCGCGGGTCGCCTCGCGCAACTGGTTGAGCAGTCGCAGGCGGTTGGCACGCAGGGCCGCGTCGGGGTCGTTGACCGTGACCTTGTCGAAGAAGGCGTCGACCGCCGGGCAAAGCTCCGCCAGAGCGGCCATCGCGCCCTCGTAGTCCTCTTTCGCGACCGCTGCCTCGGCTGCCGGCGTCGCCTGGCTGAGTGCGACGGCCAGCGCCTTTTCCTCGATCAGGCCGGCATCGGCGATGAGCTGGAGATCGGCAGCCGCGGCGAAGGCGCCCTCGCCGTCCTTCTTCTCCTCGGCCTTGAGGATGTTGGCGGCGCGCTTGTAGCCCGCCAGCAGGCTCTTGCCGTCCTCGGTCTCGAGGAATCGCGACAGCGCCGCGACGCGGCGGGTGATGAGCAGCAGGTCGTCGGAGCTCGACGAACCATCGCCCAGCACCGCGTCGACGAGGTCATGCCGCGCGCCTTGGTCGCGCAGCATCACCTTCAGGCGGTCGTGGAAGAAGGAGAGGAGGTCCGGGTCCTTGGCGATCGTGGTCAGCGGCAGGCGCACGCCGTTCTCGACCACGAGCCGGATCACGCCCAGCGCCGCACGGCGCAGCGCATAGGGGTCCTTGCTGCCAGTGGGTTTCTCGTCGATGGCCCAGAAACCGGTCAGCGTATCGAGCTTGTCGGCGAGCGCCACCGCCACCGAAACCGGATCGGTTGGGACGCGGTCGGAGGGGCCGGCGGGCTTGTAGTGCTCCTCGATCGCGGCTGCGACCGAAGCGTGTTCGCCCTGAAGCTCGGCATATTTGCGGCCCATCAGGCCCTGCAACTCCGGGAACTCGCCGACCATTTCTGTCGGCAGGTCGGCCTTGGCGAGCTTTGCCGCGCGCTCGGCGAGGTCCGCGTCGGCACCGACGACCGGCGCGAGCTCGCAGGCTAGAGCCGCGATACGGCGAACGCGCTGGCCTTGCGTGCCGAGCTTGGCATGGAAGACGACGCCGAGCTTGTCGAGTTTTGCCATCCGCTGGTCGAGCGGACGGGTCAGGTCGAGGCCGAGAGCCTCGGCGCTGGCGCGGAAGGTCTCGAGATCGGGCAGGAAGCCCTTGTCGGTCGCGAAGAAATAGGCGGCATCCGAGAGACGGGCGCGCACGACGCGCTCATTGCCGCCCACGATCGCCTTGCCGCCGTCGCTGGCCATCAGGTTCGAGGTCAGCATGAAGCGGTTGGCGAGCAGCCCCGTGGCGGGATCGCGCAGCACGAAGCATTTCTGGTTGGCGCGAATCGTGGCGCGGATCGCCTCGCCGGGGATCTCCAGGAAGCGCTCCTCGAAGGAGCCCATCAGCACGACCGGCCATTCGACGAGACCAGCGACCTCCTCCAGCAGGCCCTCGTCCTCGACCAGTTCCAGACCCTGCGCGAAGGCGAGCGTCTTGGCGTCGTTGAGGATGATCTCCTTGCGACGGTCGGCATCGAGCACGACCTTCGCCTTCTCAAGGCTGGTCACATAATCGTCGAAGCGCCTGACGGTGATCGGGCCCGGCGCGTGGAAGCGGTGGCCATAGGTGACATTGCCGGAAACGATGCCGTCGACGTCGAAGGGCACCACCTCCGGGTCCTCGGTCTCGGCGCCGAAGGTGCACAGGATCGAGTGCAGTGGACGGACCCAGCGCAGGCTGGCCCCGGCGGCGGATGCCTTGCCCCAGCGCATCGACTTCGGCCAGGGGAAGTTGCGGATGATGGCCGGCACGATCTCGGCGATGGCCGTGACCGTCTCCTGGCCGGGTTTTTCGATAATGGCGACGTAGGAATCGCCCTTCTTCGGGTCGCTGACGATGGTCGCTTCGTCCAGCGAGAGCAGGCCGGCGGCTTTCAGGAAGCCATGCACGGCGGCATCTGGCGCGCCGACGCGCGGACCTTTCCGCTCCTCGCGGATGTCGCGGCCGCGGATCGGCAAGCCGGCGATGTGCAGCGTCAGACGGCGCGGCGTCGCAAAAGCCTTGGCGCCCTCATAGACCAGGCCGCGCTCGACCAGCGCGTCGGTGACGAGCTTGCGCAGGTCGTCGGCCGCCTTGCGCTGCATGCGGGCGGGGATTTCTTCCGAGAAGATTTCGAGCAGGAGATCGGGCATCAGTTGGCTCCCCCGCCGGCGGTCTTCAGCCAGGCCGCGCCGCAGGCTTTCGAGAGTTCACGGACGCGCAGGATGTAGCTCTGGCGCTCGGTGACCGAGATCACGCCGCGCGCATCGAGCAGGTTGAACATGTGGCTGGCCTTGATGCACTGGTCATAGGCCGGCAGGGCGAGCGTGTGGGCGGTGTCGTTGGCGTTGCCGCTCGCCTCGCCCGCCGCCAGCAGCGCCTTGCACTCGGCCTCGGCGTCCGAGAAGTGCCGGAACAGCATCTCGGTGTTGGCGTGCTCGAAATTGTGCCGCGAGAACTCCTGCTCCGCCTGCAGGAAAACATCGCCGTAGGAGATGCGATCCTCGCCTTCGCCGCCGTTGAAGTTGAGGTCGTAGACGTTTTCGACGCCCTGGACATACATCGCCAGGCGCTCGAGGCCGTAGGTCAGTTCGCCGGCTACCGGCGCGCATTCGACGCCGGCGACCTGCTGGAAATAGGTGAACTGGCTGACTTCCATGCCGTCGCACCAGCATTCCCAGCCCAGCCCCCAGGCGCCCAAAGTCGGGCTCTCCCAGTCGTCCTCGACGAAGCGCACGTCATGAAGCGCGAGATCGACGCCGATGGCGGCCAGCGAGTCGAGATAGAGCTGCTGCAAATCCGGCGGCGAGGGCTTCAGGATGACCTGGAACTGGTAATAATGCTGAAGGCGGTTGGGGTTCTCGCCATAGCGGCCGTCCTTGGGCCGGCGCGAAGGCTGGACATAGGCCGCCTTCCAGGGCTTGGGGCCGAGCGCGCGCAGGGTCGTGGCCGGATGGAAGGTGCCGGCGCCGACCTCCATGTCGTAGGGCTGGAGCACCACGCAACCTCGCTCGGCCCAGAAGCGCTGCAAGGTCAGCAGCAGCCCCTGGAAGGAGCGGGTCGGGTCCATCGCGGCGGCGATGCCGGAGGCGGATTGCTGAGCGGGGGCGACCAAGGGCGTCAGGCCTTCCAGACTGTCACGAATGGCCGCGTGCTTAGGGGTTGCCGGGCGCTCCGGTCAAGCATTCCGCAACTTTCCGTGTCGGCAGAGCCGCATTTTAGCGGACAGGTTTCGTTCATTTCCCCTGCGATAGTTTCGTTTCCAGCCGAGGTTCGCGGCGTTCGGGGGCGAGCGCTTGAGACGGCCCGGCGGGTCTAAGCAGTAGGAGTAGTCCATGTTGTCTTCCCGTATCGCAGCCGCTGCCTTCGGTGCCGTCGCCCTCACTGTCGGCGCATTCTCCGTCGCTCCGGCCGTCGCCGCCCCTGTGGCCGCTCCCGTGGCCGCCACCCCGGTCCAAGCAGCTCCGGCTGGCGACCTCGTCCAGCAGGCGCAGTATTACGGCCCCCGCCGCTACCATCGCGCACGCCCCTATTACGGTCGCCCGGTGTATCGTCAGCGCTGCTTCGTCACCAACCGCCGCGTCTGGACCGGCTATGGCTGGGTCGTCCGCCCGACGCGCGTCTGCCGCTGATCGGAGGGAACGCGGCTGTCGACGCCGCAAGCTGACAATCACCTGAACGGCGCCTTTGGGCCCCGTTCAGCTTGTTTCCGCCAAGGTTTCATCTCACGCTACGGACAACGCCTGTGCGGCACCGGGCCGCCGGTGCACTGTTGAGGAGGATCAGACCATGCTTCGCAAGTTCATTCTCGGCACTGCCGGCGCGCTCGCACTGGGCGGCGCCACACTTGCCCTCTCCCCGGCGCAAGCCGCGCCGATCGCTGCCGGCCAGATTGAAGCCGTGCAGGGTTCGAGCGACCTTCTCCAGGAAGTGCAATATTACTATGGGCCGCGGCGCTACTACGGCGCGCGCCGCTTCTACGGTCCGCGCTACTACGGCCCGCGTCCCTATTATGGCCCGCGCTACTATCCCCCGGCGCCGCTTTTCGTGCCCAGGCCCTATTACTACGGCCCGCGCTACCTCTACTGACCGGCAATGCGTCGGGGTCAGGCGGGGTTCATGTCGAGCCCGCACTGCCCGCGATGCAGGGCTTCGCTGGCCGCCGTCAGCCCGCCCTCGGGACGATTGAGAATGAAAGCCGGCAGCAGCGCTGCCGGCTTCTTGCTGCTCAGCACGGCAGTGACGACGACGCGGATAGCCGGGCGATCCGGCAGCGCATGGATCGGCCGGATCACGACGCCGCCGAAACCAGTGGCGAGGCCGGCCAAAATCTGCGGCAGCGCTTCGGCGCGATGGATGATCGCGATTGTGCCGCCCGGCTTGAGCAGACGCCGCGCCGCCTTGAACCAATTATCCAGCGAGCCGTCGGCGACATGGGCGGCGCGGCGGTTCGAGACCGGAGAAACCCTGGTCTCGCCGGCCGCATAGAAGGGCGGGTTCATCGCGACGCAGGCAAAGCTCGCAGTCGCCAGTCCTGCGGCGGCCAGCGTCGAAGCTGCGCCCTCGATATCGGCTGCGATCACGTTTGCGCGTTCATCGAGGCCATTGGCGGCAACGTTGAGCCGGGCCAGCGCGGCAAGATCGGGATCGCGCTCGACCAGCACGACGCCAAGCCCCGGTTGCGACAGCGCCGCGGCGAGGCCGACGGTTCCGACCCCCGCGCCCATGTCGAGCAGCGGACCCGCGCCGAGATCCGGCAATGCGGCGGCCAGCAGGATCGCATCGCTTCCGGCGCGATGACCCTTCGCGGGTTGGTTCAGGATCAGGCGGCCATCGAGTAGACGATCTTCGACAATCACGCCAAGTGCGGAAAGCGGCTGCGAATCAGGCATCGCGCAGCTCGGCGCCGTAGCCGGCCTCGACCAGCAGCGCGCGTGCCCGCATCTTGTCGGCCTCGCGGACGAGCAGGCGGCGCTGGAAGGCGCCGGTCATGCCCTCGAGTGCGCTCATATGCTGATCGGTGATCATGCAGTCGAGATTGGCCGAGGCCAGCAGCGCCTCTATGGCGCCGAGCAGGACGATGTCGTTGGTGCGAAGGAGCTCGTGCATGGTTTCATGGAGCCCATGCTTGGGCGGCGCGCAAGCCCCACCGGCGCGAGGTGCGGCGACTGGCTGCGTTTGCAGGGGCTGGTCACCCATGCGACGGTTGTGGCAAGGCAGCACGAGCCGCGAGACGCGGAAGCCGACCGGAGTGATTGATATGGGCGTCGTCGTCGCGTTCGAGGACAAGGAAGCGGGCCAGGCCCGGATCGAGACGCTGGTCGATCTGGTGCGGGGCGATATGGAACGCGTGAATGCGATGATCCTGTCGCGCACGGGGTCCGACGTCACGATGATTCCCGAGGTGGCGAACCATCTGATCTCGTCCGGCGGCAAACGGTTGCGGCCGATGCTTACGCTCGCGACCGCCGCATTGAGCGGCTATCGCGGCGAGGGTCATGTGAAGCTCGCGGCGTCGGTGGAGTTCATGCACACCGCGACGCTGCTGCATGACGACGTCGTCGACCAGAGCGACATGCGCCGCGGCAAGCTCGCTGCCCGGATGCTCTGGGGCAACGAGGCCAGCGTGCTCGTCGGCGACTTCCTGCTCGGCCAGGCCTTCAAGATGATGGTCGAGGTCGGCTCGCTCAGGGCGCTCGACATCCTGTCCACGGCGGCCGCGGTCATCGCCGAGGGCGAAGTGCTGCAGCTCACCGTCGCCAAGAACACCGAGACCACCGAGGACGAATATCTCGCGGTGATCCGCGGCAAGACCGCCGAACTCTTCGCCGCCGCCTGCGAAGTGGGCCCCGTCATCGCCAACTCCTCCAAGGCCGATGCCGCCGCCTGCCGCAGCTACGGGCTCAACCTCGGCATCGCCTTCCAGCTGATCGACGACGCGCTGGACTATGGCGGCGTCGCCTCGAAGCTCGGCAAGAACACCGGCGACGATTTTCGCGAGGGCAAGATCACCCTGCCCGTCGTGCTGTCGTTCCGGCGCGGCAACGACAGCGAGCGCGCCTTCTGGCGCCGCACCCTGCAGGATGGCGAGATCCGCGACGGCGACCTCGACGAGGCGCAGGCGATCATGCGCCGCCACTCGGCCCTCGAAGACACGATCGAACGCGCCGAGCACTACGCCAAGATGGCCAAGGACGCGCTCGGGCTGTTCCCGGCCTCGCCGATGAAGCAGGCCCTCAACGAAACCGTCGATTTCTGCGTCGCGCGAGCCCATTGAGGGGCGAAAGCCGGTCCGCCAGTGGCTTAACTTGGAGAAAGCGCCAAGCTTTGCGAGCATGAGCGGCGGAGCGAACATGGCAAAAGTCGAAACGATAAGGGTCGCATTGCCCCCCGAGATGGCGGAGGCTCTCAGAGAGGCCGTAGCCGACGGCGGCTACGCATCATCGAGCGAAATCGTCAGCGAGGCGCTGCGGAACTGGCAGCAGCAACGTCAACGGCGCGACGGTCAGATGGCACGGCTGAAGGCCGAGATCGATCATGCCGCCCGTAATCCGCAACGGCTGACGGATGAGGATGTCGGCGCGCATTTCGACAAGCTGCTCGCATCGACCCTGGCGACGAAAGCATCTTGAGCCGCAAGCTTCTCTTCACGCCGGACGCGCTCGCGGACCTTGAAGAGCTATTCCTCTACATCGCGGCTGACAGCCCGGTTCGCGCGAGAAGCTATATCGAGGATATTCGGAAGAGCTGTCAGAGACCGACTGCGTCGCCTTTGATTGCTGTCGACAGGTCCAGCCTCCGCGCAGGGTTGCGTATCCTTCCGCGCTGGCGGAGGCTCATCGTCGCATACGAGCTCCCACCGGAGAGGGTTGACGTGTTGCGAGTGTTCTCCGGACGCCGTGACTACGAGGCACTCATGGGCCCAGATTGAGCACATGAGTGCTACGCATCACCGCAGCACTGTCGGCTTGATCCACCAGTTCGCGTGCTCGCGGGACAGCGTTCTTGCTGCGTCGGCGCTTTGGCGGCAGTCGTCGAACAGGGCAAAGCAGGTCGCGCCGGAACCGGACATCCGCGCCAGCCGGCAGCCGGGGACGTCGCGCAATCGCGCCAGCAGATCGGCAAGGATCGGCGCAACGCGCAGTGCCGGCGGCTCAAGATCATTGCGGGAGTGGCCGAGCGCGTCGAAGAGGCCGTCCCGGCTCTCCACCGCGACCGGGGCCCTGCATGAAGCGCCCACGCTCCCGGCCTCTCCCGCGCGCAGCCCCAGTTCGCGGAAGACCGCTGCGGTCTCGATGGGCACGCCCGGATTGACGAGTACGGCAAAGAGTTGCGGCAGCCGCAGGGCGGGGCCCAGCCGTTCGCCGATCCCCGCCATCACGCGTGCGCGCGATTCCAGGCAAACCGGCACATCCGCTCCGATCCGAGCCGCGGCGCGCAGCGGTGCCGGGTCGTTCAGTGGAATCGCGTTGTGTCTCGCCAGCAGGCGCAGTGCAGCTGCGGCATCGGCCGACCCGCCGCCGATACCCGATGCGACCGGCAGACGCTTGATGAGGTGAAAGCGCCCCCAGCGCAGCGGACCGCGCTCCTCTGCGAGGATGCGAGCAGCACGCAGCACGAGATTGCGGTCGTCGACTTCGAGCCCGGCGCCACGCGGCCCGCCAATGGTGAGCGCGAGATCAGGGCCCGGCGCGAGCGTCAGGATATCGCCTACCCCGGCAAAGGCGACGAGGCTTTCGAGCTCGTGATAGCCGTCGGCGCGTCGCCCCAGCACCCTCAGGTCGAGATTGACCTTCGCGCGGGCCCGGGTGGTCAGAGGCAATGACATGCCGGCAGCCTGATCAGGCAGCCGCGCGCAGCATCAACCGCCATCCTTCTTGGGTTCCGTGGCGTTCGGTTCGGTCGCGTTCGCAGAGGGGGTATCCTCGAGGCCGCGCTCGATCTTGCGCTGGATCTTGGCGAGGTCATCGGGCTCCGGGCCGAGATCGCGCGCGGCGTTCCACTGGAATTTCGCCTCGAGCTGGCGCCCTACCTTCCAGTAGACATCGCCGAGATGGTCGTTGATCACAGGGTCGGAGGGCCGCAGTTCCATCGCGCGCTCGAGTTCGCGCGTGGCATCCTCATAGCGCCCGAGGCGGTAATAGGCCCAGCCCAGCGAATCCGTGATGTAGCCATCGCGCGGACGCAGCTCGACGGCGCGACGCAGCATGTCGAGCCCCTCGTCGAGCTTGAGATGCTGGTCGACCAGCGAATAGCCGAGATAGTTGAGAACCAGAGCGCGCTCGCGGCCCAGCGGCTCGGGCATCAGCTCCAGCGCCTTGCGCAGATCAGCCTCGCCCTCGCCCCAGCGCTTCGTGCGTTCGCGCGCGATGCCGCGGAAGTAGAACAGGTCCCAATTGGCGCGGCCGGGAGAGGCGAGCTTGGCGATCGCCTTATCATAGGTTTCCGCGGCCTCGACGAAGAGCTTGCGCGAGCGATAGATGTTGCCCAGCGCCGAGAGGGCGTCGACATCGCCCGGCCGCTCGGCGATCACGGCCTGCAGGTGCTTGACCGCCTCGTCGGACTTGCCGAGCGTCTCCAGCGCCAGCCCCGCCTGGATTTCCGCATTGGGGCGCAGAGGCGAGGATGCCGGCATCTTGCCGTAGACGGCAACCGCGTCCTCGGGCTGCTTAGAACGCTCGAGAATGTCCCCCAGCGTCAGGATGGCGAGATCGTGCTCGGGGTCGAGATAGATCGCGAGCCGGAGATAGAGCAGGGCCGCAGCCTCGTCGCCCTGGCGATTGCCGGCGCTGGCGAGCCCGTAGAGCACCTCGGCGGCACCCTGCTGGGGCGTGGAGATCTGCCGCGGCGGCTTTTCCTTGGCGGTAACCCTGGTCAGGCCGTCCCGGACGATGGGATGGTTGGGCAGCAGGCGGTCGAATTCGCCATAGGTTGCCGCCGCGCCTTCGAAATCGCCGGAGCGGGCCTGGAAGCGGGCCCAGAGATCGACCAGCCGCAGGGTGGTCTTCTCGGCGTCGTAGGCGCTCTTGAGGCGCTGCTCGGCGTCGGCGTTGCGGCCTGCCGCGTCCAGGATCAGCCCGGCATGGTAGTCGCGGAACAGATTATACGAGGCCTCGCCGCGCAGACGCTCCAGCGTCTCGATGGCGCGTTTGGTCTGGCCCGAGCCCGAATACGACCAGGCCGAGAGCAGCGTCGCCGTGATGTCGGCGGCTCGTCCGCGCCCGCCACGCTGAAGGTGGTTGCGCGCCGTCTGGTAGCTCTTCTGCTTGATGGCACGGATGCCGACGGCAAGCTGGGCGAGCCCATTGCTGGGGTCGCGCTGCACCAGCCGGTCGGCGGCGCGGAAGGCATCGGTCATCGCGCCATCGGCAAGGAAGGCGACGAAGCCGCGCTCGAGCAGGTCGAAGTTCTGCGGATCGCCCTTGATGGCTTCGCGCAGATAGACCGAGGCGGCACCGAGGTCGCGCCCGGCACCGGCCACGATGGCAGCCAGATAATTGCCCTCGAGGCTGTCGGCCGGTTCAAGCTGCTCGTTGGTGCGCGTCGCCGCAGCACCCTGAGCCGCGGCCCCGGCCTGCAGCCCGAGCAGCAATGCCAGAACGACAGCCGTACTGGCGCTGCGGCCCTTGATTCGAAATGTCACGACTGCCTTCTCCCTCGGTCCGAGGCCTTGCCTGCCAGACGCCCTGGCTCTGCCAAGCGTAGCAATCGCCAGCCCGGCAGGGACCGTTTCGCACTAAAGCCGGATTCAGGCATCGACTGGAACGATCTCGCGTTTCCAGTCGATGCCTGAATTCGTCTCGTCAGAGAGCTCGAGCAGGTCCGATTCGACCGACCGATTCCACCTTTGGCGCCCCGCTCTAGGGCGTCAAGATGGCTGTTTCCAGGCGCGCGGGCAAGCAGCACGGCCCAGCCCAGGAGATTGCGTAGCAAGGATGCAACATTCTCCCAAAAGCATGCTGCGCCGCAACGTCTTCATAGATTTCGTAGCGATATCGTCAAGACATTAGCGTTATGTTTGGCTGCTCGCATGTGTCGCGACGACTTCTTTTTGGGATCACTCAAATGAAAAAGATCATGCTCAGCGTTGCCGCCGTCGCTATGCTGGCCGGTTTTGTCGCCGGCTGCGCCCAGCCCGAGAAGCCTGCTCCCACGGTCGTCCGCAAGGGCTGATCCGTCCAGGCGATCAAAGACGAAAGGGCGCGCCGGAAACGGCGCGCCCTTTTTGCATTCGGCCCGACAGTGGGCGCTGCGACGATCCGCCCCGCTCACATGTTGGAATAGCCGGGTCCGCCGCCGCCTTCGGGCGTGGTCCAGGTGATGTTCTGCGCGGGATCCTTGATGTCGCAGGTTTTGCAGTGGACGCAGTTCTGCGCGTTGATGACGAAGCGCGGATCCGTCTTCGTTTCGGCATCGGCGTAGACGACCTCGTAGACGCCCGCCGGGCAGTAGAGCCGCGCCGGCTCGCCGTAGAGCGGCAGGTTCTGGGCGATCGGGATCGAGGGGTCGGTCAGCTTGAGATGCGCCGGCTGGTCTTCCTCGTGATTGGTCGAGGACAGGAAGACCGAGGACAGCTTGTCGAAGGAGAGCTTGCCGTCGGGCTTGGGGTAGACGATCGGCTTGACCTCGTTGATCGGCTTCAGCGTCGCATGGTCGGGCTTGCCATGCTTGAGCGTGCCGAAGGGCGACCAGCCGAAGAGCTGGTTCAGCCACATGTCGACGCCACCGAGCGCGATGCCGGCGAAGGTGCCGTATTTCGACCAGAGCGGCTTGACGTTGCGCACCGGCTTGAGGTCGCGCCCGATCTCGGAATCGCGCCAGCCCTGCTCGATCTCGACGACCTCGTCATGCGAGCGCCCTGCGGCGAGAACGGGGGCGAGATGCTGAGCCGCCTGCATGCCCGACAGGATGGCGTTATGACTGCCCTTGATGCGCGGCACATTGACGAAGCCTGCGGCGCAACCGATCAGCGCCCCGCCGGGGAAGGTCAGCTTCGGCACGGATTGGTAGCCGCCCTCGGTGATCGCGCGCGAGCCGTAGGAGAGGCGCTTGGCGCCCTCGAAGACGTCGCGGATCAGCGGGTGCGTCTTGAAGCGCTGGAACTCGTCGAAGGGCGAGAGCGTCGGGTTGGTGTAGTTGAGATGGACGACGAAGCCGACCGTGACCAGGTTGTCGTCGAAATGGTAGAGGAACGAGCCGCCACCGGTGCCATTGTCGAGCGGCCAGCCGAAGGAGTGCTGGACCCGGCCCTTGTGGAACTTCTCCGGCTTGACCTGCCAGACTTCCTTCAGGCCGATGCCGTATTTCTGAGGCTCACGCCCTGCATCGAGGCCGAACTTGCGGATCGCGATCTTGGAGAGCGAGCCGCGCGCGCCCTCGCCCAGCAGCGTATAGCGGCCGCGCAACTCCATGCCGCGCGTAAAGCGCTCGGAGACGCTGCCGTCCTTGGCGATGCCCATGTCGCCGGTCGCGATGCCGGCAACGGAGCCGTCCTCGTTGTAGAGCAGTTCGGCAGCAGCGAAGCCCGGATAGATCTCGACGCCCAGCGCCTCGGCGCGGCTGGCCAGGAATTTCGCGACCAGGCCAAGCGAGCCGACGAAGTTGCCGTGATTGTTCATCAGCTTCGGCATGCCGAAATTCGGCAGGCGGATACCGTTCGGCTCGGTCAGGAAATAGAAGATGTCCTCGCTGACTTCGGTGGTCAGAGGGCGATCGGGATCCTGGCGCCAGTCCGGGACCAGCTTGTCCAGCCCGATCGGGTCGATCACGGCGCCCGACAGGATATGGGCGCCAACCTCGGCACCCTTCTCGACAACCACGACCGTCAGGTTCTCGTCGAGCTGCTTGAGGTGGATCGCCGCCGCCAGGCCCGCCGGGCCCGCACCAACGATGACGACGTCATAATCCATGCTCTCGCGCGGCTCGGCCTGTGCTTCCTCGATATCCATACCCGCCTCCGCGCAAGAACCTGAATAGTTCACACATGAACCATCCAGCATGGCGCTTCAAGACGAGCGCCACCTAAACTGGAAATCCTCTATTCAGGGAGCGGTTCCAATTTGCAACCGCGATCAGCGCGCAACAGGCTCGGCACTTGTGCAACGCACAGTACGATAGGCACCGTGCCAGCGCTCCAGGAACCGACCCGCTGCCCGCTGCGGCGCTGAGAGGTCGCAGGCAGCGTTGTGGATGTGCTATGGCTGCGGCCATGATCGCATCCCTGCCCGATCCCGTCGAACTCCTCGCCTGGTATGCCGAAATGGGCGTCTCCGAGGCGCTGGACGAGGAACCGCGGAACCATTTCGCCGAACCGCAGCCAGTGCCCGCTGCGCGCACCCTCACGACGCCGACGCTCGCGACGCTGCAGGGCCGGACGGCTCGCGCACCTGCGCCGGTCATGGCAGGTGCGGCAACGGCGCCCGACGACGCCGCGCTGAGCGCGCGCACGATGGCGCAGGAAGCGACGAGCCTCGAAGCGTTGAAGGAGGCCCTGTCGCGCTTCGAGGGCTGCGCGCTCAAGGCAACCGCCAAGAACCTCGTCTTCGCCGATGGCAACCCGGACGGCCGGGTCATGATCGTCGGCGAGGCGCCCGGAGCCGACGAGGACCGGGCCGGCCTGCCCTTCGTCGGCCGCTCCGGACAATTGCTCGACCGGATGCTCGCCGCGATCGGCCTGACACGCAAGGAACACGTCTACGTCGCAAACCTGCTGCCCTGGCGGCCGCCCGGCAACCGCACTCCGACGCCGCAGGAGGTCGCGATATGCCTGCCCTTCATCCAGCGCCAGATCCAGCTTGCCGACCCCGATATCCTGGTCTGCATCGGCGGCCCCTCGGCGCAGGGCCTGCTGGGCCTCAGCGGCATCATGGCCTCGCGCGGGAAATGGCAGGAATACGACACCGGTACGCGGCGGATCCGGGCGCTCGCGACGCTGCATCCGGCCTATCTGCTGCGGCAGCCGCTCCAGAAGCGACTTTCATGGCGCGACATGCGCGCCCTCAAGGCTGCGCTGGATCCGCCAGCCTAGCCCATGCGGGCTATTCGCCTGTCCGGCGACGAATGAGCGCTTGAGTTATGCACGCTGCTCCCCGACATTGCGCGGAGATTTGCCGAGGACCACACCATGAAATGGGAAGACTATCGCCAGTCCGACAATCTCGAGGACAGGCGTGGCGGCGGCGGTGAATTCGCCGGCATTCCTGGCGGTCGCGGCGGCATGGGCATTGGAACGATGGTCGTACTCGGCCTGCTCGGCTGGGCGCTCGGCATCGATCCGCGCATCCTGATCGGTGGCGCTGAAATGATCGGCGGTATCGGTGGCCGGCAGGCCCCGACGCAGGAGACACGACGGTCCTCGGGGCCTCCGCAGGACGAGATGGGTCGGTTCGTCTCAGCCGTGCTGGCGCAGAACGAGGACGTCTGGACCAAGGTCCTGCCGCAGCAGGCCAACACCCGCTACCAGCCCCCGCGCCTCGTGCTCTTCACCAATGTCGACCGCTCCGGCTGCGGCACCGCACAGGCTGCGATGGGGCCGTTCTACTGCCCCGAGGACAAGAAGGTTTATCTCGACCTCTCCTTCTTCCAGGAAATGCAGCGCAAGCTCGGTGGCGGCGGCGACTTCGCCTATGCCTATGTCATCGGCCACGAGGTCGGCCACCACATCCAGAACCTGATCGGCATCCTGCCCAAGGCCAACCAGTTGCGCGAGCGCTCCTCGGAGCGCGAGGCGAACGCGATCTCGGTGCGGATCGAGCTCCAGGCCGACTGCTTCGCCGGTGTCTGGGCGCACAACGTCCAGGCCATGGGTCGCGTCGAGGCGGGCGATGTCGAGGAGGCCATCAAGACCGCCTCTGCGATCGGCGACGATCGCCTCCAGAAGGCATCGCGCGGCCAGGTCGTGCCCGATTCCTTCACCCACGGCTCGTCAGCGCAGCGCACACGCTGGTTCAACACCGGCCTGCGCACCGGCTCCATGCAGAGTTGCGATACTTTCAGGACCGACCAGCTCTAGAGGCAAGCACCTTAGTTCCGGCGTTCCGGATTGCGCCGCTGGCCCGGACAAGCTCCGTAGCAGCGCAACCCGGAGTGGGCGCCCAAGGGAGCGATGGGCCACTTGAGGGATCCCCGGACGACGCTGACGCTTCGCCCGGGATGACTGCGCCTTTCCAAACCACAGGGCGCGCTAGCCGCGGTATTGCGCCTCGGTGACCTGCTCCATCCAGTCGACAGGCGAACCGTCCTGCTTTTCCTGGAGCGCGATATGGCTCATGGCCGTGGTCGCGGTGGCGCCGTGCCAGTGCTTTTCGCCCGGCGGGAACCAGACGACATCGCCGGCCCTGATCTCCTCGATCTCGCCGCCTTCGCGTTGCGCCCAGCCACAACCGGCGGTGACGATGAGGGTCTGTCCCAGCGGATGAGTGTGCCAGGCCGTGCGCGCGCCGGGCTCGAAAGTGACCAGCGCCATCGCGATGCGCGCGGGCTCCGGCGGGCTGAACAGCGGGTCGATCCGGACGCTGCCGGAGAAATAGTCCGCAGGTCCCTTCCCGGAAGGCTGCGAGCCGCTTCGCTTGATTTCCATGATGGTCTCCTGAGGGGCGTCGCGCCCAACGGCACGCGCACCTTGTGATACGCAAACGCGATAGACCGGTTCTAGCGCGAAGCCGCGACCATCAGCCAGGCGAACGCTCGCGCCTGACGCCCAGGCGACGCGGCGCCGCGCCCAGCCTGCCGGCGAGGACCGCGCCCTTCGGCAACACCAGGCCGGCGCGCAGGCGCCGGGCGCCAAAGGAAATCGCAGCACGCTCGCGCAGGGAGCCGGCCACGCCGCGCAGCGGGATCAGTGCGGCCGCCTCTGGCGCCAGCAGCAGGTGACGGTCGACGGCTTGAGTCCAGTGCGCCTGCGGGGCATCGCCGGCATCGAGCAGAACGAGCCAGTCCCCGCGCGCTACCGCAGCGCCGAGATGCCAGCCCTCGCCTGCACCGCCCTTGAGATAACTGGCGCCCGTCGCATCGGCGAGGCGCTCGATATCGCTGTTGCCCGTAGAATCGACGACGACCGCATGACCCAGGAAGCCGTCGGCCACTGCCGGGATCAGCACCGAGAAGGTCGCGGCAAGAGCACTGGCTGAGCCATCGGCCCGGATCACGGCTGTTAGCATGGGCAGATCAATATGACGCAGCGCAACATGTCGCAATCCTGTCACTTGAATTTCGTTCCTGTTATGTTCACATAGAAAGAACAGGAACATGCCGATTCCCGGCAGTTTTTTTCAGGGTTCCGCGCCATGCGCCAGGCTGTGTCATCCAGCGTTACCTCCGGCCAGCCCCGGCCTTCGGCTCGCGCGCCCCATATGCTCAAGCGCCTCGACAGCGAGCCGGCTTCGGTGGCGGCCCGTGTCGCCCCCGCCGAGGCGCTGGCCTATGCCGGCCACCGGATCGACCCCGAGCGCCGCCGCGGGCGGGGCGCCACGATCAATCCGGGCGGCCGCTTCGAGAGCGAGCAGCGTTTCGCGGAGGATGACGGCTGGGGATCGCTCGGCGAACTGCCCGCCTTCAAGACCGAAGTCTCCGTCGAGAAGCCGCGCACGATCATCACCCGCAACGATTCACCGGATATCTCCTTCGATCGCTCGATCAATCCCTATCGCGGCTGCGAGCATGGCTGCGTCTATTGCTTTGCCCGCCCGAGCCACGCCTATCTCGGCCTGTCGCCGGGACTGGATTTCGAGAGCAAGCTGACAGCCAAGCCGGACGCCGCGATCCTGCTCGAGAAAGAGCTTTCCGCTCCCGCCTACCAGCCGCGCACCATCGCGATCGGCACCAATACGGATGCCTACCAGCCGATCGAAAAGAAGCTGCGGATCATGCGCGGCATCCTGGAGGTGCTGGCCAAGTTCAATCATCCGGTCGGCATCGTGACCAAGTCGGCGCTCGTTCAGCGCGATATCGACATCCTGGCGCCGATGGCGGCGCTCGGCCTTGCCAAGGTCGCGATCTCGCTGACGACGCTCGATCCGACGGTCGCCCGGACCATGGAGCCGCGCGCCGCCTCGCCCGCGAAGCGGCTCGAGACGATCCGGAAGCTCTCTGAGGCCGGCATTCCCGTTACCGTGCTCGTCGCCCCCATCATCCCGGCGATCAATGAGCACGAGATCGAACGCATCCTGGATGCGGCCAAGGCCGCTGGCGCACGCGAGGCCGGCTATGTGCTGCTACGCCTGCCGCTCGAGGTGAAGGAACTGGTCCATGACTGGCTGCTCACGCATCACCCCGACAAATTGCGCCATGTCGTCTCGCTGATCCGCTCGACGCGGGGCGGCAAGGATTATGATTCGGCGTGGGGCCAGCGCCAGGTCGGATCGGGTCCCTATGCCTGGATGATCGGGCGGCGCTTCGAGATGGCGGCCGAGCGCCTTGGCTTCAACGGCGCGCGCCTGCGGCTGCGCAGCGACCTCTTCCTCAAGCCGGAGAAGGAGAGAGCGCAGCTCAGCCTGTTCTGAACTCGCCATCTGTCCCACCGACCATTCAGGAGCGGCAGGGTGCTTTGGCCCTCGGGGTTGCTTCGCTTGCCTCGCAATAAGGTGGATGGCGTCGGCAGGCTCTGGCAACGCGCGACAAGTTTCGCCATAAGCCCGGCCATGACAGCCAATTTCAGCCGCGAGCGAGACGCCATCCGCAAAGGCCTGTGGCCTCTGGCCGGTGTCGACGAGGTCGGGCGTGGGCCGCTCGCCGGTCCGGTCGTGGCGGCAGCCGTCATCCTCGACCCCAAGGCGGTGCCAGAGGGGCTGTGCGATTCGAAGGCGTTGAGCGCCATCCGGCGCGAGGAGCTGTTCATCGAGATCGCAGCTTCGGCTCTGGCCATCGGTGTCGCCAGCGCGACCGCGATCGAGATCGATGCGATCAATATCCGGCAGGCGACCCTGCTGGCGATGCGCCGCGCGGTGAAGGCGCTGGCGGTCGTGCCGGTCAGCGTTCTCGTCGACGGAAACGATCCGCCGGCACTGGCCTGCACCTGCGAGGCCGTGGTGCAAGGCGATGCAAGCATCGCCTCGATAGCGGCGGCCTCGATCATCGCCAAGGTCACGCGCGACCGGATGATGGCGCGGCTGTGCCGGCGCTACTCGGTCTACGGCTTCTCCCGCCATGTCGGCTATGGCACGCCGGAGCATCGCGCGGCGCTCCAGGAGCACGGGCCCTGCCCCGAGCACCGCTATTCCTTCGCGCCGGTCAAAGGGCTCTGGCAACGCCCATAACCCACGCTGGGTAGCTCGCAATCGCATTGCGCTCGCTGCGGCGACACGCGGTTGTGACGAGCGTCCGGAGGCTGTCCGTGTTAACCAGTGATTAGGAATTTTACTTGGCTTGCCAAGGGGCTAGGCAAAAACTGCAGCCCCAAAACGAGACGCATTTTTTTCGTCCTGGAAACCCGGCTTTTACCCTGACTCGGCAATATCGCGACTGTTGAAGTTGCGTAACCGTCTTGGGGCGACATGAGTATTTTGCGTTCCGGGACCACCAGCGCCGCCGTCCGGATTCAGGTTCCGCGTACCGGACGGCCCGCGCTGCAGTCTCGTCTCAAGGTGGCACCGCCACCGCAGGAGCTACCGCTCGATCAGGTGCTCGTTGGCGACTGCGTCGCCGCGATCAATTCCCTGCCGGCAGCAAGCGTCGACCTCGTCTTCGCTGACCCCCCGTACAACCTCCAGCTCGGTGGCGATCTTCGCCGGCCCGACGACAGCCTCGTCGATGCCGTCGATGACGACTGGGACAAGTTCTCGTCCTTCGCCGAATACGATCAGTTCACCCGCGCCTGGCTGACAGCCTGCCGCCGGGTGTTGAAGCCCGATGGCGCGCTGTGGGTGATCGGGTCCTACCACAACATTTTCCGCGTCGGGTCGATCCTTCAGGATCTTGGTTTCTGGATGCTGAACGACATCGTCTGGCGCAAGGCCAACCCGATGCCGAACTTCCGCGGCCGGCGTTTCACCAACGCCCATGAGACCCTGATCTGGGCTGCGCGCGGCGAGCGGTCGAAATACACCTTCCACTACGAGGCGCTGAAGGGTGGCAACGAAGACCTCCAGATGCGCTCCGACTGGTACCTGCCGCTGTGCACGGGCGAGGAACGGCTGAAGGACGACAAGGGGGCCAAGGTGCACCCGACCCAGAAGCCCGAGGCGCTGCTGGCCCGTGTCATGCTCTCGGCGAGCAACCCCGGCGACGTGGTCCTCGATCCCTTCTTCGGCACCGGCACGACCGGCGCCGTTGCGAAGGCACTCGGCCGCCACTTCATCGGCGTCGAACGCGAGACGGTCTATGCCGAGGCCGCGCGCAAGCGCATAGCGGCGATCGAACCGCTGCCGCCGGAAGCCTTCTCGACTGCGCCGTCCAAGCGCACCGAGCCGCGCGTTCCCTTCCTCAGCCTCGTCGAGGCCGGGCTGGTGAAGGCCGGCGAGGTCGTGACCGACGAAAAGCGCCGCTTCAAGGCGACGATCCGCGCCGACGGCACCTTGTGTCTGGGCCCAGTCGTCGGCTCGATCCACAAAATCGGCGCGCTCGCCCAAGGGCTGCCCGCCTGCAATGGCTGGACCTTCTGGCATGTCGAGCGCGAGGGCAGCCTGATGCTGCTCGACGCCCTGCGCGGCGAAATCAGGGCGGAGATAGCGGCGGCCTGAGCGCCGCCTCCAGCACCTTCAGGAAGAGGCTTGGAAACGGCTCCTCGCGCAGTTTTGCGCGGGGGCTGAAGCGCATTCCAAGGGGCGCCGCCATGGCTTTCGGCGCGCTTGCCACGAAGATCGTGAGTTCCAGCGGAAAATGCGTGAAGACGTGGCGGACCGGCACGGCCAGTCGCTGCCATCGCGTGACGACCGGCGCATCCTGCATCGCCCCGTCCAATTCGTAGTCGCTGCTCCAGTCGCTGGTCGGGACTTCGGCCATGCCGCCCAGAAGCCCTTTGTCGGGCCGCGTCCGCACAAGCACCGCGCCATCGTCACGGATCAGGACGAAGGCTGCGCCATAGCGCGTGACACCTGTCTTCTTGGCCGCCTTGCGCGGAAAGCTCTCCTGCGTGCCGGCCTCGCGCGCTCGGCAGGGCTCGCGCCAGGGACAGAGGCCACAGGCGGGATTGCGCGGCGTACAGATCGTGGCGCCGAGATCCATCAGAGCCTGCGCGAAATCTCCCGGGCGCTCCGGCGGCACCATTGCCAGCACGCGCTCGCGAATCAGGGGCTTCGCGCCTGGCATCAGTTCCTCGATGGCGAACAGCCGCGTCATGACGCGCTCGACATTGCCATCGACGGCAGCGGCGGGGCGATCGAACGCGATCGCGGCGACCGCGCCCGCCGTATAGGCGCCGATGCCGGGCAATGCGCGAAGTCCCTCCTCGGTATCGGGAAAACGCCCGCCGTGCAGATCGGCGACGGCTTTCGCGCAGGCATGGAGATTGCGGGCGCGCGAATAATAGCCGAGGCCCGCCCAGGCCTGCATGACCTCTTCGGACGGCGCCGCCGCCAGATCCGCAACGGTCGGAAAACGCGTCATGAACCGTTCGAAATACGGTTTCACCGCCGTGATCGTCGTCTGCTGCAGCATAATCTCGGAGGCCCACACCCGATAGGGATCCGGCCTTTCTCCCGGCAGCGCGCGCCAGGGCAGCGCGCGCCGGTGGCGGTCATACCAAGCGAGGAGATCGGCAGACCTGGCCGGACGTGGGCGCGTTGCGAGGCTCATGAGCCCGGTTTAGCGCTCCCGTTGCGGACGGCAAGCGGTGTGATCGGCACAATCCGCCCGCAACCCGACCGGGCGGCCTTGCTGCGGGCAACGCGGCGGCGCAAAATGGCGCATGGCTCCCAAACCACTTGCCGACCTCATCGACGACTGTCTCGCGCCCGCGCTCGCCGCGCAGGGTTTCGCGGGACGGGCCATCGTCTCGCTTTGGCCCGAGATCGTGGGCGAGAGACTCGCGGCGCGGTCTCGGCCGCTGAAGATCGACTGGCCACGCCGCCGCCCGGCACCCGGAGAGGTCTCGGAGCCGGCCGCCATGGTCGTTCGCGTGGAGGGCGCCTTCGCGCTCGAGATGCAGCAACTCGGACCGATCGTGCTGGAGCGGGTCAACACCCATCTCGGCTGGCGGGCCGTCGGCAAGCTCGTGCTGAAGCAGGGGCCTGTCGAGGCCCCCGCGACGCGGAAGCCCCCGGCCCCGCCCGATCCGAGGATCGTGGCGGAGGTGGCGCAGCAGGTTTCGATGATCTCGGACCCCGGCCTGCGAGCGGCGCTGGAACGTCTCGGGCAATCTGTCGCGCAAAAGGTCAACCGCCAGCGGCTCGACACGGCTTCGTGAGCAGGGGGTAATCTCGCCCGAACCGATCTTGCCACAATCTTCCCGGCCTCTATGGTCCCGACATCTTCGACCCCTAAGGATCATTGACGATGACGAACAGGCGACAGCTTCTGACGGCCACCGCCGGCCTCGCGGCCGCCGGGCTGCTTGGCATGGGCCCGGCACAGGCCCAGGCCAGCCTGGAGACCGCCGGTCCGCTGGGCGATGTCTGGCTCGGCCCCGCGACCGCCAAGGTCACGATCATCGAATACGCCTCGCTGACCTGCGGCCATTGCGCCGCCTTCCACAAGGACACCTGGCCGGCGCTGAAGGCCAAGTACATCGACACCGGCAAGGTGCGCTTCACGCTGCGCGAATTCCCGCTCGATCCCCTGGCGACGGCAGGCTTCATGCTCGCGCGCTGCAACGGCAACGACAAGTATTTCCCGATGACCGACCTGCTGTTTGCCCAGCAGCGCGTCTGGGCGTTCACCGAGAAGCCGGCCGATGCGCTGTCCGCTCTGGTCAAGCAGGCCGGTTTCACACAGGAATCATTCGAATCCTGCTTGAAAAGGCAGGATATCTATGACGCCGTCACTCAGGTGAAGGATGGTGGGGCCAAGGCTGGCGTGGACTCGACGCCGACCTTTTTCATCAATGGGCAGAAGCGTTCTGGTGCGCTCTCGATGGCCGAATTCGACAAGATCATCGAGCCGCTGGTCGGCGGCTGAGGACGCTTGCTTCCTCAACGGCATATTGAGCGTCAGCCCGGACACGCGGCCCAGCCGCGCTGATCCGGGCTCCAGGCCCGAGCCTTACTTGCAGGCGCTCCTTGGTGCATCCCGGGTCTCCCTGCGGCCACCCGGGATGACGGCCACCGGCATCGAACGGGAGGTGCAGCCATGCACCTGACCCGCCTCAAGCTCACCGGCTTCAAGACCTTCGTCGAGCCGACGGATTTCCTGATCGAACCCGGCCTGACAGGCGTGGTCGGCCCCAATGGCTGCGGCAAATCCAATCTCGTCGAAGCGCTGCGCTGGGTGATGGGCGAAAGCTCGTTCAAGAACATGCGCGGCTCGGGGATGGACGACGTCATCTTCGCGGGCTCGAACGAGCGGCCGGGTCGCAACATGGCCGAGGTCGCGCTGACGCTGGACAACAGCGACCGCAAGGCGCCGGCTGCCTTCAACGAGACCGATGTCCTCGAGGTCACCCGCAGGATCGAGCGCGACGAGGGCTCGACCTATCGCGTCAATGGCAAGGAAGTGCGCGCGCGTGACGTGCAACTGCTCTTCGCCGACGCTGCAACCGGCGCGCGCTCGCCGGCGCTGGTCCGGCAAGGCCAGATCAGCGAGATCATCTCCGCCAAGCCGCAATCGCGCCGGCGCATCCTGGAGGATGCCGCAGGGATCGCGGGGCTCCACAGCCGCAGGCACGAGGCGGAACTGCGCCTGCGCGGCGCGGAAGAGAATCTTACCCGGCTCGAGGACGTACTGTCGCAGATCGACGGGCAGGTCGACGCACTTCAGCGGCAGGCGCGTCAGGCCGGGCGCTATCGCAGCCTGGCCGCCGATATCCGCCGGGCCGAGGCAACCCTGGCGCTGATCGCCTATCACCTCGCCCGCAGCCAGGAGGCGCTGGCAGAGCGCGCACTGGACGCCGCCATGCGGGGCGTCGCCGAGCAGACCGGCATCCAGGCCGAGGCCGCCAGGCGGCAGGCCGTCGCCGCCCATCAACTGCCGGCACTGCGCGACGGTGAGGCTGCGGCTGCGGCAGCGCTGGTTCGGCTCAAGCGGGGCCTCGACGAGATCGAGGCCGCCAACCGGCGCAACCGCCAGCGCGCGACCGAGCTCGGCCAGCGCCTGACGGAACTGCAAACCGACCTTGGCCGTCAGGACAGCGTCGCTGGCGATGCAACCGAAAGCCTCGCACGGCTTGCGGAGGAGGATCGCATCCTCGCTCGTGAAGGCGAAGGCTCGATCGCCGACAACGATGCGGCCAGCGCCGCATTGGTCGCGGCCGAGACAACGCTCGGCTCAGCCGAGACTGCACATGCAGCAGCCCAGGCGGCCTTGTCGGAACTGGCGGCGCGCCGCGGGGCTCTGGAACGGGCCCTGCGCGAAGCACGGGAGCGCGAGGCCAGGGCCGCGGCGGAGCGGGCCAAGCTACTACGAGACCAGGCCGCGCTCGACGCCTCCCGCGCAGCGGGTCCACTGGACGGGCTGCGACAGGCCGTAGCCGCCGCCGAAACCGCCATGCAGGAGGCCGACGCGGCGACCGCCGCGACGCATGGCGCCATCGCCACCGCCCGCGAGCGCGAGGCACAGGCGCGCGGGCCGGCAGCCGAGGCGGACCGCACTGCCCAGCGCCTGGAAACCGAAATTCGGACCCTGCAGAAGCTGCTCGCCCCGGCCTCTGGCGGTCGCTGGCCGCCGATCCTGGATGCGATCACAGTGGCCAAGGGATTCGAGATCGCCTTGGGTGCTGCGCTTGGCGACGATCTCGACGCCGCTGCGGACCCTCTGGCCCCTGCGCATTGGGGCGACAGCGGCACCGGCACCGACGACCCCTCCCTTCCTGCCGGCGTCGAGCCGCTGGCGCGTTACGTCCGGGGTCCCGCGGCGCTTGCCCGGCGGCTGGCCCAGATCGGCGTCGTCCTGCGCAGCGACGGCGAAAGGCTCAGCGCCGTTTTGAGCCCCGGCCAGCGATTGGTCTCGCGCGACGGCGATGTCTGGCGCTGGGACGGGTTTGCCAGCGCAGCGGATGCGCCCTCCCCCGCCGCACGGCGGCTCGCCGAAAAGAACCGGCTCGGCGAACTCCAGCGTGAGGCGCAAGGCGCCCGCGAGGCAGCCGAGACCGCGCGGAAGGGACTGGAAGCCGCAATGCAGGCCGCTCGATCGGCGGCGCAGGCAGAGACTGCGGCGCTGGACACGGCCCGGCAGGCGAGGCGCAGCCTCGACCAGGCCCGCGAACACTTCGCATCGGCCGAACGCCGCGCCGCCGAAGCCACAGCCCGGCGCTCTGCGCTGACCGAGGCCATCGGCCGGTTGGGCCAGACCATGGCCGAGGCCGCGACCCAGGTTGAGGCGCAGGCGCAGGCGGTTGCCGCGCTTCCCGCGTCGGCCGAACTCGAAAGCGCCCTGTTGAAGGCGCGCGTCGAACTCGGCGAGCACCGCATCGTCGCCTCTGACGCGCGGGCCCGGGTGCAGACCATCGCCCGGGAAGCCGACCTGCGAAGCCGCCGCCGCGCGTCCATCGGCAGCGACATCCAGGCCTGGCAGGCGCGGGCTGCCGCCGCGACGCAGACCGCCGAGGAGACACGCCGCCGCATCGCGGCCGTTAGCGCCGAGCAGACAACGCTGCTCGAGGCGCCCGACACGTTCCTGACCGAGCGCCGGCGGATCCTCGCGGAGATCGAGACAGCCGAAATCGCGAGACGCGCGGCAGCCGACGCGCTCGCGACCGGCGAGGCGGCGCTGGCGGAAGCCGATCGACAGGCGCGCACCGCGCTGGAGGGCCTGGCTGGCGCACGCGAAGTTCGTGCCTCCTGCGAGGCGAGGCTGGAGGCGGCCCGGCAGCGTGTCGCCGATGTCGCGAGACAGATCGCCGACGGCCTTGAGACGACGCTGGCAGGCCTGCAGGAACTGACCGGATTGAAGCCCGGCGCGGACATGCCCGAGCAGGAGGGCGTCGAACGTCGCCTCGCCGGCCTGAGGGCGGAGCGCGAACGGCTCGGCGCGGTCAATCTGCGCGCCGAAGACGAATTGGCCGAGGTGAGAACCAGGCGCGAGGGCCTCACGACCGAGCGTGACGACCTCGGCGAGGCGATCCGCCGGCTGCGCCAGGCCATCGGCGCGCTCAACCGCGAGGGGCGCGAGCGGCTGCTCGCCGCCTTCGAGATCGTCAACGCGCAGTTCCAGCGCCTGTTCTCGGTGCTATTCGGCGGCGGTACGGCCGAGCTCAAGCTGGTCGATTCCGAGGATCCGCTCGAGGCAGGGCTCGAAAT
Organism: Allobosea sp. P1_B10; assembly: GCF_056406735.1. NCBI lineage: Bacteria > Pseudomonadati > Pseudomonadota > Alphaproteobacteria > Hyphomicrobiales > Alloboseaceae > Allobosea > Allobosea sp. P1_B10. The sequence continues at coordinate 56,179 of NZ_JBFTZP010000007.1, read as the reverse complement.
CTTCGCCCGCCCTCCGGGCAAGAAGCCCCAGGTGATGACCCTGCTCTCAGGCGGTGAACAGGCCCTGACCGCCACGGCACTGATCTTCGCGGTCTTTCTGACCAACCCGTCGCCGATCTGCGTGCTCGACGAGGTCGACGCGCCGCTCGACGATGCCAATGTCGAGCGCTATTGCGACCTCCTCGACGAAATGGCCAAGACGACGCAGACGCGCTTCATCCTGATCACGCACAACCCGATCACCATGGCCCGGATGGACCGACTCTTCGGTGTCACGATGGCCGAACGCGGCATCAGCCAAATGGTCTCGGTCGACCTGGCAACAGCCGAACAGATCCGCGAGGCCGGTTGAAAATTCGCCACAATCGACCCCGCAATGCGGCAAGAATGTCGCACTCAGCCCGAATTTAGAAAGATATCAATATCTTAAGCCCAGTTTGCCTGCCTTGACAGGGCGGAGACCGGGCAATAAAGGAGGCCGTGCTGACGACGGCTCGATGCGCGGGTCCGGACAAAGTCAAAGCGGCTTTTCACGCCATCGTGGTCACACCACGGGATTGGAGGCCGCCTATGACGCCGGAACCTGACAAAAACGCCTCAGATTCGGAGTTGCGCGCAAGACTGGACTCGCTGAAGTCTGCCCTCGGGCGGGCCGAAGAGAGCGCAAGGCCGGGCGCAGGTCCGGCAGGAAACGACAAAGCGCTCGCTGGCGCGATGTCATCCGGGTTTCGCGCAGCAACCGATCTCGCAGGCGGCATCATCGCAGGCGCCCTTATCGGGTTCCTCGGAGACCGGTGGCTGGGAACGTCCCCGTTCCTGCTGATTGCCTTTTTGGTGATCGGTGCCATCGCCGGTTTAAGGTCCGTCTATAAGCTCGGCGTTCGTCCGACCCCCGGGTCGGGCAGCGATACGCCGGAACAATGACCGAAGCAGGCAACCACATGGTTGCACGACAAAGGGCGTAGACATGGCGGCTGGCGGCGGTATCGATCCGATCCACCAATTCGAGATCAAGCCTCTCATCGGCTTGCACGTGCTCGGCCACGACCTGTCCTTCACCAACGCCTCTCTGTTCATGGTGCTGGTGGTTGCGGTCATTTCGCTGATCATGATCTATGGCTCGAGCCAGCGCGCGACCGTTCCCGGTCGGCTGCAGTCGCTCGCCGAGATGACCTATGAGTTCGTGGCATCGACCGTCACCGGTGTGATGGGCCGCGAAGGCATGCGCTTCTTCCCCTTCGTCTTCTCGCTGTTCATGTTCGTGCTGGCCGCGAACCTGCTCGGCCTGATGCCGGCCTCCTTCACCGTGACCAGCCACATCATCGTCACGGCTGCGCTGGCCTTCCTCGTCATCCTCGTGGTGCTGGTCTACGGCATCATGAAGCATGGCAGCCACTTCTTCGGCCTGTTCGTGCCGTCGGGCGTCCCCGGCTGGCTGCTGCCCTTCATGGTTCTGATCGAGGCTGTATCGTTCCTGTCCCGTCCGATCTCGCTCAGCCTGCGTCTGTTCGGCAACATGCTTGCCGGCCACATCGCGCTGAAGGTGTTCGGTGGCTTCGTCGTCGCCCTTCTGGCTGGTACGAGCGTCTTCGGCTACATCATCTCGCCGCTGCCGCTGCTGCTCGCAGTCGCGCTGACCGCGCTGGAGTTCCTCGTCGCCGCCTTGCAGGCCTATGTCTTCGCAATCCTGACCTGCGTCTATCTCAACGATGCCTTGCACCCGGGCCACTGAGCCCGGCAGGTCCTCGCGAGAGTTCAACCCCCTCCCCTTAGCTTTTCACACTGGAGAAAGAATATGGATCCCGTTGCAGCCAAGTACATCGGCGCTGGCCTCGCCTCGCTCGGCATGGGCCTCGCCGCCATCGGCGTCGGCACCATTTTCGGCAACTTCCTCTCGGGCGCCCTGCGCAACCCTTCGGCCGCTGACGGCCAGTTCCCGCGCGCCTTCATCGGCGCGGCGCTCGCCGAAGGTCTGGGCATCTTCGCGTTCGTCGTGGCGCTCGTCCTGCTGTTCGTGGTCTGACACGCTCCACGCGTCTTAGTCCCTTCGCGCCCGAAGACCTGGCTCCAAGACCTGGCGACAGGCTCGGGCGCGATCTTGTTTCCTTCCGTTGAAAGGCACCCCATGCCGGTTCGATCTCTTGGAATCATCGGACGAGGCTGGGCCGGCTGCGTGGCTTTCGCCGCCTCCACCGCATTGTCGGCTGGCGTGGCGCTGGCCGCGACGCCGTCCCTGAGCGGCGAGAAGGCCTCGTTCCCGCCTTTCGATGTCCGCACCTTCGTCGGCCAGCTATTCTGGCTCGCGATCACGTTCGGCGTTCTCTACTGGCTGATGTCGAAGGTCGCGCTGCCGCGCGTCGGCGCCATCCTGGCCGACCGTGCCAACACGATCTCGCGCGATCTCGACCAGGCGGCAGCGATGCAGGCCAAGGCCGAAGACACCGCGCAGGCCTATGAGAAGGCCCTGGCAGAAGCTCGCAAGAACGCACAGGGCATCGCCCAGGCGGCTCGCGACGAAGGCGCCAAGGCCTCCGATGCCCGCCGTCACACGGTCGAGGCCGAACTTGCCGCCAAGCTCGACAAGGCCGAAGCCAGCATCGCCAGCACCAAGACCGCTGCGATGAGCAATGTCCGCGGGCTCGGCAGCGATGTCGCCATCGCGATCGTGACCAAGCTGACGGGCCAGGCTCCGACCAGCTCCGAGGCTACGGATGCTGTCGACCACGCTCTGGCGAACGGCTGAGGAGAAATCAGATGGATACCTTCTGGGTCGCCGTAGCCCTCGTCATCTTCCTCGCTCTGCTCGTCAAGTTCGGCGTGCCCAAGGCGATCATCTCCGCCCTCGACGCCCGTGGCGAAAAGGTCGCGCAGGAACTCGCTGAAGCGCGTCGCCTGCGTCAGGACGCCGAGAAGCTGCTGGCCGAATACGAGGCCAAGCGTAAGGCAGCCGAAAGCGAAGCCGCCGGCATCATCGCGTCCGCCAAGGAAGAGGCCACCCGCCTCGCCGCCGAGGCTGAAGCCAAGCTTGCCGAATTCGTCACTCGCCGCACCAAGTCGGCGGAAGACAAGATCGCGCAGGCCGAAGTGCAGGCGGAGGCCGACGTTCGCGCCGCAGCGGCCGAAGCCGCCACACGCGCCGCCGAGACGATCCTGCGCAGCCAGATGGGTGGCAAGGCCGGCGACGCCGCCTTCGCTTCCGGGCTGCAAGAGGTCAAGGCCAAGCTGAACTGAGGTTAGCCTGACTGACTACATGACAACGCCGCGGCCCCCCGGGACCGCGGCGTTGTCGTATCCGGGGCTGTGCGGCTATTGTCACGCCCGACATGCCACGCCTCAGCATTCTCATCACAGCCCTCCTGGCTCTCTGCCTTGCCGCCTCCGCGCAGGCTCAGGCCCCTGTGCAATTTCCCTCCCGTGACGGGACAATGCTGTCGGGACTGCTCGCCAGGCCGGACGGCCCGGGCCCCTACCCTGCCCTCGTCGCGCTGCATGGCTGCGCGGGCCTGTGGACAGCATCCGGCAGGCTCAGTGCGCGCGAGAAGGACTGGAGCGCGCGTCTCGTGGCGGCGGGTTACGTCGTGCTGTTTGCCGACAGCTTTCGCCCGCGCGGGATCTCGACCTTGTGCAATGATCGGGACCAAACGCTGACGCCCGCCGGCCGCGCGCAGGACGCGCTGGGCGCACGCGACTGGCTTGCACGGCAGGGCTTTATCGCACCCGGCCGGATAGCGCTCATCGGCTGGTCCAATGGCGGTTCAACCGCGCTGGAGGTTGCCGGATTGAGCGCGGCGGCCGGACCTGAAGGCTTTCGCGCGTTGATCGCGTTCTACCCGGGCTGCAGAGCCCTGCTGAAGCGCAACTGGACGGCAGCGGTGCAGACGACGATCCTGCACGGGCTGGCAGACGACTGGACCCCTGCAGGCCCATGCCAACGGCTCGCGAAGACCGGCGGCGCCGATTTCGTGGGCTATCCCGGTGCCTATCATAATTTCGATCACCCCGACCTGCCCCTGCGAGAGCGCAAGGCGGCTTTCTCGGAGCGCGCCGACGGGCTGGTCACTATCGCCAGCAACCCCGAAGCCCGGGCCCAAGCAATTGCCGCGACGATGGCGATCCTGGAGGCGATGCAGGCTCGGTTGGAACCGCACTCCTATGGCCGCGCGTGCCTCACGGCGGGGCCGTCGGCCTTCCGTCACAGCATAGAACATCCTGCGCTCGCGGGGCTTGCCACTCGCTAGCCGAGACTACGAGGGGTCAGTTGCACACCAGTCCAGGCTGACAACCTGGCGACGGCAAAAGCGCCAGGCTGCAGGGACACCGCCAGCGGCCAACCCTTCAGGGGCCCAGGCCTTAGTTCGCGACGGTCAGCGTCTTAACCGGGAGGGCAGTTGTCGCCACCGGCCGCGCGACGGGAGCAGGAGCCCGCTTGGCCTCGAGCTTCACCGGGGCCGACTTCGGCTTGGGCTTGCGCGCCTGGATCGTCGAGGTGACGATGCCCTGGGGCGTATCGAGCCCGTAGATGTCCTCGCGGAACTGCACCATGCCGTCGGCGCCTTGCCAGCCTGTCAGATAGACCCAGGCGACCGGCACCGACTTCTTCAAGGCGATATTCTTGCGCTCGCCCTTGGCGATCTCGGCCTCGATCGCCGGCTGTGTCCATTCTGTGCCTTCGAGCAGCCAGGCGGCGAGATCGCGCACACCCTCGATGCGGGCGCAGCCGGAGGAATTGAAGCGCACATCGTTTCGGAACAGCGTCTTGCTCGGCGTGTCGTGCATGTAGACAGCCTCGGTATTGGGCATGTCGATCTTGAGCTGGCCGAGCGAATTCGTCGGGCCGGGCTCCTGCCGCACGTAGAAATACGGGTTGGTGATCGTCGCCCAATTGACGCTGGCGGGATCGATCTCGCGATTCTCGGCGCCGAGCAACTTCATGTGCGATTTGGCGATGAAGCTCGGGTCCTTGCGCATGTGCGGAATGATGTCCGCCTTCACGATCGAGGTCGGCACCGTCCAGTACGGGTTGAGATTGACCGAGGTGATGTTGGCCTGCAGCACGGGAGACGGCCGTGCCGGCTTGCCGACGACGGCCAGATGTTTGCGCTGGACGACACCGTTTTCGACAGCCTCGACGCTGGCGCCGGGAATATTGACCACGACATAGCGCGTCGCGAAGGGGAAGCCATTGCCCTTGAGCCGCTCCAGCGTCGCGGTGAGTTGGTTCAGCCTGACCTCGACGGGGACATTCATGGCCTTGAGCGTGAGACGTCCGACCGTGCCGAGATCCGACAATCCGTGCCTGATCTGGAAGCGCTTGACCGCGGTGATGACAGCCTCGTCATAGACATCGCCCTGCAGCGCCTCGGGCGCGAGATCGCCGCTTTGCAGCAGGCGTTGCTTCAGCGTGACGACGTCTGCACCCTGTGCACCTGCCTTCAGGGCCGTGACCGAGCCCGGTACCTGTCCCCAGCCACCGCGCCCGGCGATGTCCTCATGGGCGATCAGGGCCTCGAGCGTGCGGTCATAGGTGTTGGGGCCGTAGCTCGGCTCATTGGCGCGCGCGCCGGCACCGCCCAGCAGAAGGGCGAGAACGGCGACAGTTGCTCTGGCGGAACGCAGATACATCGGAAGATCCCACAATGCGCATGAGCGCATGACGGAAGCTTCCCTCGCACATGGTCAAGGAAGCCTTAAGGCAGCGCGGATTTCCTTACCCGAAGCCCGCGCTCGCCAGATCGTCACTGTAAGCGGAGAGGGGCAATCCGGGAGGGCTCTCGCAGAACCAACCCGAATTGCGTCGTCGCTACGTTTCTACCGAGCGGCGGATTACTCCGCCGCCTCGGCGACCGGCTGCGGCTTGACCCATTTCAGCACCGGCTGGCGCGCGGCGCGGGTCTCGTCGAGGCGACGGATCGGGGCATGATGCGGCGCGGCGGTAAAGCGCGCCTTGTCATTGCCCTTGGCCGCCATGGCGAGATCCCGCAGCGTTGCGATGAACAGGTCGAGAGACGCCTTCGATTCCGACTCGGTCGGTTCGATCAGCATCGCGCCATGGACGACCAGCGGGAAATAGACCGTCATCGGGTGGTAGCCCTCGTCGATCATCGCCTTGGCGAAGTCGAGCGTCGAGACGCCGGTGCCCTTCAGCCAGTCGTCGTCGAACAGCGCCTCATGCATCGAGGGGTGGTCCGGGAACGGCATCGACATCAGGTCGGCCAGGCCGGCGCGGATGTAGTTGGCGTTGAGGACCGCATCCTCGGAGGCCTGCTTCATGCCGTCCGAGCCGTGGCTGAGCATGTAGGCAAGAGCGCGGACATACATGCCCATCTGACCGTGGAAGGCGGTGATGCGACCGAAGGGTGCGTTGCCCTCCGGCGCGTCCGCCTTGTTCTCGACCAGGCGCGGCGCGCTGCCATCGAGATGGATGAACGGGACGGGCGCATAGGGCGCCAGACGGGCCGACAGGACCACCGGACCGGCACCGGGACCGCCGCCGCCGTGGGGCGTCGAGAAGGTCTTGTGCAGGTTGATGTGCATGGCGTCGACGCCGAGATCGCCCGGCTTCGCCTTGCCGACGATCGCGTTGAAGTTGGCGCCGTCGCAGTAGAAATAGGCGCCGGCCTCATGCATGGCGGCGGCAATCTCGACGATCTGCGGCTCGAAGATGCCGCAGGTGTTGGGATTGGTCAGCATGATCGCGGCGATGTCGGGCCCGAGCAGCGCCTTGACGTCCTCGACCGCGACCGTGCCATCCGCGCGCGCCGGCACCGACTTCACGCTGAAGCCGATCAGGGCGGCAGTGGCCGGGTTGGTGCCATGCGCCGATTCCGGCACCAGCACGACGTTGCGGGTGGCGGACTCGCCCTTGGCGGCGATGGCGGCCTTGATCGCCATCATGCCGCAGGCCTCGCCATGGGCACCGGCCTTCGGGGAGAGCGCCACGGCCGGCATGCCGGTCAGGGTCATGAGGTAGCGCGAGAGATCGAGCATGAGCTCGAGCGCGCCCGGCACGGTCGAGACCGCCTGGAGCGGATGCACGTCGGAGAAGCCCGGCAGACGCGCCATCTTCTCGTTGAGGCGGGCATTGTGCTTCATTGTGCAGGAGCCGAGCGGGAACAGCCCGGTATCGATGCCGTAGTTCTTCTGGCTCAGGCGCACATAGTGGCGCATCGTCTCGGGCTCGGACAGGCCGGGCAGCCCGATCTCGCCCTTGCGCGCATGCGGACCGAGCCGCGACTTGAATGGCTTGGGCGCATCGATGTCCACGCCCGTGGTCTCGTGATGGCCGATCTCGAAGATCAGGGGCTCGATCTGCTGGAGGGCCTTGTTACCGGTGAAGGTCGGGTGCTGCTCATGTAAGGCCTCACCGGCCTGGGTGGGACGTCCCTGACGGTTCAGCATCACAGCACCTCCGCGAGCGCTGCCACGAAGGCCGCCCGATCGTCATCCGTATTGATTTCGGTATTGGCCACGATCAGGAGATCGTCGAGCCCGGCATCCGGCAGCAGACGCGAGACCGGCACGCCGGCGAGGATGCCGCGTTCGGCCAGCGCCTCGACGACTTCGGCCGCAGGCTTGGAGAGTTTCAGCGTGAATTCGTTGAAGAAGCTCTCGTTGAGGAACTCGACGCCCTTCACACCCGCCAGATGATCGGCGAGCTTGACCGCGTTGGCGTGGTTGACCTCGGCCAGCCGCGCAAGGCCGGCCTGGCCGAGCAGCGTCATGTGGATGGTGAAGGCCAGCACGCAGAGGCCGGAATTGGTGCAGATGTTGGAGGTCGCCTTGTCGCGGCGGATATGCTGCTCGCGGGTCGAGAGCGTCAGCACGAAGCCGCGCTGGCCCGTCGAATCGACGGTCTCGCCGCAGAGCCGGCCCGGCATCTGGCGCAGATATTTCGACTTGGCGGCGAAGAGGCCGACATAGGGCCCGCCGAAGTTAAGGGCATTGCCGATCGACTGGCCTTCGCCGACGACGATGTCGGCGCCCATGGCGCCAGGCGGCACGATGGCGCCAAGCGAGACGACCTCGGTGAACACCGCGATCAGCAGCGCGCCATGGGCGTGCGCCTTCTCGGCGATCGGGGTGAGATCGCGCAGGTTGCCGAAGACGTCGGGGTTCTGGACGACGACGCAGGAGGTCTCGTCGTCGATCCGGGAGAGGATGTCCTCGTTGGCCGAAACGTCCGGCGGCATGGTGACGATGTCGTCGCTCGCCATCTCCGAGATCGTGCGAACGACATCGCCGTAATGGGGGTGCAGGCCCCCAGAGAGCACGGCCTTGCGACGCCTGGTGACGCGGTGGGCCATCAGCACGGCCTCGGCGGTGCCGGTCGAGCCGTCATACATCGAGGCGTTGGCAACCTCCATGCCGGTCAGGGCCGCGATCTGCGTCTGGAACTCGAAGAGGTATTGCAGCGTGCCCTGCGCGATCTCGGGCTGGTAGGGCGTGTAGCTCGTCAGGAATTCCGAGCGCTGGATCAGGTGGTCAACGGTCGCCGGGACATGGTGCTTGTACGCCCCCGCGCCGACAAAGAACGGGACCGACGACGCCGAGACGTTGCGCCCCGCCATGCGGCCCAGAATGCGCTCGACTTCGAGCTCGCCCTTGGCGCGCGGCAGATCGAGCGGAGCCTTCAGCAGATGGCCGGACGGCACGTCGCTGAACAGCGCGTCGACATCGGGAACACCGATCCGCGCGAGCATGTCCTCGCGGTCGGTATCGGTCAGGGGGAGATAGCGCATGGGGTTTGAGTCCGTGTGTGCTGAGTGTCATCCCGTGCGCGCCGCGGCATGCAATGCCACAGCGCAGGCACGGGACCGTGCGACGAGAAGGCGCCGTGTCGAGAGTGCAGTCCCGCACCCGCGCAGCAGCGTTGTGCGCTGCGACGCGTGCGGGATGATGCGGCCCCTCAGAGCGACTTCACGTAATCCTGGTACTCGGCCTCGCTCATCAGGCCCTCCAGCTCTGCCGCATTGGTGAGCTTGAGCTTGACGAACCAGCCCTTGCCGGCGGGATCCTCGTTGACCGCGCCGGGCGCCGCCTCGAGATCGCTGTTGACGGCCACGACCTCGCCGGAGACCGGCGCATAGACTTCCGACGCTGCCTTAACGCTCTCGACGACGGCGGCTTCGCCGCCCTTCGAAACCGACTTGCCGATGGCGGGAAGCTCGACGAAGACGACGTCGCCAAGCTGCGACTGGGCATAGTCGGAGATGCCGACGGTGCCGGTGTCGCCTTCGATGCGGATATATTCGTGGTCCTTGGTGTAGCGGGTCTCGGCCATGGTGGTGTCTCCGTAGAAATCGAGAAAATCAGGAAAAATCAGCGCTTGTAGCCGTTGGGCACGAAGGGCATTTTCGCCACGACAGCCGGCAGCGCCTTACCGCGCACGAGCAGGTCGAGCCGCGTACCAGGCTCGCTGTGGGCCTTGTCGACATAGCCCATGGCGCAGGGCGCGTTCAGGGTCGGCCCGAAGCCGCCCGAGGTGACCTTGCCGATGACGGTGCCGTCGGCCGTGGCGATATCGGCGCCCTCGCGGGCCGGTGCACGCCCCTCCGGCAGCAGGCCGACGCGGACACGCGACGTGCCCTCCGCGAACTCCCGCTGGATGCGCGCGGCTCCGGGGAAGCCACCTTCCTCGCGACGGCGCTTCTGGATCGACCAGGTAAGCGCGCCCTCGACCGGCGACGTCGTGGTGTCGATATCGTGCCCGTAGAGGCACAAGCCCGCTTCGAGACGCAGCGAATCGCGCGCGCCGAGCCCGATCGGCTTGACCCGGGCGTCGAGCAGCAGCGTATCCCAGATCTCGCCGATCTTGCTGGCAGCGGCGGAAATCTCATAGCCATCCTCGCCGGTATATCCGGAGCGGCTGACATTCGCCTTGATGCCCGCGACCTTCATCGTGCGCGACGACATAAAGGCCATGTCGGCGGCCTCGGGCGCCAGCGCGGCGAGAGCCGCAGACGCTGCGGGCCCCTGCAGCGCGATCAAGCCGCGATGCTCGGCACGCACCAGCTTAACGTTGGCGGGCAGCCGCGCCTCGATATGAGGGTAGTCCTCGTTCTTGCAGGCGGCGTTGACCACCAGATAGAGCGCGCCGTCCTCGTCGGGATCGATCGAGCGCGTCACCATCAGGTCGTCGAGGATGCCGCCCTCCTCGTTCAGCAACTGCGAGTAGCGCTGCTTGCCGGGGGCGAGATTGAGGATGTCGGCGGGGATCAGCGCCTCGAGCGCACGCGCCGTCGTCTCGTGATCGGGACCGATCAGGAAGGCCTGGCCCATATGGGAGACATCGAAGAGACCCGCCTGCTCGCGGGTCCAGTTATGCTCGGTCAGGATGCCGGTCGGATACTGGACCGGCATGTCGTAGCCGGCAAAGGGGACCATACGGGCGCCGAGCGCGACATGGCGCACGTGAAGCGGCGTCTTGAGTATGGGGGCATCGGGCGGCGCAGCAGCGCTCGCGTTATCGTATTCGGCAGCCATGGACGGCCCCTTCCAGAGTCGAGCGCAAGCCCCGGACGGATTTGTCCGGAACATGCCCCCTCTGTCTTGGGACCTGAGAGATTTCCCCGCCACGGCTCAGTCGAGCCAAGGCAGGTTACACCCGTCGGTGGGCGGAATCGCTTCCGCCGCTTTCCAGAGTGCCAAATCCCACGCGGTCCGTGTGCCTGAGCGTTTCCGGGGCGGTTGCGCCTTCGGCGCCGGGATCGGACCTGAATGGTCGTCCGAGCCCGGTCTCTCCCGCGGGGATGTGCGGCTGAGGTGAGAGATACAAGAGGGCGCGCCCGAGTCAATCGCGCCGCAGCCCTCTTTTGCTGCAATGCCGCTCTTATCTACGGCGACGCTGTGCCGGGGCTGCGCCGCCCGGGGTCAGGTTGACGATGACCTCGACCTCGCCGCGGCCGGGCGGGACGACGATGCCCTCCTCGACGAAGCTGAAATCGCTGCCGCCCTGGCCCGACGGCACGGTACCGCCGACGCGCGAACTGCGGCGCGCGACGACATTGGTGCCGCGCAGGACCTGCGTGCCGAGCGTGGCGTAATAGCTGCCGGGGCTGCCGGCCGGTCCGAGCAGGACGCGCCCCTCGACGCCCACCTTGAGCGTGAAGCCGCCACCGCTGGTGGGCGTGCATTCACGAGCCACCTGGAGGATCGAGATCTGGTGACGCAGGCTGCCGCTGTCAGGCCCGGTCTGGGCGCGGATCGCCGCGCCGCCATCGGCGATCACGACCTGCGGGCAGGTCAGTTCGCCCTCGCCCTGCGTCGGAAGCGCCATCGGCTCCGGCGGCGTGGTCGACTGGAACATCACGACATTGCCCAGCGTCTGGAGGGCGCCGCCGCCCTGGGACGAGCCCGAGGAGCCGCAGCCCGACAGGGCAAGCGCGAGAACCGGCAGGGCCAGAAGCCTCGGAGAAAGGAAAGTCGTAGCGATCACGGCAAAGTCTCCACGCCCGGGCCAAAGCCATCCAGCGAAACCGGAATACCCACCCCCTCTTCAGGAGTCTGGAACACGATGAAGGTAGCGCTCTTGCCGGCCTTGAGCTGTCCGAGCAGCGCGTCATCCATCACGACCTCGGCGACGCAGCCGGTCGTCAGGCAGCGCACGAAGCCGGCGCGGCCGATGTCCTTGTCGTCGATCTTGAGGCCCAGGCCAGAAGGCAGGAGAACGCCGAGCGGCGCGACGACGCGCAGCAGCCGGCTCTTCTGGTCGGCCGTCTTGAGCGCGATCACGAGCAGCGTCAGGTTCGGCCGGTCCTCGGCCGCGACATTCTGCACGAGTGCGCATTGTTCGGTCTTGGCTCCCGGCGGCACTTCACAGCGCATCTGCCAGTCACCATGCGTCGACTTCACCGCCCCCTGGGCCAGTGCCGTGCCGACGAGACCCCAGGCTGCCAACGCTGTCGCGACGGCGAATCCCATGATCCTGCCCATCCTTGCCTAACCTCCAAACCGGCGCCCGCCATCGGGCCTGACGACTAAGGGCGTCAAATCGGGCAAATTGCCGACCTGCGCCACAATGCGCGCCATAGGCGCCTAAATCACGCCTGCGTTGGGACCATGCAGGCCCTCTCCTGTCAAGGCGACAGCCCGATTCCGCGCTTCGCTGACATCCGTCCTAGCGTGATTATGCCGCATGGCATGCGTTCAAGGCCCGCATTGCCCCTCTGGCGCAAGCGTGATCTTTGATTTATCGCAATGCCGAAGAGCAGGGCCAAGCCGCAGGGCGGCGCCCTGTCGCGCGCGGGTCCCTTTTTCGATCAGGGCGATCCGAAGCGGGCATAATGAGGAGCTAGGTCGGACCGATGCGATTTCTGAGCAGGACGCTTGCAATCATGGCAGCCGCGGCACTCGCCGCCGGCGCGACGGCGCTCATGCCGACCTCCGCGCTTGCCGGGTTCGGAATGCCCAGCCCGTGGCAGATGGACCTGCAGGGCGCAGCAACCGAGGTCGCGGCCTATATTCATTGGTTCCATGACTGGCTGAACGTCATCATCTTCGTGATCACGCTCTTCGTGCTGGCCCTGCTGATCTATGTCGGCTGGCGCTTCAGCGAGAAGCGCAACCCGGTGCCCTCGAAGACGACGCATAACGCGCTGCTCGAAGTCGCCTGGACGGTCATCCCGGTCCTCATCCTGGTGGTCGTCGCGATCCCCTCCTTCCGCCTGCTCAAGCTGCAGCTCGAGATCCCGCAGGCCGACCTCACCGTGAAGGTGACCGGCAAGCAGTGGTACTGGTCCTATGAGTACCCGCAGGACGGCGGCGCCTTCGGCTTCGATTCGGTGATGCTCGACGAGAAGCAACGCGCCGAAGCCATCAGCAGCAACAGGATCCCCGCTGCCGAGGCCCCCAAGCTGCTGGCCGTCGATAACGAGGCCGTGGTGCCCGTCGGCAAGATCGTCCGCGTGCAGGTCACCGGCGCCGACGTGATCCACAAGTTCACCGTGCCGTCTTTTGGCGTTAAGATCGACGCGATCCCCGGCCGCCTGAACGAGACATGGTTCAAGGCCGATCGCGAAGGCATCTATTATGGCCAGTGCTCGTTCATCTGCGGCCAGAACCACGCCTATATGCCGATCGCGTTCCGCGTCGTCAGCGCCGAGAAATATGCTGCCTGGCTCGCCGATTCGAAGAAGAAGTTCGCCAATGCGGGCGACGCGGCCGGCAAGGTCGCGGCTGCGACCGAGTAAGCGACTGAATCTTTCCTCCGGCGCGGGTCGTTTTTGGCCGCGCCGCCCCTGATCGACCGACTGTGCGAAGACGTTTTCGCAAAAGGAGACTAACCCCCATGGCAACAGCGGCACACGACGCCCACGGCCACGGACATGACGCGGCCCACCACGCCAACCCGACCGGTTGGCGCCGCTGGCTCTTGTCGACCAACCACAAGGACATCGGGACGCTCTATCTGTGCTTCTCGATCATGGCGGGCCTCGTCGGCGGCTTCCTGTCGATCATGATGCGCATCGAGCTCCAGGAGCCCGGCCTCCAGATCTTCGCCAATGGCCAGAGCTACAACGTCTTCGTGACCGGCCACGGCCTGATCATGATCTTCTTCATGGTCATGCCCGCCGTCATCGGCGGCTTCGGCAACTGGTTCGTGCCGCTGATGATCGGCGCGCCGGACATGGCCTTCCCGCGCATGAACAATATCTCGTTCTGGCTGACGGTCGCCGCCTTCATCCTGATGATCATCTCGATGTTCGTCGAAGGCGCTCCGGGCGCTCACGGCGTCGGCACCGGCTGGACAATCTATCCGCCGTTCTCCTCCAGCGGCCACCCGGGCCCGTCGGTCGATTTCGGCATCTTCTCGCTTCATCTTGCGGGCGCTGCCTCGATCCTGGGCGCGATCAACTTCATCACCACCATCCTGAACATGCGCGCGCCTGGCATGACCATGCACAAGATGCCGCTGTTCGCCTGGGGCGTTCTGGTGACCGCGTTCCTGCTGCTGCTGGCGCTGCCGGTGCTGGCCGGCGCGATCACCATGCTGCTGACCGACCGCAACTTCGGCACGACCTTCTATGACCCGGCCGGCGGCGGCGACCCGATCCTGTACCAGCACCTGTTCTGGTTCTTCGGTCACCCCGAAGTGTACATCATGATCCTGCCGGCCTTCGGCATCATCAGCCACATCATCTCGACCTTCTCGAAGAAGCCCATCTTCGGCTATCTCGGCATGGCCTACGCCATGGTCGCGATCGGCGTCGTCGGCTTCATCGTGTGGGCTCACCACATGTACACCGCAGGCCTCTCGCTCAACACGCAGCGCTACTTCGTGTTCGCGACGATGGTCATCGCGGTGCCGACGGGCATCAAGATCTTCTCCTGGATCGCGACGATGTGGGGAGGCTCGATCCGCTTCACCGCACCGATGATCTGGGCGATCGGCTTCATCTTCCTGTTCACCGTCGGCGGCGTCACCGGCGTCGTGCTGGCCAATGCCGGTGTCGACCGCTCGCTGCATGCGACCTACTACGTGGTGGCGCACTTCCACTACGTGCTGTCGCTGGGCGCCGTGTTCGGCATCTTCGCGGGCTTCTACTACTGGTTCCCGAAGATGAGCGGCTATGTGATCCCGGACTGGATCGGCCACCTCCACTTCTGGGTCGCGTTCATCGGCGCCAACGTGCTGTTCTTCCCGCAGCACTTCCTCGGCCTCGCCGGCATGCCGCGTCACTATGTCGACTATCCCGAGGCATTCGCCGGGTGGCATTTCGTCTCGTCGATCGGCTCGTACATCTTCGCCTTCGGCCTGCTGATCTTCTTCTTCGGCATCTGGACCGCCTTCTCGAAGAAGCAGCTTGCAGGCGACAATCCGTGGGGCGAAGGCGCCACCACGCTGGAATGGACGCTGCCCTCGCCGCCTCCGTTCCACCAGTTCGAGACCCTGCCGCGCATCGTCGGCTCGGATCACTGAGTTCTCCGGCGGCGGGCCCACGGCCCGCCGCCGCCCTTCCCCCGAGCGCCCCGGCAGAGGCGTTCCGGAGACGGGCGGCAAAACCCCGACCGCGAAGACCCGCGCGCCCAAGGGCGCTGTTTCACGAGTACGAAGACAACCCGACACATGTCCGCTGCGTTCGAAACCCGCACTGACGGCCTGACCGTCTCCCCCGGAGAGGCGCGCGATTTCTTCGCGCTGCTGAAGCCGCGGTTGATGTCGCTCGTCGTGCTCACGGCGCTGACCGGCATGGCAACCGCTCCGGGCTCGGTGCATCCGGTGCTCGGCTTTGCGGCCCTGCTCGCCATTGCCGTCGGCGCCGGCGCGTCGGGCTGCCTCAACATGTGGTACGACGCGGATATCGACGCGTTGATGAAGCGCACCGCGAAGCGCCCGATCCCGGATGGACGCATCGCGCGTTCGGAGGCGCTCGCCTTCGGCCTGACCCTCTCGGTCGGCTCGGTGCTCGTGCTCGGCCTGATCACCAATGTGCTCGCAGCCGGGCTGCTCGCCTTCACGATCTTCTTCTACGCCGTGATCTACTCGATGTGGCTGAAGCGCTCGACGGCGCAGAACATCGTCATCGGCGGTGCCGCCGGCGCCTTCCCGCCTATGATCGGCGAAGCCGTCGTCACCGGCGATCTCGGCTGGCACTCGATCGTCCTGTTCGCGATCATCTTCCTTTGGACTCCCCCGCATTTCTGGTCGCTCGCGGTGGTGAAGTCGGCCGACTACGCGCGCGCCGGCATCCCGATGATGCCCAATGTCGCCGGTGCCGCCTCGACCAAGCGCCAGATCCTGGCCTATGCACTGGTGATGGCGCCCGTCGCCGTGCTGCCCGCGCTGATGGGCTTCGGCGGGCTGCTCTATCTCGTCGTCTCGGTCTCGACCGGACTGGCCATGATCGGCCTTGCCGTGCGCGTGCTCGTCACCCCCGAGGGCGAAGCCGGCAACAAGGCCTGCTACACCATGTTCGGCTTCTCGATCTTGTACCTGTTCCTGCTCTTCGTCGTCCTTCTCGCCGAGAACAGCCTCGGGCTGATGTGGGCCCTGCCCAAGGTGATAGGATGAACGAGCCCAGCAAGCAGACCGATGTGCCGGT
This sequence comes from Allobosea sp. P1_B10, assembly GCF_056406735.1. Classification (NCBI taxonomy): domain Bacteria; kingdom Pseudomonadati; phylum Pseudomonadota; class Alphaproteobacteria; order Hyphomicrobiales; family Alloboseaceae; genus Allobosea; species Allobosea sp. P1_B10. Next base: position 40,139 of record NZ_JBFTZP010000007.1, on the reverse strand, counting down.
CGCGTTCTCGCCCGAGGACATGGCCCGCCGCAGGCGCCGCTCCGTGGCGCTGGCGCTCGTCCTGTTCGGGCTGGTGGTGTTCTTCTTCGTCGTCACGCTGGTGAAGACCGGTCCGGCGATCATGAACCGGCCGCTGTGATGGAGAAGCAGCCCCTAGCGAAGCAGCCTGACCGGATGCGGCGCACCGCGCTGATCTGTGCCGGCGTCGTCATGGGCATGACCGGCCTCTCCTTCGCGGCCGTGCCGCTCTACGACATGTTCTGCAAGGCGACGGGCTTCGGCGGCACGCCCAGGGTCGGCACCGCCGGCGCGGGCCAGATCCTCGACCGCAGCATGGCTGTGCGATTCGACGCCAATGTCGCGCCTGGTCTCGGATGGGCCTTCGAGCCGGAGAGCCCGGAGGTCAGCCTGCGCGTCGGCGAGACCAAGACGGTGTTCTACAAGATCACCAACCGCTCCAACCGGGCCTCGACCGGGATCGCAACCTACAATATCGCACCCGAAAACGGCGCGGCCTATTTCGTCAAGATCCAGTGCTTCTGCTTCACGGAGCATACGCTGCAGCCGGGCGAGACCCTCGAGGCGCCGGTCGTGTTCTACATCGACCCGGAGATCGCCGGAAACCGGGACCTCAACGCGCTCAAGACGTTGACGCTGTCCTACACCTATTTCCCCTCGAAGGCGGGACAACCCGTCACCGTGGGCGAGACCAAGACGAACCCGGCCAAAAGTGACTTGCTTAAAAGTGACTTGGCCAACACGAAGCTGTAAGACGGGCGCAGCTTAGCGCTGCGCACGAAAAGTTGGACGCGGAGACTGATACGATGGCCGGGGCCCATACCAAACACCACGATTACCATCTCGTCGATCCGAGCCCGTGGCCGATCGTCGGTGCCGCCAGCGCCACGATCATGGCGATCGGCGCGGTGATGTGGATGAAGGCCATGATGCTGGGCGGCATGAAGCTCGGCCCGCTGGTCTTCGGCATCGGCACGCTAGGCGTGCTCTACACGATGCTGGCCTGGTGGATGGACGTCGTCCGCGAAGCCGAGCATGAGGGCCATCACACCCGCGTCGTGCAGATCCATCATCGCTACGGCATGCTGATGTTCATCGCCTCCGAGGTGATGTTCTTCGTCGCCTGGTTCTGGGCCTATTTCGACGCCAGCATCTATGCTGGCGAGGCGATCAACTACACCCGCAAGGAATTCACCGGCGGCGTCTGGCCCCCGACCGGCATCGCCACCTTCGATCCCTGGCACCTGCCGCTGCTGAACACCCTGATCCTGCTGACCTCCGGCACGACCGTGACCTGGGCGCACCATGCGCTGATCCATGGCGACCGCAAGGGCCTGAAGCAGGGCCTGTGGCTAACCGTCGTCCTCGGCGTGCTGTTCACGATCTGCCAGGTCTACGAATACTCCCATGCGAGCTTCGGCTTCAGCGGGCACATCTATGGCTCGACTTTCTTCATGGCGACCGGTTTCCACGGCTTCCACGTTGTCATCGGTACGATCTTCCTCGCCATCTGCCTGTATCGCGCCTATCTCGGCCACTTCACGCCGAAGCAGCATCTCGGCTTCGAGTTCGCCGCCTGGTACTGGCATTTCGTCGACGTGGTCTGGCTGTTCCTGTTCGCCTCGATCTATGTCTGGGGCGCCGGCACTGTTGCCGCCGCGGCGCACTGACGCGGTCGCCCGACCTGTTTTGCGAAAGGCGGCCGCAGGGCCGCCTTTCCAGTTTCTGGAGCCATCATGACCGAGCCCGCGCGCACGCTGCCTTCGCCCTATTCGACCGGGCTCGCCGGCCGCTGCCCGCGCTGCGGCGAGGGCAAGCTGTTCGACGGCTACCTCAAGGTCCGGCCGCGCTGCGCCGCCTGCGGCCTCGACTTCGCCTTCGCGGATTCCGCCGACGGGCCGGCGGTCTTCATCATGCTGATTGCCGGGTTCGCCGTGCTGGGCGCGGCGCTCTATGTCGAGATCGCCTATGAGCCGCCGATCTGGCTGCACCTGACGATGTGGCTGCCGCTGGCGGTTATCGTCTGCCTCGGGCTGCTGCGGCCGATGAAAGGGCTCGCGGTCTCGCTGCAATATGTCCACAGCGCAGCCGAGGGCAGGCGCGACTCGTGACCTCTTCCCCTACGATCGCGATGCGTCCGGGCCTGCTCTGGCCCACAATCCTGACTTTCGCCGGCGCGCTGGTGCTGTGCGTTCTCGGTGGCTGGCAGCTCTCGCGCATGAGCGAGAAGCGGGCCTTCATCGAGCGCCTCGAAGCGCAGGCAGCTGGCGTTCCCGCCGCCATGCCGCCTTCGCCCAGTTGGGCCGGGCTCGACCCCGCCGCCCTCGACCTGACGCGGGTCTCGGCTCAAGGCGAATTCATCGGCGAGACCTTTGCCGGCGTCCGCACCACGATCGCCGCAGGCGGACCGGGAACGCGCCAGCTCTCCGGCTTCGGCCGGTGGATATTCCAGGGCTTTCGATTGGCCGACGGCGGCGTCATCCTCGTGAATCGCGGCTTCGTGCCGGAAGGCCGCCTGGGCACGATCAAGGCGGCCTCGGGTTCTGCGACCGTCACGGGCTTCCTGCGCTCGGCGGAGGCACGCGGCTCGTTCACGCCAAATGACCTTCCCGCCCAGCGCGAATTCTACACGCGCGACCCTGCTGCGATCGCGGCTTCGCTGGGGCTCGGCCCGGCCGCGCCGTTCTATCTGGAAGCTGAGCGGCAGGGCGACGGGCTGACTCCGCCCGCCGGCGTATCGCCCAAGGAATTGATCGAGCGCATTCCCGACAACCATCTGTCCTACGCCTTGACCTGGTTTGGCCTGGCGCTGACGCTTGTCGGCGTGTTCATCGCCTTTGCCTGGCAGTCCCGTCGGCCACGCGAAGCCGCTTAAGCCGGAGAGCGCCGGCAAGTCGTGCCCTGCAACGTGCCTTTGCCCTTCGCTCCCCGGCGGCCTATAGCAAAGACCTCAGTCACCGAGACCAATGCCGTGCTGCATATTTCTACCCGGGGCGAAGCGCCCGCCCTGCCCTTCTCCGACGCTCTCCTGGCCGGGCTTGCCCGCGATGGCGGACTTTACGTGCCCCAGAGCTGGCCCCAGATCACGCCGGCGGAGATCGCCGGCTTCTCGGGCAAGCCCTATGCCGCGGTCGCCAAGCGCGTGCTCGGCGCACTGACGGATGGCGACATCGAGGGCAAGGCGCTGTCGGAGATGATCGCCGAGGCCTATGCGACCTTCCGGCATCCGGCCGTCTGCCCGCTGACGCAGATCGGCGATAATCTCTTCGTGCTCGAACTCTTCCATGGACCGACGCTCGCCTTCAAGGACGTGGCGATGCAGCTGCTCGGACGGCTGATGGACCATGTTCTGACGCTGCGCGGCGAGCGCGCCACGATCATCGGCGCCACCTCGGGCGATACGGGCGGCGCGGCTATCGACGCTTTCAAAGGCCTGAAGAATGTCGACGTCTTCATCCTGTATCCGCATGGCCGCGTCTCCGACGTCCAGCGGCGCCAGATGACCACGGTCGATGCCGACAACGTCCACGCGATCGCGCTGGAAGGCACGTTCGACGATTGCCAGAACCTGCTGAAGGCGATGTTCAACCATCACGCCTTCCGCGACGAGATCGGCCTGTCGGGCGTGAACTCGATCAACTGGGCGCGCATCGCGGCACAGGTGGTCTACTACTTCACATCGGCGGTCTCGCTGGGCGCCCCGGCGCGCAAGGTCTCGTTTGCGGTCCCGACGGGCAATTTCGGCGATGTTCTCGCCGGCTTCGTCGCCAAGCGCATGGGCCTGCCGATCGAGCGCCTGCTGATTGGCACGAACAGCAACGACATCCTGGCACGTGCGCTCGAAAGCGGCGCTTATGAGATGCGCGGCGTTTCGGCCACGACCTCGCCCTCGATGGACATCCAGATCTCCTCGAACTTCGAACGGTTACTGTTCGAGGTCCATGGTCGCGACGGCGCTGCCGTGCGCCGCCTGATGCAGTCGCTGGCCCAGTCAGGACGCTTCGAGATCGCGCCTGAGCCGCTTGCCGCCATCCGCAGCGAATTCGACGCCGTCGCGGTCGACGAGGCCGCCACCGCCGCCGAGATCAAGCGCGTGATGGACGAGGCCGGCTACCTGCTCGACCCGCACACCGCGGTGGGCGTCGGCGCCGCCCGGCGCGGGCTCGCGCAGGATCCCGCGACGCCGATGATCGTGCTTGGCACCGCCCATCCGGCGAAGTTCCCCTCCGCCGTCTCGGCCGCAAGCGGGATCACGCCGCAGTTGCCGGCCCATCTCGGCGACCTGATGGAGCGCACCGAGCGCTTTACCCTGCTGCCCAACGACCAGAGCGCCGTCGAGCAGTTCGTGCGCAAGCATGCCCGCGCCGTCAGGGGAGCGGCAGCATGAGCGCGACCCCGCCGATCGAGGCCGCCGAGATCGCTGCCCCCGCAGCCAATGGAGCGGGCCGTCACGACCCGGATGTCGGGCTGACCACACTGCCCTCCGGCCTGCGCATCGTCTCCCAGCACATGGAGCATGCCGCCACCGTATCGCTGGGCATCTGGATCGGCGCCGGCTCGCGCGACGAACTGCCCCATGAACATGGGCTGGCCCATCTCCTCGAGCACATGGCCTTCAAGGGGACCGCGCGACGCAGCGCGCTCGACATCGCCGAGGAGATCGAAAGCGTCGGCGGCGACCTCAATGCCGCGACCTCCGTGGAATACACCTGCTACACCGCGCGCGTGCTCGGCTCCGATCTGCCGCTGGCCGTCGATATCCTCGCCGATATCCTGACCGCATCGGCTTTGACCGAGGACGAGCTCAAGCGCGAGAAGGGCGTCATTCTCCAGGAAATCAGCGCCGTCCAGGATACGCCCGACGACCTCGTGTATGACCGCTTCCTCGAGGCCGCCTTCCCCAACCAGCCCCTCGGCCGCCCGATCCTGGGCACCGCCAAGACGGTCAAGAGCTTCACCCCGGATGCGATCCGCGCCTACCTCGCCCGACATTACCACGCCGGCAACATGGTGCTGGCGGCGTCGGGCGCCGTCGATCACGACGAACTCGTGGCGCTCGCCGAGCAGCACCTTGCGTCGCTGCCGCCGAAGCCTGCCCAGTTGCCCGAACGCCAGGCCGGCAAGTATGTCGGCGGCGAGGCGCGCATCCCGAGCGACGAGGAGCAGGTCCATCTCGTTCTCGGCTTCCCGGGCCTGCCCTTCGCCAATGGCGCGCACTACGCCCTCCAGGTCTTTTCATCGGTGCTCGGCGGCGGATTGTCGTCGCGGCTGTTCCAGCAGGTGCGCGAGCAGCGCGGCCTGGCTTATGCGGTAGACGCCTTCCACTGGCCCTTCTCGGATTGCGGCGTTTTCGGCATCAGCGCAGGTACGGCGCCCGCCGACGTCGCAGAACTCATCGATGTCGCCCTGGCCTGCCTGCGCCAGGCCGCCGAGGATGTCACCGAGGCCGAAGTCGCCCGTGCCCGCGCGCAGATGAAGGTCGGGCTGCTGGCGTCGCTCGAAAGCCCCGGCGGCAAGCTCGAACAAATGGCCCGCCAGGTCCTGCTCTTCGGCCGGGCGATCCCGCGGGAGGAACTGGCGGCGCGACTCGATGCGGTGACGCTCGAAGATGTCCGTGCTGCGGGACGCTCGCTGCTGGGCCACCAGCCCAGTGTCGCGGCCGTGGGCCCGCTGCAGGGCCTGCCTGCGGCCAAGCGGCTGCTTCACGCCGCCCGGGCAGCGGACTGAACGACGATGGCGCTGTTCCGCTTCTCGAGCGAGCCGCCGACACGCCCGCTGATCCGGACGCAGAACCTGCATCTGCGTCCTCCCGTCGCGAGCGACTATCCCGCCTGGGCGGTCCTGAGGATCGAGAGCCGCGAGTTCCTCACGCCCTGGGAACCAGTCTGGAACGAGGACGACCTGACCCGCGCCTCGTTCCGTCTCAGGGTAAAGCGAGCCGCCCGCGAGATCGCCAGCGACGAAGCCTATGCACTGTTCATTTTCGACACCCGCACCGACACCCTGATTGGCGGGCTCACGCTGGGGCTCGTGCGCCGGGGCGTCGCCCAGGCCTGTACGCTCGGCTACTGGATGGGCCAGCGCCATTCCGGCCAGGGTCACATGACCGAGGCCGTGCGCGGCGCCCTGCGCTTTGCGTTCTCCGACCTCGCCCTGCACAGGGTCGAGGCTGCGTGCCTTACCAATAACGAGCCGTCGCGCCGGCTGTTGGAACGCGTCGGGTTCCAACGCGAAGGCATGGCGCGCGCCTATCTCAGGATTAACGGCGCCTGGTGCGACCATCTTCTCTATGCCGCCCTCTCCAGCGATCGCCTCCCCGACGGCGGCTGAGCCGGCGCCGCCCCTCCTCCATCCCGTCCACAATTCGACGACAAACCGGCCTATGCCTTGCCCTTGCCATGAGGCGTCGGTACGACTGATCGCCTGATCACCCTTGATCGTTTCCCGCATTAGAACCGAGCCGCGTTTGTCCATCCCCGATAGACTGTTCCGGATTGGCCTGGCCGTTGCCGGCCTTGCGCTCTGGCTTGCCGGCTCGATGGCGCCAGCCCTTGCTGTCGAGGCCGTCCGGGTACCGGTCGACGCTCCCGTGATCGACCTGACCACTGTCGTCGAGCGCAACAAATCCGATGGCGATGTCATCCAGATTTCGACCGCTCCGGGCCCCGACGGCATCGTCCGGCGCATTGCCGTGCGGGCGCGCGAATCGGGCGCGCGGCCGGACTGGATCGTGTTCGCGCTCACCAATGATTCAGACGAGCAGATCGACCGCCTGTTGGTCGCGCCTTTCCACAGGCTCATCGGCTCGGGCGTGATCTGGCCCGATCTCGGTGACCGGCGCATCGAGGCCGTGACGGCGAGCCAGGGCCTGAGCCCCGACCGAGAGATCAGCCCCGACGCCGATGTCTTCCTGATCACGCTCGACCCCGGCACCACCGTGACCTTCGTCGCCGAGCTGAAATCGCCCAACCTGCCGCAGCTGTATCTGTTCGAGCAGGAGGCCTATCGCCAGAAAACCAACGGGCTGACGCTCTACAAGGGCATCATTATCGGCATCGCCGGCCTGCTGGCGCTGTTCCTGACGATCATCTTCGTCGTCAAGGGCGCGGTGATCTTTCCGGCAGCCGCGGCGCTGGCCTGGGCGGTTCTCGCCTATGCCGGCCTCGATTTCGGCTTCTTCCAGCGCATTTTCCCGCTGACGCCGGCGATAGAGCGCATCTACCGCGCCGGCGCCGAGGTCGTGCTGGCGGCAACGCTGCTCGTCTTCCTCTTCGCCTACCTCAATCTCGGACGCTGGCATGTGCGCTACAGCCACGTCACAGCCGTCTGGATCCTGGGTCTTGCGGGCCTGGTCGGACTTGCGGTCTTCGATGCGCCGATGGCATCCGGCATCGCGCGCATCTCGATTGCCGCCGTGGCGGCGGTGGGCTTCGTGCTGATCCTGCATCTGGCGACGCATGGCTACGAGCGTGCCGTGATGCTGATCCCGACCTGGTTCCTGCTTGCAGTGTGGGTGACGGCAGCCGGCTTCACCGTCACCGGCCAGTTCCAGCGTGATCTCGTCGCCCCTGCCCTGCTCGGCGGCCTCGTGCTGATCGTGCTCCTGATCGGCTTCACGGTGATCCAGCATGCCTTCGCCGGCGGCGCCGTTTCGCAGGGGCTCGTCTCCGAGACCGAGCGCCGCGCGCTCGCCCTTTCGGGCTCGGGCGATCTCGTCTTCGACTGGGACGTCACCGCAGACAAGATCTTCGTGTCCCCGCAGATGGAAACGATCCTGGGCCTGCCGCGTGGCGCGCTCGAAGGCTCGGCCTCGCGCTGGCTCGAATTCATGCATGTCGCCGATCGCGACCGTTACCGAGTAACGCTCGATGCCGTGCTGGAGCAGCGCCGCGGCAAGCTGAACCTTGATTTTCGCCTGCGTTCGGCGAGCGGCGCGTACCACTGGTGCAACCTGAAATCGCGCCCGGTCATCGGCTCCGATGGCGAGGTCGTCCGCGTCATCGGCACGCTCTCGGACGTCACCGAGCAGCGCACGGCGCAAGAGCGCCTGCTGCACGATGCCGTCCACGACAATCTGACCGGCCTGCCCAATCGCAAGCTGTTCCAGGACCGGCTGGGCGCGGTGTTCGGCTTCACCCGAGCCGATGACAACATCCGCCCGACAGTGCTCGTGATCGACATCGACCGCTTCAAGCAGGTCAACGAATCCGTCGGTTTCTCGGCCGGCGATTCGATCCTGCTGACGCTGGCGCGCCGCCTTGGTCGCCTGTTGCGCGCACAGGACACGCTCGCCCGCATCGGCGGCGACACCTTCGCCATGATCCTGGTGTCCGAGCGCGACCCCGAGCGCATCCTGGCGCTGGCAGAACTGGTCCGCCGCGCCGTCTCGACCCCGGTTACCTTCGCGGAGCGCGAGATCTTCCTGACGCCGTCGATCGGCCTCGCGCTGTTCGACCCCGCGCCCGCCGCCCGCAAGGACGACGCGCTGAAGAACGCCGAACTCGCCATGGCCCATGCCAAGCGCCAGGGCGGCAACAAGATCGAGGTTTTCGTGCCGGCGATGCGGACCGACCGCAACGACCGGCTGGCGCTCGAAAGCGACCTGCGCCGCGCCATCGAGCGTGGCGAGATCCAGGTGATGTACCAGCCGATCGTGCGGCTGGAAGACCGCACCATCGCTGGTTTCGAGGCGCTGGTGCGCTGGGATCATCCGCGCGAAGGCCGGTTGATGCCCCAGGATTTCCTGGATATTGCCGAGGAAACCGGACTGATCGTCGATCTCGGCGTGTACGTCATGGATCGCACCGCGCGCGAGCTCGAGGCCTGGCAGGCGGCGCTCGAAGTCGATCCGCCGATCTTCGCCAGCGTCAATGTCTCGAGCCGACAGCTCCTGCGCCACGACCTGCTGCACGACGTGAAGACCGTGCTCGGCCGCCGGCGCGTCCTGCCCGGCACGCTCAAGCTCGAAATCACCGAGAGCCTGGTGATGGAGAACCCGGAATATGCCGCGCAGATGCTGAACCGCATCCGCGATCTCGGTGCCGGACTCTCGCTCGACGATTTCGGCACGGGCTATTCCTCGCTGTCATACTTGCAGCGCTTCCCCTTCGACACGATCAAGGTCGACCAGAGCTTCGTGCGCCAGATGGGCAACGGCAAGCCGCCGGTTATCCTGCGCTCGATCGTCCAGCTCGCCGCCGACCTGCGCATGGATGTCGTGGCCGAAGGCGCCGAGAGCGAATCCGATGCGATCGAGCTTTACCAACTCGGCTGCCAATACGCGCAGGGCTACATTTTCGGCCAGCCTATGAGCGCGGCCGAAGCCCGTCGGCTCGTCGGCGCAGCGGCTGCGAGTTCGAGCGAGGCGGCCTGAGGCCCCTCACCACGGAGGTCGGGACAATGCCCAGCCGCGAGCGTGTCGAGGCCTTCATCGCCGCCGTCGTCAGCGGCGACCATGTCGGCGCCATCGCCGAGTTCTACCATGAGGACGCCTCCATGCAGGAGCCCGGCAAGGCACCGCGCCACGGCCGCGACATCCTGATGGAGCATGAACGGCAGGCGCTGGCGCGGCTCGCGCGCATGGATACGCATCCGCCTCGCGTCGTCCTGGTCGACGGCGACAATGTCGTGGTTAACTGGGTTTTCGACGCCGTCGGCCATGACGGATCGGTGCGGCGGCTGGAAGAGCTCGCACTGCAGCGCTGGGTCGGCGATCGCATCGTCGAGGAGCGCTTCTTCTACGACACGGCGTCCGCCTGGCAGACCCCGCCCCGAGTGGGATAGCGGCTAGCGCTCAGGCGTGCCCGGCTTCGCGCGACAGGAAGGCCGGATCGATGCCGATCTTGCCGAGCGCACGGCTGTATTTCGTGTCGATGCCATCATCGAAGAGCAGTTGGGCATCGGCGGCGCAATGCAGCCAGCCATTCGACTGGATCTCGGATTCGAGCTGCCCCGCGCCCCAACCGGCATAGCCCAGGGCCAGGATCGCGCTCTCGGGGCCGCTGCCGATGGCGATGGCGCGCAGGATGTCGAGCGTCGCAGTCAGGCAGATGCCGTCGTCGATCGGCAGGGTCGCCGATTCCAGGAAGAAGTCGGCGGTATGCAGCACGAAGCCGCGCTTGGTCTCGACCGGGCCGCCGCGCAGAACCTGCATCCTCTCGGCCTGGCTGGGCAGGCGGATCAGTTCCTCGGAGGGAATGACGTCAAGCTGGACCAGGAGATCGGGGAACTTGGTGTCGCCAGCCGGCTTATTGACGATGATGCCCATCGCGCCATCTTCCGAATGCGCGCAGACATAGACGACGCTGCGGCTGAAGCGTGTATCGCTCATGCCAGGCATTGCGATCAGGCACTGCCCGTCGAGGTAGCTGCGGCCGCTCACGCGTTGATTGGAGCCGATCTTCATGAGGCCATGCTAGATCACTCGCGCTTTGCTGGAAACAGGTTTGGGCGTCGGAATCGAGCATCGCGATTGCGCCCCATTCATCGCCCACCATCATTGGGCGGCCTTTCCGCGCACGTCTTGGTGATCTGATACGAGGTTCGTTCGCTATTTCCGTCGCAAGCCCATATGTGAACTCTGTGAAGATCGCTGGTACACTCATCGGCCTCGCCGTCATGGCGTTCAGTTCTCCCGCCTTCGCGCAGGAGGGCGCCATGTCGGCTTGGTCGCAAGCGGGGAAATCCTCGTTGCGCCTGATCGCCGGCCCCACCGCCCCGTCGGGCAAGCAGCGCGTCGGCGTCGAGATCGTGCTGGCGCCGGGGTACAAGACCTATTGGCGCAATCCCGGCGATTTCGGCATTCCCCCGGTGTTCGACTGGACCGGATCGACCAATGTCGCGGGCCTGGACGTGCGTTGGCCCGTGCCCGAGCGCTTTGTCGACAATGCCGGATTCTCGATCGGTTATGTCGGCGAGGTCGTGATCCCGATCTCGGTCCAGCCGCTGGATCCCGCACAACCGGTCATGCTCACGCTCAAGCTCGATTATGCGATCTGTGAAAAGATCTGCACACCCGTCAGTGCCGAGTCGCGCCTCTGGCTCGAGCCGGGCGTCACCAGCGTGACCTCGGCGCGGCTCGAACAGTTCGAGGCGCGAGTGCCGGTCCCGGCCAAGCTTGGCCAGCAGAAGCAGCAATTGTCGCTCGCCGAGGCGCAGGTCGACGATGCCGGTCCGCGCCCGGAACTCAGCTTCGCGATCCGCGTGCCAAGCGACGGCAAGGTCGAGGACGTCTTCGTCGAGGGGCCGGGCATGTGGTCCTTCGGCAAGCCGATGATGACGCTGCAGCCGGACGGCACGACGCTGGCACGGATCAAGGTCCGCGACCGGCCCAAGGGAGCCGCGGGGCCGACGCCGTTCATCGTCACGCTGCGCGGTCTCCCTGGCCCGTCTGAGACCCGGCTCGAACTCGACATCCCCGCCGCCAAGCCCTAAGTCCTGACACGCGGCGCGCAGCCGCGAGTTTTACGGAGAACAGGCGCGATGACGATCAAGGTGGGTGACAAGCTTCCGCAGGCTACGTTCCGGGTCATGACCTCGGAAGGCCCGGCGGCCAAGACCACGGACGAGCTGTTCAGCGGCAAGAAGGTCGTGCTCTTCGCTGTTCCCGGCGCCTTCACGCCGACCTGCCACAAGAACCACCTGCCGGGCTTCCTGAGCAAGGCCAGCGAGATCAAGGCCAAGGGCATCGACGCCATCATGGTCACGAGCGCCAACGACGTCTTCGTCCTGGACGCGTGGTCCAAGGCTACCGGTGGCGCCGGCGTGATCGAGTTCCTCGCCGACGGCAATGCCGACTTCGCCAAGGAGATCGGGCTCTCGATGGACGGCTCGGGCTTCGGGATGGGCACGCGCTCGCAGCGCTATTCGATGGTCGTCGAGGACGGCACCGTGATCGCCCTGAACGTCGAGGACGCTCCCGGCAAGGCCGACGTCTCCGGCGCGGACGCCCTGCTCGGCCAGCTCTGAGATCTTTCGCAAGTGACGAGCCCGCGCAGCCCCGCTGCGCGGGCTTTTTGACGGCTGGGCCTGGATCTGGACGCCCTGGCCCCAGGGATCGGACATGGCCAGATGGCGCGCGGTCATCCCGGACGTAGCAAAGCGAAGATCCGGAATCCATTCCGGAGCGGCTGCCTGCATTCAGCGACTCTAATCGATGCGATGCCCGCTTGTGATGAGACAGCAGACTGGCGCCCGGCTAGCTTGACCTATCGTCGCAGAAGGCAACCCGTCCATGTCAGAGATTACGATCCGCCCGCTCAAGGCCTCCGACCGTGCGGCCTGGGAGCCGCTCTGGCAGGGCTATCTGACCTTCTACAAGGCGAGCCTTCCGGCCGAGACGACCGATGTCACCTTCGCGCGCCTGACCGGCGGGGCCGAGCCGATGGGAGGCTTCATCGCCGAGCGCGACGGCGAGGCGCTGGGCATCGTCAACTGGGTTCTGCACCGCACCACCTGGAGCCCGAAAGACATCTGCTACCTGCAGGACCTCTTCACCGTCGAGGCGGCGCGCGGCAGCGGCGTCGGGCGCAAGCTGATCGAGGCCGTGCGGCAGATGGCGCAGGACAAGGGCGCCTTCCGCGTCTACTGGCAGACGCATGAGACGAACCTGCAGGGCCAGGCGCTCTACGACAAGGTCGCCGACAAGTCGGGCTTCATCGTCTACCGGCAGGCGCTGGGCTGAGCGGCGTCAGCGCCCGCGCTTGAACGGCGCCATGCCGGCGCGGGCAAGCACGTCGGCACGCTCGTTCATGACGTCGCCGGCGTGGCCCTTGACCCATTTCCACTCGATCTTGTGGCGGCCGAGCGCGGCATCGAGGCGCTTCCAGAGCTCCTCGTTCTTGACGGGCTTCTTGTCCGCGGTCTTCCAGCCATTGCGCTTCCAGCCATGAATCCAGCTGGTGATGCCCTGGCGCAGGTACTGGCTGTCGGTGTGGAGCGCGACGGTGCAGGGCCGCGTCAGCGTCTCAAGCGCCGAGATCGCCCCCATCAGCTCCATGCGGTTGTTGGTGGTCATCTCCTCCCCGCCGGAGAGCTCGCGTTCCTTGCCCTTGAAGGACAGGATCGCACCCCAGCCTCCGGGACCGGGATTTCCGGAGCAGGCGCCGTCGGTCCAGACCTCGACGGCCTCGTTCACAGTCTCGTTCATCGCCGCAATCCGTAGTCGCGCGCATCTGTGGCGCGCTGGTGAAACACAAGCTTGCGGTCGTATTCGAGCGGGTCGTGCGGCTTGACCAGCGCGCCGGGCGGCACGTTCAGCCAGTCGACGAGGCGCGTCAGCAGGAAGCGCAGGGCCGCGCCGCGACATAGCTGCGGCAACGCCTCGACCTCGGCAGGCTCGAGCCGACGCACGCTCTCATAACCCGCCAGCAGCGCCTGGCCCTTGGTCAGGTTGAAGGAGGAGTCGGCCTCGAAGCACCAGGCGTTCAGGCAGGTCGCGATGTCGAAGGCAAAGGCATCCGTGCAGGCGAAATAGAAGTCGATCAGGCCCGAGAGCTTGTTCTTGATGAAGAAGACGTTGTTGGGGAAGAGGTCCGCATGGATCACGCCGCGCGGCAGATCGCGCGGCCAGCTGCGCTCATGCACCTCGACCTCGGCCATGACCCGCTGCTGAAGCCCGGGCGACACCGTATCGGCGGCAGCGCCGGCCTGCTCGGCGAAGGGCCGCCAGGACGGAACCGACAGAGAGTTGACCCGCTCCATGGCAAAATCGGCGCCGGCCTGATGCAGCAAGGCCAGGCCCCGGCCGACTTCGGCGCAATGCATGGCGTTGGGCCGCCGCACGGAAATGCCGTCCAGGAAGGTCACGATCGCGGCCGGCCGGCCGGCGAGATGCCCAACAGCTTCTCCGGCAAGGGTCTTCACAGGCTGCGGGCAGTTGAGGCCCTGCTTCGCCAGATGCTCCATCAGCCCGATGAAGAAGGGCAGATCGCGCGTCTCGGTGCGCTCCTCATAGAGGGTCAGGATGTAGAAGCCCTGCGAGGTGTGCAGCAGAAAGTTCGAGTTGGAGACGCCCTCGGCAATGCCCTTCACGGCCAGCAGGTCGCCAATGCCGTAACGCGCCACGAAGGCGGCCATCTCGTCGTCGGGTACTTCGGTATAAACGGCCAAGGCTCGCTCTCTCTTGCTCGCGCTTACTCGGCCGCGTTGGGCGAGGCTTCAGCCCGCAATTCGCGCGGAAGCGGGAAGAATACGTTCTCGTCGGCCGTCGAGACCGTCTCGACGCGAACGTCGTAGCGGGCAGCGAAGGCGTCGATGATTTCCTCGACCAGAACCTCCGGCGCGCTCGCGCCGGCGGTGATTCCGAGGCTGCGGATGGAGCCGAAGACCGACCAGTCGATCTCGTCGGTGCGCAGGACCAGCCGCGCCACCGGGCAACCGGCACGCTCGGCGACCTCGCGCAGGCGCTGCGAGTTCGACGAATTGGGCGAGCCGACCACAATCAGCCCCTCGACCAAAGGCGCGACGCGCTTGACCGCCTCCTGGCGGTTGGTCGTGGCGTAGCAGATGTCTTCCTTGTGCGGCGCGATCAGGTCCGGGAAGCGCGCCTGCAGCGCCAGCACGATCTCGCGGGTGTCGTCGACGGAGAGCGTCGTCTGGGTGACGTAGGCGAGCGGCTGGTCGGTCGGCGGCGTCAGCGAGGCGACGTCGTCCAGCGTTTCGATCAGCGTGATCGCGCCGAGAGGCAGCTGGCCCATGGTGCCGATCACTTCGGGATGGCCGGCATGGCCCACCAGCAGGATGTGGCGGCCGCGCTTGTGATGCACCTCGGCCTCGCGATGCACCTTGGTGACCAGCGGACAGGTGGCGTCGATGGCGAACAGGCCGCGCTGGTCGGCCTCGGCCGGCACGGACTTGGCGACGCCATGGGCCGAGAAGATCACCGGACGGGTCGCATCGGGAACCTGCGACAGCTCCGAGACGAAGACGGCGCCCTTCCGTTTCAGCGATTCGACGACGTATTTGTTGTGTACGATCTCGTGCCGGACATAGACCGGCGCGCCATGCAGGGCGAGCGCCTTCTCGACGGCATCGATGGCGCGCACGACGCCCGCGCAGAAGCCACGCGGCGCACAGAGCAGGATGTCGAGCGGCGGCTTGGTCACGCGGGAATACGCTCCTGGGGAAATGCCCCGCCTTCTTTCGGCGTGGGGCGGGCGATGTCAAGGAAGCTCGCACCGGGCCACAGGGGGGCATATCGCCGCTCGGCTCGGCCCTTGGAAGGCCCGGCCATGCAGGACCGCCATCCCGAGAACGACCTTGCGGCCGCAGTAGCTCGCAGTAGAAGCATCTTCTCCAGAACGGGACCATCATGACAGATTTCGTCTCGCCCACGTTTAGATCGCCTGCCGCAGCCGGGCTGACCGGACCACATCGATGAGCGCCGCGCCCGCCCGGCCGCAGGCCGTCTTCGTCACGGGCTCGACGATGCGCCATGTCGCGGTGATGACTGCGACCGGCTCAGTCGGGCTGATGGCGGTCTTTGTCGTCGACCTGCTCTCGCTGCTCTACGTGTCCTGGCTCGGTCGGCCGGAGGCGACGGCGGGCGTCGGGTTCGCGACGATCGTCCTGTATCTGATGATCTCGATCAATGTCGGGCTGATGATCGCGATCGGCGCCCTGACCGCGCGCAGCCTGGGCGCGGGCGAGCGCATGGCGGCACGCCGCATTGCCGGCTCATGCCTGGCGCTGATGGGGATGGCCGGCCTGGTCCTGTCGCTGATCGCCCTGGCGATCCTGCCATGGCTGCTGAACGCGCTCGGCGCGCGCGGCGAAGCCTATCAGGTCGCAAGCTCGTTCCTGTGGATCGTGCTGCCGTCGAACGCGTTGATGGCGATCGGCATGGGGCTGTCGGGCGTTCTTCGCGCAGTCGGCGATGCGCGCCGCGCGATGTTCGTGACGCTCGGCGGCGGGCTGGCGACGGCGATCATCGACCCGCTCTTCATCTTCGGGCTCAAGCTTGGCCCCGACGGCGCGGCGCTCGCCATGGTGGTCTCTCGCGTCCTGATGATCGGCATCGGCTTCTACAGCACCGTGGGGATCCACGACATGGTGGCGCGGCCCTCTCTCGCAGGGCTGCGACAGGATACCGGGCGCGTCTTTGCCATCGCCGGGCCGGCGATCCTCACCAACATATCGAACCCGATCGCGAACGCCGTCTTTGCCAGCGTGATCGCGCGCTTCGGCGATGGAGCGATCGCGGCGATCGCAATCGTCGACCGGCTGGTACCCGTGGCGTTCGGCGTGCTCTTCGCGCTTTCGGGCTCTATCGGCCCGATCCTGGGCCAGAACTGGGGTGCGGGCCGGTTCGACCGGATGCGGCGGGGGCTCAGCGACGCCGCCATATTCGCGGTGGCGAGCGTGCTCTTCTCCTGGGCGCTGCTGCTGGTGCTGCGCGGCCCGATCGTCACGGCGTTCTCGGCTACCGGCATGACGGCCGAGCTGGTGCAGTTCTTCTGCCTGATCGCCGGACCGATGTGGGTTTTCGTCGGCCTGCTGTTCGTGGCCAACGCCGCCTTCAACAATCTCGGCATGCCGATCTTCTCGACCGTGTTCAGCTGGGGAAGGGCCACGCTCGGCACGATGCCGCTGGCCTTCCTCGGCGCCCACTACGCGGGACCCAAAGGCGCCATGGTGGGCTCGGCGCTGGGCGCGGTGGCCTTTGGCGTCATCGCGTTGATCTTCGCCTATCGCGGCATCGACAAACTGGAGCGCAAGGCGGCACGGGCTGCCGCGCGCGACGCGCTTGCCTCGCATCCCGACACTGCTATCGTTCCCGCTCAGGCGGCCGCAGACCGCGAACCAGCCGGAGGCTGAGCCATGATGAACCTGTTCGAGATGATGCAAGCGGCCCAGAACGGGCAGGCTATGCAGAACATCGCCCGGCAATACGGGCTCAGCCAGCAGCAGACGCAGGCCGCTGTCGAAGCCCTGCTGCCTGCGTTCTCGATGGGGCTCCAGCGTCAGACGCAGGACCCTTACGCCTTCGGAAATCTGGCGCAGATGATGACTGCCAGCCCCTTTGCAAAAATGTTCGACGCCAATGGCGACGGCATCCCCGATAATGCGAAGACGATGGGCAACGACGTGCTCAGCCAGCTTTTCGGCTCGAAGGACGTGAGCAACGCGGTCGCCGCCCAGGCCGCCGCGACATCGGGCGTGGGCCAGGCGATCCTCAAGCAGATGCTGCCGGTGATCGCCTCCATGGTGATGGGCGGGCTGTTCAAATCCGCCAACAGCCAGGGCATGAGCGGAATGTTCGGCCAGATCGGCGAGATGATGCGCGGCCAGATGCCGGGCCAGAATCCGGGGCAGGCTGCGCCGCAGCCCTCGGCGAACCCTGCCAACCCGCTCGAAGCCATCCTCGGCGGGCTGTTCGGCAGCGGCCAGACCGCAGGGCCCGGGCAGACGCAGGGTGGCGGCCCCTTCGGCGGAGGCCAGATGCCCGGCGGACAGATGGGCTCCGACCAGATGGGCGGCGGCTTGCTCGGACAGATCCTGACCGGGATGCTGGGCGGTGCGCAGCCGGCCGAGCCCCGCAGCGCGGAGCAGCCACGCGCGCCGCGACAGGCCGAACCGCAGGACGAGCCCGACGAGGCTCCCGCTTCCGGCCAGACCGGGCCGGGCTCGATCGGCCTCGATGCGCTGAACCAGATGTTCGAGCACGGCCGGCAGGTCCAGGACAGCCATCAGGATGCGCTGAGGTCGATATTCGAGGGCATGTTCGGCGGCCAGAAGCGCCGCTGAGGTCCGCTCAAGAAAAAGGGCGGAAGCGCTAAGCTCCCGCCCACAGGAACGTGCCACCCCAAGGGGTCAGGTGCAGCACGCAACCTCATGATCGTTGGCCGGGGCCGGAGTGCGCCCCTGGACGGGGGCAACCTTCAGCTGGACCTTTGCGTCTCCCGAGGCTGCCTCGCGCCGCGCCGTTGCCGCACGCGCGGACGCGGTGGAGCGGGAGGCGAGTACGCTTGAGGGATCCTTCAGCCAGGACGACGCCAGCGCACCCTCGACATCGGCGCGCATGAGCCCGATATCCTTGAGGCTTCGGTCGTCGAGCTCGGTCAGGAGCAGGATTTCCCGGCGATTGACGACAGCTTTCGCGAACGAGATGACACCGGCAATCCCTTGGGCAGCAACACGCGTGACGCCGGCCGAAACCGATGCGAACGACTTCGTGGCAAATGTCATGATAAGCATGACGGCCTCCTGAGCTACGGGACATCCCCTGCTTTGCCCGGACGCGCCGCTGGCAAAGCTTCGAGACTGACCAAAGGATAGCTACGGACTAGCCATCAGCCAAACGAATGCTTATGATGCTTGACAACACGGATATTGATGAGCGTCCCGGAGAACCGCCATGGCGCATGTGCTCGATGCAGACCAGCTCAAAACCTTTGTCGCGATAGCCGATACGGGCTCGTTCACGCGGGCCGCGGAGGTGGTCTTCAAAACGCAATCGGCCGTGTCCATGCAGATGAAACGGCTCGAGGAGCGCGTCGGCCGGCCGCTGTTTGGTCGTGACGGGCGCCATGCCAAGCTGACCGAGGATGGCGAGCGGCTGCTCGACTACGCCCGCCGCATCGTCCGGCTCAACCTGGAATGCGTCGCGAGCTTCACCGACGCAGACCTGAAGGGGCGCATCCGCCTCGGCGTGCCCGACGACTATGCCGACCGCTATCTGCCCGAGATCCTGGCGCGCTTCGCCCGCTCCAACCCGCGCGCCGAAGTCACCGTGGTTTGCGAGCCGACGCCGATGCTGGCGGACAGGATCGCCACCGGCGACATCGACCTCGCGATCATCACCCATGTCGAGAGCCGCGGCCAGGGCGAGATCATCCGCATCGAACCGCTGCTCTGGGTAACCTCCGCGCGCCACGGCGTGCATGAGGAGGACCCGCTGCCGCTGGCGCTGGGCCGGCCGACCTGCAACTGGCGGCAGGCGGCCGTCGAGGCACTTGAGACCAAGGGCCGCCGGTTCCGCGTGCTCTATGCGAGCTGGAATTCGACGGCTGTGGGCGCGGCCGTCGTGGCGGGACTTGCCGTCTCGGTGCTGCCCGAAAGTGCTGTCCGGCCCGGCATGCGCATCCTTGGCCCGACGGATGGCTATTCGACGCTGCCATCCTGCAAGATCGGCCTGCTGCGGACGCGGTTCGATCCGTCCGTGCTCTCGAACGCGCTGGCGGAGCACATCATCCAGAGCCTGGACAACCTGCAGAGCTTCAAGACGGCGGCCGAATAGGGCCCCCGTCGCCTCGTGACTTACGGGAGGCCGCTGTTGACGCCGGCGACCATGCGGATGAGTGACTGCCCGATCTGCGTCGCGCTGGCGACAATGACGATCGAGATCAGACCTGCGATGAAACAGTACTCGATCGCCGTCGCGCCGCGCTGGTCTGCGGCGAAGCGCTGGAGATGGCGTACGAACCTGTTCATGCCGCTAAGCTAGCGGCAAAGTCTCGGACAAACAGTTAATCGCAAGACTTCAATCCCGGCCATTTGTCGCTTTTCAGGCGAATCCGCCGCCTTCAGATCGCGCACTCGTCGAAGACTGGCGCGATCTGCCCCTTCCACTTGCTCCCGAAGGTCGTGCTCAGCGTCTGGGACAGTGTCCGGCCGCTCGCGACGATTTCGTTCAGCGGATCGAGGAAGACGGTCTCGTCCTGACCGGCCGCGTTCTTGCGCGCCCGGCGCGCCAGGCCCGCCCGCGACAGCGCCAGCACCTCGCCAGCGATATCCTGGAGCTTGCGCCCCGCGATCACGGCGTCGAGGCCCTGCTTCGGCACCGCGTCACGCAGAGCCTGACGTTCGTCGTCGCTCCAGCCCTTGACGAGCTCCCACGCGCCGTCGAGCGCGGTCTGGTCGTAGAGCAGTCCGACCCAGAAGGCAGGCAGCGCGTTCAGGAGTTCTTCGGGGCCGGCATCGGCGCCGCGCATCTCGAGGAAGCGCTTCAGCCTGACTTCCGGGAACAGCGTCGAGAGGTGGTTGGCCCAATCCGAGATGGTCGCGCGCTCGCCCGGCAGTTGTGCGAGCTTTCCGGCCAGCAGGTCGCGGAAGGAAGCGCCGGCGACGTCGTGATAGACCGCCCCGCGCTTGACGAAATACATCGGCACGTCGAGGGCCCAGTCGACATAGGCCTCGTAGGACATGGCCTCGTCGAAGGCGAAGGGGATCATGCCCGAGCGGGCCTTGTCGGTGTCGCGCCAGATCTCGGAGCGCACGGACTGGAAGCCGTTCAGCTTGCCTTCGGTAAAGGGCGAGGACGCGAACAGCGCGGTCGCGAGCGGCTGCAGGGCCAGCGAGACCCGGAGTTTCCTGACCATGTCCGCTTCAGTCGCAAAATCGAGGTTCACCTGCACGGTGCAGGTGCGGAACATCATGTCGAGACCGCGTGTGCCGACCTTCGGCATGTAGTTCGCCATGATCTTGTAGCGCCCCTTGGGCATCACGGGCGTCTGCTCGCGTGTCCAAAGCGGCGAATGGCCCAGCGAGACGAAGCCGATGCCGTGCGGCTCGGCCACCGCCTTGACGTCGGCGAGATGCCCGGCGAGTTCCTCGGCCGTGTCGTGCAGCGTCTCGACCGGGGCGCCGGACAGTTCGAACTGGCCGCCGGGCTCGAGCGAAATCGCGCCGCCGCCGTCGGGACCGGCCAGCCCGATGATGTGGCCATCATCCACGATAGGCTCCCAGCCGAGCTTGGCCTGCATGCCTTCGAGCAAATGGCGGATGCCGCCCTTGTCGCCGCGCCCGTCATAGGGGACCGCCGCATTGTCCTCGCGATAGAACGGGAACTTCTCGTGTTCCGTGCCGATCCTGAAGTCGGAGGCCGGTTTTTCGCCAACGGCGATCCAGGAAATCAGTTCGTCCTTGGAACCGACCGGGGTCGAATCGGACACATCGCGAGCCATGGGCGCTCCGGCGCAAGTAATCGAGGCCAGGCTTCCATCCTGCGGGCTGCAGCGACGGATCAGGCTTCCGGGAGCGCCAGACATAGGCGAGGCGGGATCGCTCGACAACGACCTCCGACCCGCGTTTTTCGGACGAACTTCTTGCGGCAGCGCAGACCGGCCCTGCGTCGCCCGCCGCGAATCACCGCTCAGGCCGCGCCGCGCCAGTCCTGCCTGGCATCCGGCGTGGCCAAAGCCGCGCCGTCCAGGCGGGTTTCCGAGGCCAGCCAGTCGACCACGGCCGCGAGGCCGGCCGCCTGCCCACCGGCCCGTGCACGCGCCTCCTCGAAGACCGCGAGCTGCATGTCGGCGCTGCTGCCGCCTGTGGCGATGGTCCGGCAATGGGCGAGGTCGCGGGCGCAACCCAGCGCTGCGGCGTCCCCCGCCAACTGGTCGACGAGTTCATCGACGAGGCTCGGCACCGTGCGCATCGTGCGGCTTTTCGCGCAGATGAGACCGCCATGGCTGCCATAGCGCTGGGCCCGCCACACGTTTTCGGCCGCGATAGCCCGCGATGCCGCGGTGAGGTCGGTATTGACGGCCGGATTGCGCTGGAGATGGCGGACGATGCAGCGATACAGCGCCGCGATCGCCAGAGTGTCGTCGAGCCGCGTGCAGCTGTCGGCGATCCGCAGTTCCAGCGTCGGATGCTTGTCGGAGGGGCGAATCGCCCACCAGATATAGCTGGTGTCCTTGATCGCGCCGGCCGCGGTCATGGTCTCGACATAGGCGCGATAATCCGCGGGATCGAGGAAGAGCTCCGGCAGTCCCGTCCGCGGGAGTTCGGCATAGGCCGAGAGCCGGTAGCCCATCAGGCCGGTGCGCTGGCCCTGCCAAAACGGCGAGGAAGTCGAGAGCGCCAGCAGCACGGGCAGGTAAGGCAGGATGCGCACCATCAGGCTGATGCGCTCATCCTCGTCTGGCACCTCGACATGGACATGCAGCCCGCAGAGCTGATTGCGGCTGCCGAGCATCTGGAGATCGCGCATCAGGCGGTCATAGCGCGAGGCGTCGGTGGCGCGCTGGCGCGTCCAGACGGCGCTGGGATGCGTGCCGCAAGCCAGCAGGAGCATATCGTATTCGAGTGCAAGACCGGCGAGCTTGCGGCGCAGGCCCGACAGCGACGCCCTCGCCTCCTCCATTGATTCGCAGACAGGCGTCGCAACCTCGATCTGCGATTGCAGCATTTCGCGCTGCACCTCGTCAGGGAAACGCTCCTGAACCGCCGCGATGAATTTGGGCTGGACCCTGCGCACAACGCCGCGACTTTCGGCGTCGGACAGGAAATATTCTTCTTCGATACCGAAGCGACAGGCTTCGCTCATGGCGTGTTCCTCATCGGGCTAGTTCAGGCAGGCCGGCAGAGGGCGTCCGCACGCGACGCGACACCCTGTCGGGCCCGCGTCACAGCCTGATGGCCAATGAGTCGAGAATACGGCTTCCCCCTGCACAGCGCCGGAAACGCCGCAAAGCGGTAGTCGTTCCAGGACGCGATGTCGCAAGCGGCGCGATGTGAGCCGGCGCTCAGCCGCGCGGCCAGTCTCCGAGAACTGCCTGCACCAGGGTCAGCGCCGCGACTGCGGCGGTATCGGCACGCAGGATTCGCGGCCCCAACGAAATCCGCAGCGTGTTGGGCCGCGCCATGATGCGAGCGCGCTCGGCTTCGTCGAAGCCGCCCTCCGGCCCGATCAGCACCGCGCAGGGACCTGGCTTGGCCCTGCTCAAGGTCGTGATCGGGCTTTCCTGCGCCATCGCCTCGTCGCAGAAGATCAGCAGCCGCTCTGGTTCCATTGCGTCGAGCGCCACGTCGAGTGCGCACTCCGGCCGGATCTCGGGGAGGCTGAGGATGCCGCATTGTTCGGCAGCCTCGACCGCATTGGCCTGAAGCCGGTCGAGATTGAGCCGCGAGACCTGGGTGCGGCGGGTCAGTACGGGCTGCAACACGCCGGCCCCCATCTCGACCGCCTTCTGCGAGATGTAGTCGAGACGCGCATGCTTCAACGGCGCGAACAGATAGTGCATGTCGGGCGCCGCCGTCTGCGGGCGTGCCTGGCGCAGGAGGCCGAGGCTGGCGGATTTGCGCCCCTCGGACGTGATCGCGGCGAGCCACTCCCCGTCTCGGCCGTTGAAGACCATGACGGTATCGTCGGTTTTCAGGCGCAGCACGTTGAGCAGGTAGTTGGCCTGCTCGCGTTCGAGCGGCAGCCGGGTGCCGACAGTCAGATCGGCTGCAACCCAGAGCCGGTAGCGGGCAAAATCGGGAACGGACATCCGCAAAGCTTCCATCTCAGGGCCGGCGCGAGAAATGCCAGCAGGCACGAAAACCGCCACAATCATGGACTAACGGCACCATTCGCCCGGCCCGGGCGATGGAGCAGATAGACTCGCGGTGGCGCTTGGCGCTAACACGTCGGGACTGCTATTAACATTGTTGCGCGGCAAGACCCGCAGCAGGGCGATCATGGAGAGGGACGAGATGCGGCGCAGGATGGCTTCAGGAGTGATTGCGACCTTTGGGCTCGCGATCGTGTCCCTCCTCGATTCCGCTCCGGCCAACGCACAGGCGTCCGGCTGCGAGCAGATGCAGAAGCTGCTTCAAGAGCGGCAGTCGATCGTCGCCAGCCTGAACTCCGCCTCGAAGACAAAGCGCAAGCTGACCCCTGCGCAGGCCTGCAGCACGCTCGGCCGCCTCGTGGGCAACGGCAATTCGGCTCTGAAGTTCGCTGCGGCGAACAAGGACTGGTGCCAGATTCCCGACGCGTTCATCGGCAACATGAAGGCCGACAACGAAAAGGCCTCCGGCATCCGCAACCAGGCCTGCAACGCCGTGAAGCAGCAGGCCCAGATGATGCAGCGTGCCCAGCGGGCGCAGCAGCAACAGCAGGGCGGCAACCCGTTCGGCGGCGGCGATGCGCTGACCGGCGGCGGCATGCGCGTTCCTCCGGGCGCACTCTGAGCCCATCGTGGCCCGCCTGCCCGAGACCGCCCGAGCCGTCCCGACACCCGCCAACGACACGCCGCTGCCCGATGCGCTCTCAGGCCATTGGGTGGATACGCGCGCGCCGCTTGCGACCAGGCCCTATCTGAAGCTGGCTCGGATCGAGAGGCCGATCGGCTGGTGGTTGCTGTTGCTGCCGTGCTGGTGGGGCGCCGGGCTGGCCGCGATCGAGAAGCAGTTCGCCTTTCCCGATATCTGGCACTGCCTGCTGTTCCTGATCGGCGCCGTGGTGATGCGTGCCGCGGGCTCGACATTCAACGACATCGTCGATCGCAAGCTGGATGCGCAGGTGGCGCGAACGCGCGGGCGTCCGTTGCCCTCCGGCCAGGTCACGGCCAAGGCGGCTGCGATCTTCATGGTCGCGCTGTCCCTGATCGGGCTCGTGATCCTGCTGCAGTTCAATCGCTTCACCGTCCTGCTCGGGATCGGTTCGCTGGCGATCGTCGCAGTTTATCCCTTCATGAAGCGCATCACCCAGATGCCGCAATTCGTCCTCGGGCTGGCCTTCTCCTGGGGCGCCCTGATGGCATGGAGCGCTGTGTTCGGACGCCTCGATGCGCCGGCCTACCTCGTCTATGCGGCCGCCGTCGTCTGGACGATCGGCTACGACACGATCTACGCGCTGCAGGACATCGAGGACGACATCCTCGCCGGCATCAAGTCGAGCGCGCGCTATTTCGGGGAACTCAACCGCGAGGCTATCGGCGGCTGCTTCGGTCTAGCCGTGCTCCTGACCGCCGCCGCGACCAGGCAGGTCGGTGGCGGAGCCTTCGCCTGGCTCGGGGTTGCGGCCTTCGCCGGCCATCTCGGCTGGCAGGTCGCCCAGATCAAGGGCGTAAAACCGGCGCTGGCACTGAAGCTGTTCAGGTCGAACCGCGACGCAGGCCTGCTGCTGGCGGCAGGTTTTGCGCTCGACGCGCTTGTCCGCTTCGGCCTGTAACTTTCCGCTCCACCAACGCGGCAGCATTCCGGGACGCCCTCTGGGCAGCCCGGACGCATGAATGTCGTGACCTGCCGGACCGCTCTTCAGTCCGTCAGGCGCTCACCCGCGATCACCGTCGGGCGCTCCGCCAGGCGGCCGGTCTTGCGGCGCACCAGGAAGCGCGGCCGGCGACCGTTGAGGAAGGAATGACGCCGCCTGATCCTGATCGGCCCGAGCGCCAGGCGGCCGATCTGGGGAAAAGGTTCTGAGACCGTACCATCGCTGGTCTCCAGCAGCAGCGGCAGGCCGCTGGTGCGTCCGCAGTCGCGCCA
This sequence comes from Allobosea sp. P1_B10, assembly GCF_056406735.1. Classification (NCBI taxonomy): domain Bacteria; kingdom Pseudomonadati; phylum Pseudomonadota; class Alphaproteobacteria; order Hyphomicrobiales; family Alloboseaceae; genus Allobosea; species Allobosea sp. P1_B10. The sequence continues at coordinate 14,927 of NZ_JBFTZP010000007.1, read as the reverse complement.
CAGCGCCACCGCGTCGTCCTGGTGGACAACCGCAATCGTGATCGAACGGCCGTCGCCGGCGGTCAACGCCAGTTCCAGGCGCTCCTCATCCTGGCCCGAGCAGGCCAGGCGCATCGCGATGCCGCGCCAGCCTGGCGCGCCGCGCAAGATCCTGACGGACCCGATGCGCTCGATACGCGGCGCTTCGAGTTGCGCCGGCATCGGGTTCTTGGGGACGGTGGTCGTGTGTGTCGAGCGGCCGGAGAGATCTGACGCGAAGTCGACCTCTCCGGCAGCCGGCGTGACGCTGGCCATCGGTATAACGCCTCTCTGTAAACCCTGCTGCGACTGAGCCCTCTGTGATGTCCGGGGCTCTCGTGCTTGCAGGCCGAGATTTGCGTCCAAGCCCTATCCGAGCGCTTAAGCGGTTGGGTTAAAGGACTGTGTTTCCGGCCTTGGCGGTCCCAGAATGGCCTGTTTCATGCTTGATGCTTGACGGAGTCTTTCAGGGCGAGCGGGCATTTTCGCTTGTACCCACAACACCCCATCCGATACGGACACATCATGAGCACGCCACCGCTGCCAATCGTTCCGGACTTCCTGCCGGCGATCCGCGAGAGCTGCGTCGAGGCCGGCGAGATCGCGCTGGACCTGTTCCGGCCTGGCGCCCAGACGGCGGCCAAGACCTGGTCCAAGAGCGGCGGCTCACCTGTCACGGAAGCCGATATCGGCGTCGACACCTTCCTGAGGATCAGGCTTTCGGTCTTGATGCCCGAGGCCGCCTGGCTTTCGGAGGAGACCGTCGACGACGCGCTGCGGCTGTCGCGGCGCTTCGTCTGGGTCGTCGACCCCATCGACGGCACGCGCGCCTATATGGGGGGCTCGCCGGACTGGGCAGTCTGCGTCGCGCTGCTCGACCAGGGTGTACCGGTCTTGGGCGTGGTGCACGCGCCGGCCTGCAAGGCGACCTATACGGCCACCCTCGGCAGGGGCGCGTTCCGGAACGACGCAGCCATTGCGACATCGAAGCTGACGGGGATCACCGATGCCCGCATCGCCGGCCCCAAGCCGATGCTCGACGCACTGGCGCGGCTGGAGGATTTCCAGCAGGTCGAGAAGATCCCTTCCCTCGCACTCAGGCTGGCGCGGATCGCCGATGCGACCATCGACGCCGGACTGATCTCGCCCGACGCCCGCGACTGGGACCTGGCGGCGGCCGACCTGATCCTCAGGGAAGCAGGCGGGCAACTGAACGGAGCCGATGGCCAGGCCGCGAGCTACAATCGCGAGACGCCGATCCACGGCATGCTGGTCGCCAGTGGAGATGGTCTTGCCCTGCCATTGCAGCAGAGCCTGCAGCGGATGCGCGACGGGCAGGGGCAGCGCGTCTGAGTGCCGCGCCATTGCGGGCGCGGAATCGCGAAATCCGTGCCGTAAAACACTCGCACAGCAGGCCCGGATGGCTTATCTGGTGCCGTGACTGATGAACCGCATGATGTCGAACGGGCAGGCGCAGGGCCCTCCCGGCGGCGCCATGCCTCCCGAATTGAGACGACAGGCCCAGCCGGAGAATCGACGTGGAATCCGAACAGAAGCAGTTGCTGCATCTCGTGATCGGCGGCGAGTTGAGCTCGCTCGACGGCGTGACCTTCAAGGACCTGTCCAAGCTCGACATCGTCGGCGTCTACCCGAACTACGCCACCGCCCATGCCGCCTGGAAGGCCAAGGCGCAGGCGACCGTCGATCAGGCCCAGACCCGCTATTTCGTGGTGCACCTGCACCGCCTGCTCGAGCCCGGCGCGTAACAGCAAGCCGGGACCGGGCGCGGCCGGCGAAGGCCCGCACCGGCTCCCGGATTTCGGCACCATGCCCCAGCCCTGGTCGGATGCAGACGCATAGCGCGCGCCGACCAGGACGTCACATTCCATAGATTGGTCGACCAGCAGCGATGGGCTTCTCCATTCTCAAGACGCGCGCGGCGCAGGAGACGCTGGGCCGGCTGCTCGCCGGCTATCTCAAGCTCGTCCAGCGCACCAACCGCTTCGTGATCGAGCCCGCCGACATCTATGACAAGGTCCGGCCCGAACTGCCTCTGATCATCGCGATGTGGCACGGCCAGCACATCATGATCCCGTTCTCGCGGCCCGAGTGGATGCCGGCCTGCTCGCTGGTCTCGCGCCATGGCGATGGCGGCTTCAATGCCGTGGCGCTGCGCGAACTCGGCATCGGCGCGATCCGCGGCTCCGGCGCACTGGGCAAGAAGATCCGCGAAAAGGGCGGCGCAAGCGCGTTCCTCGCCATGGTCAGGCGGCTGGCGGCCGGCGACACGATGGTTCTGACCGCCGACATCCCCAAGCGCGCCCGCGTCGCGGGGCCGGGCATCATCGCGCTGGCGCGCGCGTCCGGCCGGCCGATCCATCCGATCGCCGTCGTCACCAGCCGGCGCATCGATTTCAAGAGCTGGGACCGCGCCTCGATCGGTCTGCCCTTCGGCCGTGGCGCAATCGTCGTCGGCGACGCGATCCGGGTCGCCCGCGATGCCGACGAGGCGACGCAGGAGGCCGCGCGGCTGGCGCTCGAGGCGGGGCTCGATGACGTCCATGCCCGTGCCTATGCACTGGTCGGTGCCCGCGACCCCGGCGAAGGACTGCGCGTCGCAAAGATACCTGCCGCCCCGGCCGCAGGAGAAGCGGCATGAGCGGCAAGGGCGCAATCCTGCACGCCTATCGCCTGCTCACCTCAGCGTTGGAGCCGGCAGCCGCCGGACTGCTGCTGTGGCGGCGCCGGCGCGGCAAGGAGGATCCCGAGCGCGTCAGCGAGCGGCGCGGACATCCGAGCGTGCGACGCCCCGACAAGACGCTGGTCTGGCTGCATGGCGCCAGCGTCGGCGAAACCGTGACGCTGCTGCCGCTGGTCGACATGCTGAAGCGGCGCGGGCTTGCCGTGCTGGTCACGTCGGGCACCGTGACCTCGGCGAAACTGCTCGCGGCGCGCCTGCCGGCAGGCGTGATCCACCAGTATTTGCCGCTCGACGTGCCGCGCTACGTTCGCCGCTTCCTGGACCACTGGCACCCCGAGATCGGACTGATCTGCGAATCGGAGATCTGGCCCAACCTCGTGATCGAGGCGCGCCGGCGCGACATTCCGCTCGCTCTGGTCAATGCACGCATGTCGGAGCGCTCGTTCAAGCGCTGGTACAAGCTGCCGAAGACCTCGCACTTCCTGCTCTCCTGCTTCGAATCCTGCCTGGCGCAGTCGCAGGGCGACGGCGAGCGGCTGGCGCAGCTGGGCGCCCCGCGCGTCAGCATCGCCGGAAACCTGAAATTCGACGTCCCTGCCCCGCCGGCCGACGCCAATACGCTGGCGATCCTCGATGGACTGACCACCGGTCGCCCAGTCTGGATCGCAGCCAGCACACATCCCGGCGAAGAGGAGATGATCATCTCCGCCCATCTCGGCATCAAGGCGCACCTGCCCAAGCTGCTGACGATCATCGCCCCACGCCACCCGCATCGCGGCGTCGAGATCGAAGCGCTCGCGCAGGCCAACGCGGTCGCGGTGTCGCGGCGCTCCGCCGGCCATGCGCCGGAACGCGCGGACGAACTCTACATCGCCGATACCGTTGGCGAACTCGGCCTGTTCTTCCGGCTCTCGCAGGTCGCGTTCCTCGGCGGCTCGCTGGTTCCGACCGGTGGGCATAATCCGATCGAGCCCGCCAAGCTCGGCTGCGCCCTGCTCCATGGACCTCACATCCGAAATTTCGCCGACGTCTTCGCGGCATTCGACCAGGATGGCGGCTCGCGCGAGGTGTCGGACGTCCAGGCTCTCGCCGGCGCCGCCCATCGCTGGCTGAGCGACCCAGCCGCGGCGCGCCAGGCGGCCAGGAAAGCCGCGCAGACCAGCGCGCAGCTCGGCGGAGCGCTGAACCGGACCATGCAGGCGATCGAGCCCCTGCTGATGCGGGTCGCAATCGGCCAGCGCGAGTCCGCCTCCTGATGCGCGCGCCGGCTTTCTGGTGGCGGCCACGCCCCGGAGCGCTGGCGCGATTGCTACAACCCTTGGGCTGGCTCTACGGCGCGGTCACGCTGCGGCGCATGCGCCGGCCGGGTGCGTCAGCCGGCATCCCGATCATCTGCGTCGGCAATTTCGTCGCCGGCGGCGCCGGCAAGACGCCCACCAGCATCGCGCTCGCGGCCCTGCTGCGCCAGCGCGGCGAGACGCCCTTCATGCTCACGCGCGGCTATGGCGGGGCGCTGGAGGGCCCCGTCGAGGTCGATCCCGCGCGTCACCTCGCCAGCGAGGTCGGCGACGAGGCTCTGCTCCTAGCCCGCCAGGCGCGCACCGTCATGGCGCAGGACCGCCCGGCAGGCGCTGCCCTGGCGACATCGCTGGGCGCCAGCGTCATCGTCATGGATGACGGGTTGCAGAACCCGTCGCTGGCAAAACAGCTGAGGCTGGCCGTCGTCGATGGCGCTACCGGCGTCGGCAACGGCCTGTGCCTCCCGGCCGGACCGCTGCGCGCGCCGCTAAGCGGCCAGTTGTCGGCAGCGGATGCGGTGGTCGTGATCGGCGATGGCGAGGCCGGCGCGGCAGTCGCGACCCAGGCCGCCGAACGGGGGCTGTCCGTGCTGGGCGCGCGGCTGTCGCCTGCGCCGGGCGTCACCGCGCAGCTGGCCGGCCAGTATGTGATCGCGGTGTCCGGCATCGGCAGGCCCGAAAAATTCACGGCGACCCTGAGCGCGGCGAAAGCGCGCATCGTGGCGGAGCGTCCCTTCGCAGACCACCACGCCTACACGGCAACGGACGTCTCGGAGCTCATCGCGCAGGCGACGGAACGAGACTGCCTGATCGCGACGACGGAAAAGGACATGACCAAGCTCGGCCCGCTCTGGCCCGAGGCAGAGCTGTGGCGGCTGGTCGTGGTACCGGTCGCGTTGCAGTTCGCGGAAGTCGGCGCAATGCGGGCGCTGCTGGACCGCGCCCTCGGCGAGCGCTGAATCAGGCCCGCCCTGCCCGCCGCAGGCGCAATTGCACGGCTTCCGGCGAGATATAGGCTTCCTGGAACTCGACCGACCAATAGCGGAGATCGTCGAGCCGGATCGGCGCGCCTGTCACCGCACAGCGCACAAAGGCACCCGGCCGCACGACGCGGAACTCGCCATGGCCGTAGTCGACCGCAGCTTCGGGTCCAGGGATCGGGGGGCGCTCGCTGATATTCATCACCACAGCATCGAAACCGTTGATCGGAAAACGGATTATCGAAATAGTCCGCGCCCTGTGATAGCGTGCCCGCCGATGATGTCCAGCCTCATGCGCCTTGTCGCAGCCCTGATGGGAGTTGCGCTTCTCCTGTCCTCGACCGCTCGGGCTGACGGCTACGAACGCGTGCGCATTCCCTTCGACGACGGGCAACTCGACGCCGTGCTGTACCGTCCCACCGGCCCCGGCCCATTCGGCGCCGTGGTCGCCCTGCATGGCTGCAACGGCCTCTGGCGCAGCGACGGCAAGCTCTCCCTGCGCCATTCGGACTGGGGCGAGCAGTTGGCGCAGGCCGGCCTGATCGTGCTGATGCCCGACAGCTACGGCTCCCGCAAGCTGGGCTCGCAATGCGGCGTCAAGGAGGCAGCCGTCCGCCCGAGCCGCGAGCGTGTCGCTGATGCAGCAGCCGCGCGCCGCTGGCTCCAGACGCAGGGCGACGTCCGCAAGGACATGATCGCCGTGATGGGTTGGTCCGGCGGCGGATCCGCCGTTCTGGCCGCGATCAGGCGAGACCGCCGCCCCGCAGATGGCCTCCCCGACTTCACGCGGGCCGTCGCGTTCTATCCGAGCTGCCGGCTGCAATCGGAATCCAGCAGCTTCTCGGCGCGGCTTCCGGCGCTGATCCTGATGGGGGATGCCGACGACTGGACGCCGCCGGCGCCTTGCGACTACCTGGCGCGGGCGGCACGCATGCGCGGCGAAAGTGTCGAACTCGTGCTCTACCCCGGCGCCCTTCACGATTTCGACCACCCACGGCTCGAGATCAAGGAACGCTCCGATATCGCCTATTCCGCGACCGGCACCGGCAAGGCCATGGTCGGCACCAACCCGGCCGCGCGCGACGATGCGATCAAGCGGGTGAAGGCCTTCCTGAAGGGTTTTTGACCTCGCCAGGCGAGGTTCAGAACAGGTCGCCCTGGCTCGACTTCGGCGGCTCCTTGCGCGCCGGCCGCGACGGCCGCGCCGATGTCTCGCTTCCGCCCGACACGACCACGCCGAAGCGCCCGTCGGCGAGCTGGACGTTCAGGCTCTGACCGGCACTGACATGTGCAGTGCTTCGAACCAGCGCGCCGGCCTCGTCTCGAATGAGCGCATAGCCGCGCGCCAGCACGGACTGTGGGCCGAGCGAACGCATGAGGGCCCAGATCGAGGCGAGACCATCGCGACGCCGGGAAAGCCCCTGCGCAAATGCGCGGTCGGCGCGCAATGCAAGATCGCCTACGCGCTCGGCAGCGCGCGAGACCCGCAGCTTTTCGGCCCGCAGCAGCGCATCTCGTCCCGCCCGGAGGCGGCTGGAGAGCCCGTCCAACCGCGCGCTGTAGCCAGCGAGCCGGGCCGAGGGGGAATGGCGGGCGAGGCGCTGGGCCAGCGCCTGAAGCTGCATCTCATGGACCCGCGCATTTCGGGCTAGCGCCGGAGCGAGGCGCGTCGCCGCGAGGTCGAGCCGCTGGCGCGGGCCCGAGAGCAACGCCTCGGGCGCCGGCAGGGCCCGGCTCAGTGCCCGGAAATCGCTGCGGCGGCGATCCGACAGGCGACGCATCGCGCCGGCCTGCCTGCGCGAGAGGTCCGCGACGAAGGCCATCAGTTCGGCGCGCACGGGCACGACCTTTTCTGCGGCGCCCGTTGGCGTCGGCGCACGCAGATCGGCGGCGTGGTCGATCAGGGTCCAGTCGGTTTCATGGCCCACCGCCGAGACCAGCGGGATCAGCGACGACGCCGCGGCGCGGACCACGACCTCCTCGTTGAAGCCCATCAGATCTTCCAGCGAGCCGCCGCCGCGCGCCACGATGATGACGTCGGGGCGCGGGATCCGGCCGCCTGCCGCCAAGGCATTGAAGCCGTTGATGGCGGCGGCGACCTCGGCTGCGCTGGTTTCGCCCTGCACGCGCACCGGCCAGACCAGGACATGGCGTGGGAAGCGATCCTCCAGCCGGTGCAGGATATCGCGGATGACGGCGCCGGTCGGCGAGGTCACGACGCCGATCACCTTGGGCAGATAGGGGATGAGCTGCTTGCGTTCCTCGGCGAACAGGCCTTCCGCCGCGAGCTTCTTGCGACGTTCCTCCAGCAGCGCCATCAGCGCGCCGATGCCCGCCGGCTCCAGCGAATCGATGATGATCTGGTAGCTCGACTTGCCGGCGAAGGTGGTGATCTTGCCGGTGGCGATGACCTCCAGCCCGTCCTGCGGCCGGGTCTTCAGGCGACCGAACACGCCCTTCCAGATCACCGCGTCGATCTTGGCGTTCTGGTCCTTCAACGAGAAATAGACGTGCCCCGACGCGACCGGCCCGCGATAGCCTGAGATCTCGCCGCGCACCCGCACGAAGCCGAAGCTGTCCTCCAGCGTGCGCTTGAGCGCGCCCGACAGGTCGGAGACCGACCATTCGGGAGCGTTGGAGACCGGGGCTTCTGGCGATTCGCTGTCCATGGCGGGACCATAGCGGTGGGAACGGCAGAGCTGAAGCGTTGCCCAACGCACTGTCGAAGGCTATTGCCGCCTTCTGATTTCAGCGCAGGAACCTGTACGGGTCATCCCGGACGAAGCGAAGCGCAGATCCGGGAGCCATGCCGGAACCGTCCCGGGCTGGCCCCCTGGTCTCCCTCTGGTCGCCCGGGATGACCACGGTAGACGGATGTCGCAGGTAAGGAGACGACGATGAAGTTCCTACTGATCGGCTCGGGCGGACGCGAGCATGCCCTCGCATGGACGATATCGGCCTCCGCGCTGTGCGACCGGCTCTATATCTCACCGGGCAATCCCGGCACCGCCCAGTGCGGCGAGAATGTCGTGCTCGACATCGCCAACCACGACGCCGTCGCGACCTTCTGCAAGCTGCACGGCATCGACCTCGTGGTCGTCGGCCCCGAGGGTCCCCTCGTCGACGGCATCGCCGACAGCCTGGCCGCAGCCGGCATCAAGGTGTTCGGGCCCTCCAAGGCAGCCGCACAGCTCGAGGGCTCGAAGGCATTCACGAAGGAGCTCTGCGCCGAGTTCGACATCCCCACGGCAGGCTTCGGGCGCTTCGACAACGCTGCCGAGGCCAAGGCCTATGTCGCGGCCCAGGGCGCGCCGATCGTGATCAAGGCCGACGGGCTTGCCGCCGGCAAGGGCGTGATCATGGCCGAGACGCTGGCGGAGGCGAATGAAGCCATCGACATGATGTTCTCCGGCGGGCTCGGTGCTGCCGGCGCCGAGGTCGTGATCGAGGAGTGGATGATCGGCGAGGAGGCGAGCTTCTTTGCGCTCTGCGACGGCACGCATGCGCTGGCGCTCGCCTCGGCGCAGGACCACAAGCGCGTCGGCGATGGCGACACCGGCCCCAATACCGGCGGCATGGGCGCCTATTCGCCGGCTCCGGTGATGACGCGGGCCCTCGAAGAGCAGGTGATGGCCGAGATCATCCGCCCGACGCTCGCCGGCATGGCCAAGCGCGGCACCCCGTTCAAGGGCGTGCTCTTCGCCGGTCTGATGATCACCGCGCAGGGGCCAAAACTGATCGAATACAATGTCCGCTTCGGCGATCCCGAATGCGAAGTGCTGATGCCGCGCCTGAAGAGCGATCTCGTGCCGGCTCTGCTGGCGGCCTGCGACGGCGTACTCGACCAGGTCGATCTGCGCTGGTCGGACAAGGCCGCCCTCACCGTCGTCCTCGCCGCGAAGGGTTATCCCGCCGCCCCCGAGAAAGGCAGCGAGATCAGGGATATCGCCAAAGCCGAGGCGCTCGACGACGTGCTCGTCTTCCATGCCGGCACAAGGCTGTCCGGCGCCGACGCGCTTGTCGCCGATGGCGGTCGCGTGCTCAACATGGTGGGCTTGGGCAAGACCGTGAGCGAGGCGCAGGCGCGCGCCTATGCGGCGGTCGATGTCGTCGACTGGCCGGGCGGATTCTGCCGCCGCGACATCGGCTGGCAGGCGGTCAAGCGCGAACTGGAAGGCTGACATGGCAAATCTCGACCCATTGTTCCCCGGTTTCCAGGCACATTGGGTCGATGGGCCCGTCGGCAAGATCTTTGCCCGGGTCGGTGGCGAGGGTCCGCCGGTCGTGCTGATCCACGGCTTTCCGCAGACGCATGCGGAATGGCACAAGATCGCAGGCGAACTGGCGAAGACGCATACGGTCGTCTGCCCGGATCTGCGGGGCTATGGCTGGTCTGCCGCGCCCCATGGCGACGGTGGCGCCGAGACCTACAGCAAGCGCGGCATGGGCGAGGACATCGTCGCCGTGATGCAGGCGCTGGGGCATCTGCGCTTTGCCGTGATCGGGCATGATCGCGGGGCGCGCGTCGCCTATCGCCTGGCACTGGACCATCCCGGTCGCGTCGAACGGCTCGCCCTGCTCGACATCATGCCGACGCTGTCGATGTGGGAAGGCATGGACGCCGCCCGGGCGATGCAGGTCTACCACTGGACCTTCCTGGCACAGCCGGAACCCGTGTCGGAAAACCTGATCAAGGCCAATCCGCTCGGATGGCTCGACCACACCATCGCGAGTTGGAGCCGCGCAAAAAACCTCGATCTGTTCGATCCGCTCGCGATGAAGTCCTATGGCGAGTCCTTCAACGATCCCGCGCGCATCCACGCGGCCTGCGAGGATTATCGCGCCGGCGCAACGACCGACCTCGAACACGACAGGGCGGACCGCGCCGCCGGCAAGACGATCCTGTGCCCGGTGCTCGTCCTGTGGGGCGAGGCGGGTATTCCGGCCAAGGGCGCAAGCCCGCTCGAGATCTGGCGCGAAACCTTCGCACCGCAGGCCGAGGGCATGGCCATAGACAGCGGCCATTTCCTGCCTGAAGAAAATCCGGCGGCGACGCTGGCCGCGTTGCTTCCCTTCCTCAAGGCACCCGCCTGACCACGCCTCGAACCGACCAATCTGCCATTCACTTCATGACGAGCCGGAGCTTTCGATGAAACTGACCGACTTCAAGGCGCTGACCTTCGACTGCTACGGCACGCTGATCGACTGGGAGAGCGGCATGGTCGCCGCACTCTCGCCGCTCGTCGCAAAGGTCGGTCGCCCGCTGAGCCGCAATCAGGTTCTGGAAGCTCATGCCCGGCAGGAATCGCGCCAGCAGCGCTACACCCCCGGCAAGCGCTACAGCGAGGTTCTGGCCGTGGTCTACAGGCGCCTCGCGGAAGAATGGGCCGTGCCCGTGAGCTGGGAGGAATGCGAAGCCTATGGCCGCTCGGTGGGCGACTGGCCAGCCTTCCCCGACACTGTCGCGGCGCTCAAGGTGCTGAAGAAGCACTACAAGCTCGTCATCCTGTCCAATGTCGACAACGTCTCGTTCGCCCACAGCAACCGCCGGCTCGATATCGACTTCGACGCCATCTACACCGCCCATGACATCGGCAGCTACAAGCCCGCGATCGGCAATTTCGACTACATGCTCGAGGCGCTCGCCGATCTCGGCATCGGCAAGGGCGACATCCTGCACACCGCCGAAAGCATGTTCCACGACCACAAGCCGGCGAACACGGTCGGGCTAGCCTCGTGCTGGATCTATCGGCGTCATGGCGACGAGGGGTTCGGCGCGACGATGAACCCCGGCGAGATGCCGCATTATGATTTCCGCTTCAATAGCCTGGGCGAGATGGCCGCTGCCGTCGAAAAGGAAGCCAGCGGCGGCTGACCGAGGCTGTCCCTCGGCCGATGCCGGAGACGAGACGACCATGCCTGACAGCATGCAGCAAGGCCGCGCGATGGCGCCCCGTCAAACCGGACAGGCGCAGCCGGGGCTCGTTCTCGTCCTCGGCGCGGGCGGGGCGCGCGGCCTCAGCCATATCCCCGTGCTGGAGGCGCTCGACGAGCTGGGCGTCCGGCCGGTGCGCATCGTCGGCTGCTCGATGGGCGCGATCGTCGGTGCTGCCTATGCGGCCGGTCTCTCGGGCGCGGATCTGCGCGAGCATGTCGCCAAGACCTTCAAGGACCGGGCGCGGGTGATCGCGCGATTGCTCGACGCCCGCGTCGGCAAGTTCACCGATCTGATGCGCGGCCTCGGCAACCCGGTCCTGATCGATGGCGAGCGCATGCTCGACCTGTTCTGGCCCGACGCGGTGCCCGATCGTTTCGAGGAGCTGAAGATCCCGTTCGCCGCACTGGCGACCGACTACCATCAGCACGCCGAGGCGCTGCTGACGCACGGCCCGGTGACGCCGGCGGTCGCAGCCTCGCTCGCGATACCCGGGCTCGTGCGACCGGTCGTCATCGACGGGCGCGTGCTGATCGACGGCGGCGCGATCAATCCCCTGCCCTATGAGCGCTTCCTGGCACCCGGCAGCATCGTCATGGCCGTCGATACCAGCGCGCCCGCGACCGTCAGCGACACCCGCATCCCCGAGCCCCTGGAAGCGATGGTCGGCGTCAGCCAGATCCTGACGCGCACGCTGGTGCAGCGCATGATCGAACGCCAGCCGCCCGACATCCTGATCCGCGCCGGGATCGACGGCATTGGCGGGCTCGATTTCTTCAAGGCCCAGGCGATCCTCGACGCGTCGGAAGGCGTCAAGGACGAGGTCAAGCGAAGGCTTTCTCAGGCACTCGAAGGGCGGGACTGACCGGCTCGGGCTCGTCACAGCGGAAGCCCGGCATCGCCCCCAGCAATGCCGCCCTGCCCTGTTCGGTCAGCCGCACGGCACGGCTGTCCTTCCTGCGCTCGACCCAGCCGGTCTCGAAGCAGCGGCACGCCAGCGCCGCGGCTAGCGAGCCTGCCAGATGCGGCTTGCGTTCGCTCCAGTCGAGACAGGGACGCAGGCTCGCGCGTCTGCTCCTGCCGGCCTGGCCCTTCGCGATACCCAGCGCCGCGAAGATCGCCTCGCCCGAATCGGTCAGGCCATAGCCGCCCTCAGCCACGGCGAGATGCCCACCCGAGACCAGTGCGTCATGGATGCCGATGCCCAGGCGCCCGGCGAAATGATCGTAGCAGGTGCGGGCCGCGCTGAGTTCCGCACCGACGCGCGACGGCAGCCGGCGCCGCGACGGCTCGATCCCGGCGAGCACCATCAAGCCTTCCAGTGCTGCCGCGACCTCCGGTCCTGCGAGCCGAAAATAGCGATGGCGACCCTGGACTGCGACGGCGAGCAGCCCGCCCTGCATGAGCTTGGCGAGGTGGCCGCTGGCGGTCTGCGGCGCGACGCCGGCGAGGTAGGCCAGTTCCTTGGCGGTGAGCGCGCGCCCGTCCATCAGGGCATGCAGCATGTTGGCGCGCGCGGGATCTCCCATCAGATTGGCGATCCCGGCGAGGTAGGGGCCGTTTGCGCTCATGACATCGTTCTCCTGCCGTAATCGCCGTTCACAGCGTCCCATCTCCTCGCGTCGTCATCCCGGACGAAGCGAAGCGGAGATCCGGGATTTATTCCGCCCGGCTCCTCGGGGTGAGTGCCCGCGACTGCGTTCGACATCCTCAACCGCGATCCTCCGACCACGCAAGCATGAACACTACGGCGCCGACCGTAGCATCGGCCCGCGACAGCCGCCGGGTCCGATGTCACAACATGGCATGGACACGCCCTCGCTCATTCTCTTCATCGCCGGGACATTCGTGCTGGCCGGCTTCGTCAAGGGCGTCATCGGGCTGGGGCTGCCGACCATCGCGGTCGGGATCCTTGGCGTCGTGATGGCGCCGGCCCAGGCCGCAGCGCTGCTGGTCGTGCCGAACCTGATCACCAATGGCTGGCAGATCGCGACCGGACCCGGCATCAAGGTCGCGCTCGCTCGGCTCTGGCCACTGCTAGCCGGGATCTGCATGGGCACCTGGGCTGGGGCAGGCCTGCTGCAGCAGCAGAAGGACGGCTCGGCGACGCTCTGGCTCGGCATTGCGCTGGTCGCCTATGCAGTCGTCGGGCTCAAGGCCGCGACCTTGCGCGTACCGCCCCACGCCGAGCGCTGGCTCGGGCCGGCCATCGGGATCGCGACGGGAATCGCGACCGCTGCTACCGGCGTCTTCGTGCTGCCGGCGGTGCCCTATCTCCAGGCGCTCGGGCTCGACAAGGATGAACTCGTCCAAGCACTCGGCATATCCTTCATCGTCTCGACGCTGGCGCTGTCGGTTGGCCTGGTCGGCGCCGGCGCGCTCGATGCGACCGTCGCCGGGCATTCACTGCTGGCGCTGGCGCCCGCGCTCGCGGGCATGGCTGCCGGAACCATGATCCGGCAGCGCATATCGGCCACAACATTCAAGCTTAGCTTCTTCGCCGGGCTCCTGTTGCTCGGCGGCTATCTGGTGTTGCGGACCATCTGACGATCGCCGCAGCGCCGGGGATCAGTTGTTGTGCGCGACGCGGGCGTAGCGGCGCGTGGAGCGCTTGTGTCCGTACCAGCTGGCCTCGCGGGCTCCGACATCGACATGCACGATGCCGTTTGGGTAGGAGCCGACCCCGCCACGATTGTCGAGGGTCTTTGCAGCTGCGACCGCCCGGCGGGCCGAGGTCGAGAGCGGCCGGAAGTCGATCGCATTGCCATGGTAATGCTGGGAGCGGCGAGCGTGACGGCCGCCACAGGTCGAGGTGATCTGGATGGGGCCGATCTTGGCGATCAGTTCCTTGATCATGGCGACGGCTTCGGGCCTGAGGCAGCCAAGACCTTTGACCTGTGGCTGGAAGGAAATCTTTTCGAGTGGGACGGTGGCATTCGCGACAACGGGCAGACAAGCCGCAAGACTAACGGCCAACACAATATTACGCATTACTACCTGACACAACTTGGGAGGATGGAAGGCTCTAACCACCATCTCATGGTCTGGTTGAGCAGTTCTCCGTCCGAATAAATCGATGCAGAGGCGAAAATGTGGCAGCACCTCGCTGCGCTGATCTCACGCGGCAGCAGAGAATGCCTTTCAAGAAACTCTTCGAATCTGTATCAAGTCTATCGCTATGCCGAATACATGTAATTTATTTTAGCGCTTTACGCTGGACCAAGCTTTTCCGAGGTTATCTCTTCGCTTTGAAGAACTCGCGCAACATCGTCGCCGCGTCGCTCTCGCCCAGCCCGCCATAAATTTCCGGCGCGTGATGACAGGTCGGACTGCCATAAAGCCGCACCCCGTTCTCGACCGCGCCCCCCTTGGGATCGCCCGCCCCGAAATAGAGGCGGCGGATGCGGGCGAAGGATATCGCGCCCGCGCACATCGGGCAGGGTTCGAGCGTCACATAGAGATCGCAGCCGATCAGCCGCTCGCTTCCGATCTCCTCGCAGGCGAGGCGCAGCGCCAGCATCTCGGCATGGGCGGTCGGGTCCTTGAGTTCGAGAGTGCGATTGCCGGCGCGGGCCAGCACCACGCCGTCGCGCATCACCACCGCGCCGACCGGAACCTCGCCGCGCTCGGCCGCCGCGCGGGCCTCGTCGAGCGCCAGCGCCATTGCATTCACAGCATTGCCTTGCATGCGCACCATTAAAACCCTGCTTTACCGCTCGCGAGCGGCAAGGCGCTCTGCTACAAGCGCCGGCTATAAGTCCGCGTTCCCTCGGCTCATGCGCCGACGGGGCACGCGCGCGACACCAATTATGTGAGCATCGGCCCCCAGCGAAAGTGTGCCCCACTTTCACGGACCATGCTTCGGAGCGATCATGAGCGACGACAACAACCAGAAAAGCCGTGGTCCGCGCAAGGGCGGCGGCGCAGGCGGCCGTGGCGGCGGCAAGGATGGCGGCGCGCGCGGCGGCGGCTTTGGCGGCCGTGGCCCCTCGCGT
>NZ_JBFTZP010000006.1:0-243615 GCF_056406735.1 Allobosea sp. P1_B10 | reverse complement strand
CGGCGGCGGCTATGGCGGCCGTGGCCCCTCGCGTCCGGGCGCCCCGAGCGGCGGCGGCGACCGCAAGCCCTTCCGCGCTCGCCCCGAAGGCGGCGAGCGCGCCAGAAGCTTCGACAAGCCCGCCGGCGCACGTGACGGCGCCCCGCGCCCGCCGCGCGAAGGCGGTGAGCGTCCGTTCCGCGCCCGGCCAGAGGGCGGCGAACGCCCCTTCCGTGCACGCCCCGAAGGCGGCGAGCGCAGTTCCAGCCGGCCGCCTCGCGAGGGCGGCGATCGGCCATTCCGCGCCCGTCCCGAAGGTGGTGACCGCCCCTTCCGTGCCCGTCCCGAGGGCGGCGAGCGCAGTTCCAGCCGGCCTCCCCGCGAGGGTGGTGACCGTCCGTTCCGCGCCCGTCCCGAAGGTGGCGAGCGTCCCCCGTTCCGCGCCCGGCCTGAGGGCGAGCGCAGCTCAAGCCGTCCGTCGCGCGATGGCGGCAAGCGTTTCGACCGGCCGCACCGTCCCCGCGAGGAGGATGCAGCCACGGCAGCCGTGATCCTGCCGTCTCTGATCCAGGAGCCCGAGCGCATTGCCAAGGTGATGGCGCGCGCCGGCGTCGCCTCGCGCCGCGACTGCGAAGCGATGATCCTGGAAGGCCGCGTCAAGGTGAACGGCGCGGTGATCGAAAGCCCCGCGCTCGATGTCGGCCCCGCCGATGTCGTGCTGGTCGATGGCGAGCCCTTGCCGGAGCGCGAGCGCACGCGGATGTGGCTCTATCACAAGCCCCGCGGGCTGGTGACGACCAACCATGATCCCGAAGGACGCTCGACCGTTTTCGACGCGCTGCCCGAGGATCTGCCGCGCGTGCTCTCGATCGGCCGCCTCGACATCAACACCGAAGGCCTGCTGCTGCTGACCAATGATGGCGGCCTGGCGCGCATGCTCGAGCTGCCGGAAACCGGCTGGCTCAGGCGCTACCGCGTGCGGGCCTTCGGGCAGGTCACGCAGGACAGGCTCGACACGCTGCGCGACGGCGTCACCATCGAGGGCATCGCCTATGGCCCGATCGTCGCCCGGTTCGAGCGGCAGCAGGGCGCCAACACCTGGCTGACGGTCGACCTGCGAGAAGGCAAGAACCGCGAGGTCAAGACGGTCCTCGAGCATCTCGGCCTCGATGTGAACCGGCTGATCCGGGTCTCGTTCGGACCGTTCCAGCTCGGCGACCTGCCCGAGGGCGAGGTCGACGAGATCCGCACCCGCGTGCTCAGGGACCAGCTCGGCACCGAGCTGATCGCCAAGGCCGGCGTCGATCTCGACGCACCGCGTCGCGACGAACTCGAGAACGTCATCAAGGCCGAGCGCGCCGACGCCCGCCGCGCTCCCAGCGGCGACGACCGTCCGCGCCGTCGCACTGCAGAGGGAGAGCGCGAGCGCCCCGGCAGCGACGTCGTGCGCACGCCCTCGCAGGACGACCGCAGCGAAAAGCCCTGGAAGCGCACCACCTGGCGCGATGCCGAGGCCGAGCCGCAGCGCGAGCGCAAGGCCCCGCCGCGTCGCGGAGCCGACCCCAAGATCGAGCGCCAGACCCGCGAGGCCTCCGGCGAGCTCATCCGTCGGCGCGACAAGGCGATCGAGGATCCCAATGGCCGGCGTGTGCTGGTCGAGCGCGTCAGCAGTTCTGCGCGCGAGGAGCGCCCCGCACGCGACGGCGTCAATCCCAAGCGCAGGCCCGACCGCCTGCCGCGCAGCGAGCGTGGCAGGGCCGACGCCCAGCCGGCGCGGACGCGCGATGAACGGCCCGCACGCAGCGAGCGCCCGGTCCGTCGCCCACGTGACGATGCCGGCGAGCGCGATCGCGGTGGCGATCGGCCCTGGCAGGATGCCGGACCGCGCAGCGACCGGCCCGAGCGCGCCCCGCGTGAGGGCGGCGAGCGCCCTGCACGCAGCTTCCCGCCGCGCTCCGGCGAGGAACGCCCGCGCGGCCGCAGCTTCGGCGACAAGCCGGGCGGTGCTCCCAAGAGCTATGCGGCGCGCTCGAGTGAACGGCCTGCAGGCCGCAGTGCTGGTCCCGGCCGCTCGTTCGGTGGCAAGCCGGGCGGTGGCGGCAAGCCGGGTGGTGGCAAGCCCTTCGGTGGCCGGCCAGGCGGCGGTGGCGGTGGTCGTCCGGGTGGCGGCGGCAGGCCTGGTGGCGGCGGTGGTCGCCCCGGTGGCGCGCCGCGTGGCAAGCGTGACTGAGTCCTAGCCGATGCGTATCGTTGGCGGACGCCTCGGGGGCCGGCCATTGGTCGGTCCCAAGCCGGGGATCGGGAGCATTCGCCCGACCTCGGACCGGCTGCGCGAGTCGCTCTTCAACGTGCTCGCACATGCCTATGACGATGTGACCGAGGGCGTCCGCGTGCTCGATCTCTTTGCCGGGACAGGCGCCATGGCGTTCGAGGCCCTGTCGCGAGGCGCGGTCTTTGCGCTCCTGGTCGATGACGGAACCGAGGCGCGCGGACTGATCCGCGAAAACCAGATGGCGTTCGGCGTCGCGGGGCACAGTCGTGTTTTCCGCCGCGATGCGACCAAGCTCGGCCCTATCGGCCCCATGGCGCCGTTCGGGCTGGTGTTCTGCGACCCGCCCTATCGCAAGGGACTAGGGGAGAAGGCGCTCGTCTCCGCGCGCGAGGGCGGCTGGCTTGAGCCGCAGGCGCTCGTCGTGCTCGAAGAGGCCGGCGATGTCGAGGTCACGCTGCCCGGCGGCTTCGCGCTGCTGGAACGCCGCGACTATGGCGATACGCAGGTGCTGATCCTGCGAGCCGGCCAGGACGCCGGCTGAGCCGCCTCTTCGCGATCAGCGAGCGAGGACGACACTCAGTTTGTCGTCTTCGCACCAGCCGGCGCGCTCTGTTCCATGGATTGCCCGGTCGGCTGCGTATCGCGTCCGAACTCGCGATTGTTCTTGCTGTCCTGGGGTGTACCGGCATGCCCGGGCTCGGCGCGGTTGGCGTGGGGTGCCGACTGAGTGGCGCCCGAGCCGGTGCCCTGCTGCGGAGCCATGCCGGTTGCGCCGGAACCTGCGCTCGACCCTTCGGTCGGCGGCGAAGCCGTCTGCGCCTGAACCTGCCCCACAGAAACGAGCATCACGATCGCGGCCGTCAGCAGATGCGTCTTCATGTCTGATCCCTCCAGCTGAGCTGGAGTAACGTCAGGCCGGCGAGCGGGGTTCCCTGGCCTTACCGAGGGCGCCGGCGTTTCAAACCCTGTGGCGCAGGCCATCGACCAGAAGCGCGACCATGCGCCGGGCCCGCTTCAACCCGTCCTCGCCCTGCGCGGACATGCACAGGCTCGCCACGGCACCGATCAGGTCGTCGATCTCGACATCGGCCCGGATCTCGTCGGCGGCGATGGCACGGTCGAGCAGCATGCGGAGAGCAGGGCGCAGGCGCTGCTCGAAATAGGCCGGCAGCTGTTCATAAGCGGGATCGCCGGAATGCAATGCCGCCGCCAGGCCACGCTTGGCGGACACCAGATCGACAAAGCGCTGCATCCAGTCCGACACCGCCTCTGCCGGCGGGCGCTCAGCCCTGAGGAACTCGGCAGCATCCGCGCAGGCGTCCATCTCACGACGCATGATCGCGACGATCAGATCAGAGCGCTGCGGGAAGTGGCGGTAGAGCGTCCCAAGCCCGACGCCGGCTTTGCCTGCGATCTCGCGCACCGGCGCATCGACGCCCGACGATGCGAAGACCTCGGATGCCGCCTGCAGCAGCGCGTCGATGTTCTTGCGCGCATCGGCCCGCACAGGGCGCTCAGCGCGGCCGTTCCCGGCGCCATCCTCCGTCGAATCGCGAATTGTCGGATTCCCTCTTGTCTAAGTGGAACAACGTTCCGTATAAACGGATCAACGTTCCATCTACAATGACACACGGATCGTTGGCCGCAACGCTTTTCCCACGACACGGTGAGGAGACACGCCATGAACTACCGCAATCTCGGCCGGACCGGCATCAAGGTGAGCCCCTATTGTCTCGGCGCCATGATGTTCGGCAAAATCGGTAATCCCGACCATGGCGACTGCATCCGCATCATCCACAAGGCGCTCGACGCCGGCATCAACTTCATCGACACCGCCGATGCCTACAGCCGTGGTGAATCCGAGGAGATCGTCGGCAAGGCCATCAAGGCACGGCGGGACTCCATCGTCCTCTCGACCAAGGCGCACCAGCCGATGGGCGATGATCCCAATATGCGCGGGAATTCGCGGCGCTGGCTGACCCGGGCCGTCGAGGATTCGCTGCGTCGGCTCGGCACCGATCATATCGACCTCTTCCTGGTGCATCGCCCCTCCCCCGATACCGATGTCGAGGAGACGCTTTCGGCCCTGACCGACCTGATCCGCGCCGGCAAACTGCGCGCCATCGGCTCGTCGACCTTTCCGGTCTCCGAGGTCGTCGAGGCGCAATGGGTGTCCGAGCGGCGTGGCCTCGCACGCTTCCGCGCCGAACAGCCGCCCTACTCGATCCTGGACCGCGGCATCGAACGCGAGGTCCTGCCAACCTGCGAGCGCTATGGCATGGGCGCGATGGTCTGGAGCCCGCTGTCGAAGGGGATGCTCACTGGCCGCTACCGCAAGGGCCAGGCGCTGCCGGACACGCCACGGGCCAAATACTTTCCGCGGCAATTGTCCGACGAGCGAAGCCTGGACGCCGTCGAGCAACTGATACCGCTGGCGCAGGAGGCTGGTCTGCCCCTGACGCATATGGCGCTGGCATTCGCCATCGCTCATCCCGGCGTGACGTCCTGCATTCTGGGGCCGCGCACGATGCAGCATCTCGACGACCTGCTCGCCGCGCGGGAGGTTCGGCTGAGCGACGAGATCCTGGATCGTATCGACCAGATCGTACCGCCCGGCATCAATCTCGCTGTGAATGACGCCGACTACCAGCCGCCTGCGATCACGCAAGCGCATCTGCGCCGCCGCCCGGACGTACAGCGCAGCGCTGCCTGAGATGATGTCGGGCGGCGCGTCAGCGCCGCCCGAACAGCTTTTCGATGTCGCTCAGCTTGAGCTCGACATAGGTCGGGCGGCCATGGTTGCACTGGCCGGAATTGGGCGTGACTTCCATCTCGCGCAGCAGCGCGTCCATTTCCTCGGGCCGCAGGCGTCGACCGGCGCGCACCGAATTATGACAGGCCATCGTCGCCAGAACATGGTCGAGCCGGCGCTCCAGCGAGCCGGCGGTGCCATGCTCGGCCAGCGCATCGGCGACATCGCGCACCAGCTTCTGCAGGTTGCCACCGGCGAGTTGGCTTGGCGCCTCGCGCACCAGCACCGCGCCGGGCCCGAAGGATTCCAGCCGCAAGCCCAGCGTTTCCAGTTCCTCGGCAGCCGTGATCAGCCTGTCGGCGTCGACCGGATCGAGCTCGACCACCTCGGGCAGCAAGAGCGGCTGGCGGGCGATGCCCGAGCGCTCGCGTTCGGCCTTCAGGCGCTCATAGACGAGGCGCTCATGGGCGGCGTGCTGGTCGACGATGACCATGCCCTCGCGCGTCTGGGCGACGATATAGGTCTCGTGAACCTGTGCGCGCGCCGCACCAAGCGGGCGATCGAGCGCATCGGGCGTGGGCTCGGCGGCATGGGCGCGCGCATCGGCCGAGGGCGCGGCGAAATCGGCGAAGCCCGCCTGCGGCGGCTCCCGGAAGGTCTGCGTGGGCGCTGCCCACGACGCGATGTTGCCGAACTGGGGGCGCGGTATCGATGTGCCACCACCGCCACCGGAGAGGACCGCGCGAAACGCCTCGAGCGTGCGCGCGCCGCCGGTGGTTGTGGCGCGGTGGCCGGCTTCCGCGAGCGCGCCCTTCAGGCCGGAGACCACGAGGCCACGTACCAGGGAGGGATCGCGGAAACGCACCTCGCTCTTGGCCGGATGCACGTTGACGTCGACGAGGCGCGGTTCGCAGGTCACGTCGAGATAGAGTACCGGGTGGCGGTCGGAGGGCACGACGTCGGCATAGGCGCCGCGCACCGCCGAGAGCAACAGCTTGTCACGCACCGGGCGTCCGTTGACTGCCAGATGCACCCCGGCCGAGGTGCCGCGGTGGAAAGTCGGCAAGCCGGCGAAGCCACCGATCCGGAACCCCTCGCGCTCCGCTTGCAGGCGTAGTGCGTTCTCCGGAAAATCGCGGCCGAGTGCGCGGGCGAGACGGCGCAGCTGGCCATCCTCGCCCAGGGTTTCGGCGGGCCAGTCGAAGCCGGTGACGTGCTCGCCCTCCAGGGTGAAGCGGATCGCGGGATGGGCGATGGCGTGGCGCCGCAGCATCTCGGAGACGGCCTGCGCCTCCGCGCGGTCGCTCTTCAGGAACTTCAGCCGTGCCGGCGTGAAGGCAAAGAGATCGCTGACCTCGATGCGCGTGCCGAAGGCGGCGGCGACGGGCCGGACAACGCCCTTCTCGCCGGCCTCGACGACGAGCCCGACACCCTGCGCCGCATCATGCCGGCGCGTCGCGATGGAAAGCCGCGCGACCGAGCCGATCGAAGGCAGGGCCTCGCCGCGAAAGCCGAGCGAGTTGATCGCGAAGAGATCGCCATCGGGCAGCTTCGAGGTGGCGTGGCGCTCGACCGAAAGCGCGAGATCCTCCGGCGTCATGCCGGCGCCATTATCGACGACGCGGATGAGTTCGCGCCCGCCGGCCGCGATGGTGACGGCAATCGCGCGCGCACCGGCATCAATCGCGTTCTCGATCAATTCCTTCACGGCAGCAGCCGGCCGCTCGATGACCTCGCCAGCGGCGATGCGATCGACGAGAACGGGATCGAGGCGGCGGACGGTCATGGTTCCAGGCGCTCTTTTCAGTCGCAGACAAAGCGTCCGTCATTCTCGGGCGGAGCGAAGCGTAGACCCGAGAATCTGTTGCAGGACAAACTCTGGTCTACGAGATGGTCGGGTCAGGCCCGACCATGACGCGCCCCTTGGCCAAGCGTCGACTCAGCTGCGCCCTTCGGCAAGATACCGCTTGGCGAGGAGCTTTGCCTCCTCCACCGCAGGCTGGTCGAATGGATCCACGCCCATGGCGTAGCCGGTCAGGATGGTCTCCAGCATGAAGTGCATCAGTACTTCGCCATGCACGGCCTCGTTGATCTCCTCGATATGGAAGCGGCGCACCGAGCAGCCATTCTTGGCGAAGGTGTCGATCATCGCCACGCCCTGCGCCGCGACGAGATCGCCGATCGTCTTGCCGGCGAAATCGGCCTGGCCGATCTGCACAGCGAGGGTCGCATCGATCGCGGGGCCCTTGCCCTTGGCGCCGACTGTGAGGACCGTGAAGAACTTGTCCTTGGGCCCGGCGAGGTAGAGCTGCTGCTGCGAATGCTGGTCGACCGGGCCAAGCGCCCCCACGGGTTGCGTACCCTGCCCGTCCTTGCCGAGGCTTTCGGCCCAGAGCTGCATCCACCAGCGCGTCAGAAGGGCGAGCTTGTCGGCGTAGGGCATCACCACCGCGATGTTCTTGCCGGAGCGCATCGCGGCCAGATGCAGTGCCGCGCCCAGCGCGGCCGGCGTCTCGCGCACGGTCTTTCCTGCCAGGACAGGGGCGAGCGCCCGGGCCGCGCCGCCGCGCAGCGCCTCGATGTCGAGACCGAGGATCGCCGCCGGGAGCAGGCCACAATTGGTCAGGACGGAGTAGCGGCCGCCGACACCGGTATGATGCTCCAGGAACGGTGTGCCGAAGGGCTCGAGCAGCGCGCGCAAGGGGTGCAGCTTGCCGGCCACGGCCGGCTCCGACAGTCCCTGGAAACGCTCGCCGATCTCGGCATCGCTGAGATGGGCTGCGCGCATCGCGGTGATCGCGGCGATGCTTTGCAGCAGGGTCTCGCCGGTGCCGCCCGACTTCGAGATGGCGATGAACTTGGTGGTCTTGAGCGGCAGCTTGGCGAGCAGGCCGGCATAGGTCTGCGGGTCCAGATTGTCGATGAAGTGGACACGCGGCTCGGGCATGAACTGCGACAGCCCCGAAATGCCGTAGCCGGCGAGCTGCGCCAGTGTCTGGCCGCCGAGGCTGGAACCGCCCGTGCCGAGCACCAGGATGTCTGTCGCGCCCTGCTTCAGGCGCTTGGCGGCGGCATGGACGGGAGCGAGGTCGGCGGTATCCGAGGGCAGGCCGAGCAGGGGAAGCGAATGGTCGGCGGCCTGCGCCTTCAGCCTTGCCAGCGCGGGGGCGAGATCTGCCAGCGCCTTCTCAAAGGCGGCGTCGGGAATGCCACCCTTGCCGACGCCTGACTCCAGGGCGAGATCGAAGCTTTGCTTGAGCATGGGACAGCCTTCAGAATTTGTTTCGATCACGAAAGGTCAAAGCGGACCTCGCGAGCCTAACCGTCATTGCGAGCGAAGCGAAGCAATCCAGGTCCTGGAGCGCTGCGGCCCCTGTATTGCGTCGCTTCGCTCGCAATGACGATGCGGATGACACCGTCACGCCAGGCCGACGGGGCGGCCGACGGCCTGCACCAGCAGCTTGGGATCGCCGAACAGGCGCTCCGCCACGCGCTTGACGTCAGCCAGCGTGACCTCGGCGAAGAGGCGATTGCGCTCGCTGAGGAATTCCGGCTCGAAACCGTTGGTCGCGAGGCTCAGGAGTTCCGCTGCGATCTTGGGCGAGGTATCGAAGCGCAGGGGATAGGAGCCGATGATGTAGCGCTTGGCCTCCTCGACCTCGGTCTCGGTCGGGCCTTCGCTGGCGAGCTTGGCCATTTCCTCGCGGATGACCGTCATGGACTCCGCCGCGCGATCGTTGCGGGTGGCCGTGCCGCCGATCAGCATGGCGCTTTCGCGCATCGGCAGGAGGCTGGACGAGACACCGTAAGCCAGGCCGCGCTTCTCGCGCACTTCGAGGAACAGCCGCGAGGTGAAGGCTGAGCCACCGAGGATATGGTTCAGGACGCTGGCGGTGATGAAATCGGGGTCATGGCGCATCAGGCCGGGACCGACGAACCGCAGCACGGTCTGGGGTACGTCGAGGTCGATGACATGGGTCTGGCCCAGGCCCTGGATCGGCGCGGGTTCACGCGGCAACGCCCTCGCCTGCCCCGCAGGCAAGGCGCCGAAGAGTTCGTCAAGCCGTTGGGACAGCTCCTCGGCGGTGATATCGCCGACGACGACAATCTTGAGCCCGCCCCGGCTGAGCAGCCCGCGGCTCTGCTCGCGCAGGCCATCAGCCTCGAGCCGGGAGACCGAATCGACATCGCCCTTCTCGGGGCGGCCATAGGGGTGACCGGGGAAGGCGGCGGCGTAGAGCGCATTGCGGCACAGCGTATCGGGGTTCTGAGCCTGGCGCTGGAGCCCGGCGACGATCTGCGCCTTGACGCGAGCGACTGCATCCGCGTCGAAGCGCGGCGCGTTGACCGCCAGTGCAAGCAGGTCGAAGGCGGTATCGCGATGCCGCGACAGCGTCTGGAGATGGCCGTGGAAATCGTCGCGGCGCGCATCGAAGCCGAGGCTGATCGCGTGGTCGGCCATGCGGCCCTGGAAGGCCTCGGCATCGAGATCACCGGCGCCCTCGTCGAGCAGCCCGGAGATCAGATAGGCGCTGCCGGCCCTGTTCTCGGGGTCGCGCGTGGCGCCGCCATCGAAGGCGAAGTCGACCGCGATCAGCGGCAGGCTGTGCTCCTCGACCAGCCAGGCCTCGACGCCGGCAGCCGAGCGCACCTTCTGCACGGTGACGGAAGGGCCGGCCGCTGCCGGCAAAACGGGAGAGATGGGCGCGTTCATGTCGCTTCCTGATGGCGGGACGCTGGCGTCCCGCCCTGTTGAAGGAAAGGAGCGGCCGGTCAGGCTGCCGGGAGCAAGAGGCCTGTGACCGAGCGGTCGGGCCTGAGATAGCGACGGACGGCGGCGACAACCGCATCGCGCGACACCGTTTCGATCCGGTCCGGCCAGGACAACACGTCCTCGACGGTTTCGCCGACAGCCAGCGAGGCGCCGAAGATCCGGGCGAGCGAGGCCTGGCTGTCACGCGAGAACACCGTCTCGGCGACAAGATGCGTCTTGGCCCGGGTCATTTCGATCTCGGTGGGACCATCGGCAAGGAAGGCCGCCAGCGTCGCATCGAGGCCAGCCTCGAGGGTCGCCATGTCCACGCCGGGGCGCGGGCTGGCAGAGACCTGGAAGGCTGAGCGGTCGACCATCGAGCTCATGAAGTAGGCGTTGGCGCCCGCTGCGAGTTCCTGCTCGACGCAGAGCTTGCGATAGAGCCGCGATGTGGTGCCGCCACCCAGGATCTCGGCTGCGATCTCGAGGGCGAAGACCTCGTCGCGGTCGCCACTGGTATAGGTCGGCGTCAGCCAGCCGCGTCGCAGCGAGGGCTGCTGGACGCGCGGATCGTTGAGCGAGACGCGACGCGAGGCGCGCGGATCGGGCTCGGCGGGGCGCTTGCGCACCGGCTTCTCGCCGCGCGCAGGGATCGCGCCATAGGTGGCCTCGGCAAGCGCACGGACCTCGTCGGCGTCGGTATCGCCGGCCACGACTAGAATCGCGTTCTCCGGCGTGTAGAAGCGCTGATAATAGGCGAAGGCGTCGTCGCGGTTCAGACCTTCGATCTCATGCTCCCAGCCGATGATCGGGGTGCCGTAGGGGTGGTGCACGAACAGGGCCGAAGAGAACTCCTCGCCGAGTTGGGAAGCAGGATCGGAATCGACGCGCATCTTGCGCTCTTCGAGAACGACATCGCGCTCGGGACCGACGACGCTCTCGTCGAACGCGAGGCCCGTCATCCGGTCGGCCTCATAGTCCATCATCGCGCGCAGGTGCTGCTTGGGCACCCGCTGGAAATAGGCGGTGTAGTCGAAGGAGGTGAAGGCATTCTCCTGGCCGCCGAAGCCGGCGACGATCTTGGAGAACTCGCCTGCCGGCCAGCGCGCCGTGCCCTTGAACATCAGGTGCTCGAGGAAATGCGCAATGCCCGATTTCGCTGCCGGATCGTCGGCAGACCCGTTCCGGTACCAGACCATATGGGTGACCACCGGGGCGCGGTGGTCGGGAACCACAACGACATCCATGCCATTGCCAAGCTGGAACGACTCGACTGGCGCGGTCAGGCGGGTCGTGGGCGGCATGTGTATCGTCATTGCGGGACCGTCATCTGGCGTCGGAGCATCACACCCATATAGGTCGATGCCCCGGCGCATGCCAGACGGCGCGTCCTACTGAATGGTCGGCATCGGCTGGCCGGCGACGAATTCACGCTGGCCAATGGCCTGCGTGTCCTCGCGCGGCGCTCCGCGGCCCGGACCAAGCGGCGCGGAGCCAGCGGGACGACGGTAGCCCGGAGGCGGCTCATAGAGGAATTTCCGCTCCGGCTCAGTGCCATAAACGAGCTGATTGGCGGATTCCTCGGTACGACGCGCGGCCATCTCGCGCCCGATGCGGATCGGGCCGATGTTCTCGTCATAGGTCGCCGAGGTCTGGAATTCCTTGTTGCCGACTGCCTGCCCGGCCAGACGACCGCGACGCAGCTCTTCCTGGCTCAGCAGCGGCCGCTGGTTTTCGCGATACTTCTCCGCCTGGGTCGCGGGCAGCAGGGCATTGCGATTGGCGGCGCGCCGGGCGGCGACGTCCGGATCGTTCGGCCAGGCGGCGTTGCGCGTGCCTGCACCCTCCTGCGGACGCGGCAGGGTCGAGGCCGGCGGCACCACCAGCGGCGGGCGCTGGCGATATTCGATGTTGTTGTCCTTGCCGCCCCAGACACCTTCCATGAGGTTCTTGAACAGCGCGCCTTCCTGGGCCGAGGCGGAGGAGGCGGCGAGCAACACGCCGCCGCTCACCAGCCACTGCGCCATACGAATGCGATGAGCCATGTCGTATCTCCCTTGGGGATGCTTCATCCCTGTCTCAACATCAGACCAGCGGCAAAACGATGGCAAAGCGCCGATCAGGCCGGCTTGTCCGCGCCAGAACGAAAGGACTCATAGAGCAGAGCCGCCACGCCGACAACAATGGCGGCATCGGCGATGTTGAAGATGTACCAGCTGAACCCGGCATAGTGCAGGTGAACGAAGTCGACCACCGCGCCATAGACGGTGCGATCGACCCCGTTGCCGAGCGCGCCGCCGATGATCAGCGCGAGGCTGGCGACAGTGAGCCTGCGCGGCTCGCGCCACATCCAGCGCGCCAGCCAGACCGCTGCGACGAAGGAAATCACCACCAGGGCCCAGCGCCCGATATCGGTGCCCTGCTGGAACAGCCCGTAGGAGATGCCACGATTCCAGGCGAGCACGATGTCCATGAACGGCGCGACCGCATAGGGCCCGTTCTCGGCGAGCCCGAGCCCGAATAGCAGCCAGAGCTTGCTGGCCTGATCGAGCAGGAACACCGCCGCCGCTATGAAGACGCCCAGGCGCCGGGTTGGCGTCATCGCTGACGCTGCCCGAGTTCGCGCAGGGCTTTTGCGTCGCGGGGGGTGACCTCGGGATAGGCCGGATCAGCCGAAGTCGGGTCGAAATACTTCCAGGAGCGCGCGCATTTCACGCCAGCTGCGCGCGCGGAAACAACCGCGACGCCGGGCACGTCGGCCAGGCGGAACGCATCGGCCGGCCCCTCGCCCGCAACGATCTGGATGCCCGAAGTGATGCTGATCTCGGCGAGATCCAATCCCGAAAGCGCCGCATGCAGGTCGGGATCGGAGATGTAGACTTTTGGAGCTGCCTCCAGCGAGGAGCCGAGGCGCTTGCCAGCACGCTCCAGCTCCAGCGCGCCGGTGACGACGCGACGGACGCGGCGGACTTTGCTCCAGCGCTCGGCGAGCTCGGGGTCGAGCCAGGCCTCGGGCGCCTGTGCGAACAGCTCGAGATGAACGGAGCCGTCGAGCGCCTTCTGGTCGGGATAACGCTCGAGCCAGGCTTCCTCGGTGGTGAACACCAGGATCGGCGCCAGCCAGGTCGCAAGGCAGCGGAACAGGTGATCGACGACCGTCAGCGCGCTCTTGCGGACATGGCTGGAGAGCGGATCGCAATAGAGCGCGTCTTTGCGGATGTCGAAATAGAAGGCCGAGAGCTCGGTGTTCATGAACTGCGAGAGCAGGTTCACGACCTTCTTGTAGTCGTAGGTGCGATAGGCCTCCTCGACCTGCGGACCGATCTCGGCCAGCCGGTGCAGCATCAGCCGCTCCAGCTCCGGCATGGTCTGCACCTCGGCGACGCGGGTGTCCTGGCTGAAATGGGCGAGCGTGCCGAGCATCCAGCGCGTGGTGTTGCGCAGCTTGCGATAGGTCTCGACGAAGGTCTTCAGGATCTCCTTGCCGATGCGCAGATCGTCGGAATAGTCCGCCGCCGCGACCCACAGGCGCAGAATGTCGGCGCCGCTGTCCTTGATGATGTCCTGCGGGGCGGTGACGTTGCCCTTCGACTTCGACATCTTCTCGCCCTTCTCGTCCAGGCAGAAGCCGTGGGTGAGGACGATGTCGTAGGGCGCGCGACCGCGCGTGCCGCAGCTTTCGAGCAGGCTCGAATGGAACCAGCCGCGATGCTGGTCGGAGCCTTCGAGATACATCACGCGATCATTGCCGCCGTCGCCGCGTCGACGGGCGCGCAACTCGGGGCGCTTCTCAAGCGTGAAGGCGTGGGTCGAGCCGGAATCGAACCAGACGTCGAGCACGTCGGTGACCCGCTCATAAAGCGCCGGATCATAGCCGAACGGCGTCAGGAAGCGGGCGCCGTCGGTGTCGGTGAACCAGGCGTCGGCGCCCTCCTGCTCGAACGCCGCGGCGATGGCCGCGTTCACCTTTGCATCGACCAGGATTGCCTTGGTCGCCTTCTCGACGAAGACGGTGATCGGCACCCCCCAGGCGCGCTGGCGCGACACGACCCAGTCGGGCCGGTTGGCGATCATGCCGTTGATGCGGTTTTCGCCGGCGGCGGGGACCCATTGCGTGTTCTTGATCGCCTGCAAGGCGCGGTTGCGCAGCGTGTCGGCGTTGCCGCCGACGGAGGCCGTGATCTCGCCGATGCCGGTGGGCGAAGGCGCCTCGCCGATCACCTTGTCCATGGCGATGAACCATTGCGGCGTGTTGCGGAAGATCACCGGCTTCTTCGAACGCCAGCTATGCGGGTACTGGTGCTTCAGGCGGCCACGCGCGACGAGGTTGCCGGTCGCGGCGAGCGCCTTGATCACGGCGTCATTGGCATCGCCCTTCTCACCCTTGTCGGTGATGACGAACTTGCCCTCGAAACCGGGCGCATCCTTGGTGAAGCTGCCATCGGCCTCGACTGTGAAGGGGATGCGGGTGTCGATGCCGCGCGCCTGCAACTGGCGGCCATTGGCCATCCAGATGTCAAAGTCCTCGCGGCCATGGCCGGGCGCGGTGTGGACGAAGCCGGTACCGGCCTCGTCGGTGACATGGTCGCCGTCGAGCAGCGGCACGACGAAGTCATAGCCCTGGCCGCGCAGCGGATGGGCGGCGGTCACATCGGCCAGGCTCGCTGCGTCGACATCGCGGACGAGCTCGAACGCCTCGACCTTGGCTGCCTTGAAGACACCTTCGGCGAGGTTCTTGGCGAGGACATAGGTCGCGCCGACCTTCGCCCAGTTGTTTTCGGCAGCCGCGGTGACGCGGTACAGGCCGTAGCCGATCTTGTTGTGGAAGGAGATCGCGCGGTTGCCCGGCATGGTCCAGGGCGTCGTCGTCCAGATCACGAACGAGGCGCCGGCAAGCGGCCCCTCCCCCAGCACGGGGAACGCCACGAACACCGTGTCGCTGACGTGCTCCTCGTACTCGACTTCGGCCTCGGCGAGCGCGGTCCTCTCGACGACCGACCACATCACCGGCTTGGAGCCACGATAGAGCTGCGCCGTCTCGGCGAACTTCATGATCTCGCGGGCGATCTGCGCCTCGGCGGGATAGGCCATGGTCAGGTAGGGATCGGACCAGTCGCCCTCGACGCCCAGACGCTTGAACTCCTCGCGCTGGATATCGACCCATTTTTCGGCGAAGGCGCGGCATTCCTTGCGGAATTCGACGACCGGGACGTCGTCCTTGTTCAGGCCCTTGGCGCGGTACTGCTCCTCGATCTTCCACTCGATCGGAAGGCCGTGGCAGTCCCAGCCCGGGACGTAGTTCGAATCGTGGCCCAGCATCTGCTGCGAGCGCACGACCAGGTCCTTCAGCACCTTGTTGAGGGCGTGGCCGATATGGATGTTGCCGTTCGCGTAGGGAGGGCCGTCATGCAGGACGAAGCGGTCGCGCCCCTTCGCTGCTGCCCGCAGCTTGCGGTAGAGGTCGATCGTCTTCCAGCGCGCCAGGAGCTCGGGTTCGCGCTGCGGAAGCCCGGCGCGCATCGGAAACTCCGTCTGCGGCAGGAACAGCGTCTGCGAATAGTCGACGGCGGCGGCCTTGTCGGCAGTATTGTCGGTCATCTTGGGTCCGGCTCGGGCAATGCGGACAAGCGGGCCATGTCAAACTGGCGCTGCGCGGGTCCGTCCGTGAAACACTTGAGAAAGCAATCGTCACCCCGGCTTGCGCGGCGCCTGCGCTGGTCTAGCGCGGGGCGGCAGCCGGGCCCGTAATTCGCCGGAAGGGAGCGGGCGATGGGGCGCAAAGAACGTGCATAAGCGGCTTCTAGCAGGCGAGACCTATGGAAGGAAGGGCGGCGTGTCGCGCAGGATGTCGCGCGCCCGGGCGCTGTCGGCATCCATCTGCGCGATCAGGGGTTCGAGGCTGTCGAATTTCGCCTCCCCGCGCAGCCAGGCCACAAGCGCGACGTCGACCTTCCTGCCATAGAGATCACCCGCGAAATCGAAGACGAAGGTTTCCAGCCGGGGCGCACCATCGTCGAAGGTCGGGCGGCTGCCGAAGCTCGCGACGCCGTCGCGCCAGCGCCCGTCGATCCGCATGCGCACCGCATAGATGCCGTAGCGCAGGCGGCAATCGCGGGCGAGGTGCATGTTGGCTGTGGGATAACCGAGCTCGCGACCGCGCTTGTCGCCATGAGCGATCACGCCGCGCACGAACCAGGGACGCCCCAGGAATTGGGCGGCGCGGGCAACGTCGCCCTGCTCGAGCGCGGTGCGGATCAGGGTCGAGGACACGGGCTCTCCGGCCCAGGAATAGGGCGGCACGACCCTGACGGGCACGCCGGCAGCCTGCCCCCTTGCCTGCAACGTCTCCGGCGAGCCGGTGCGGCCCTTGCCGAAATGGAAGTCATAGCCGCAGACCAGGCCGGCAGCCCCGAGCTTCTCCAACAGGAGACCGTCGACGAATGCCTCGGCCGCGATGGCGGCAATCTCGCGATCGAAGGGCAGCACGAAGGTCAGGGGCAGGCCGGCCTGCCCCAGCAGTTCCATCTTGACCTGCGGCGGGGTCAACCGGAACACCGGCTCGTCGGGCTTGAAGACGCTGCGCGGATGGGGCTCGAAGGTCAGCGCCGCGACCTTGCCGCCCTGCCCTGCCGCCATCTCGACAGCGACGCGCGCGAGTTCGGCATGGCCACGGTGGACCCCGTCGAAATTTCCGAGCGCCAGCACCGCTCCGCGCAAGGCGTCGGGCACCGGCTTGGCGGGATCGACAACGAAGGCTGCATGCGCGTCGGTGCCAGGCGCATCGGCGTGGGAGGTCATTGAGCGAAAACGTCCGATTGCCCGCGGGAAGGACCGGGTCCGGGCCGTGTTTGGCCCGAGCCCGCCGACGGCGTCAAGACCGGGCTGCCGTCAGGACTTCGGCCTGGCAGGCGGCATCGCCACCCAGGCATCGCCCTCCAGCACCGCCTTGCCGTCGACGAGGCATTCGCAGAACAGGCGCGCCCGGCGGCGCTCCTCGACCAGTTCCACCACTTCGACGCGCGCCGAGACGACATCGCCGATCCGTACCGGAGCCAGGAAGGTCAGCGTCTGGGAGAGATACACCGCGCCCGGGCCCGGCAGGCGCGTGCCGAGCAGCGCCGAAACCAGGCTCGCCGTCCACATGCCATGCGCGATGCGCTGCCCGAACTTGGTGCCGGCGGCGAACTCGTCGCTGAGGTGAATCGGGTTGGCGTCGCCCGAGAGCTCGGCGAAGAGCGACAGGTCGCGCTCCACCACGGTCCGCATGAGGCTCTCGCTCTGGCCGATCGCCAGATCCTCGAACGCATGAACCTTGTAGAGGGCAGTGCTGATCATCGTACTCGCCTTGATGCAGTCGGAGGCCGCGCCTGCGCGGCGCTCGCCTTATCTCGCATCTGCGAAAGAGTGTCACGAGAGCGCCCCCGCGACCATTCGACTTTGGTGCGGTGCCGCAAGAAGCGCAGGCTTGCAGGCTTCCCGTGCGTCATTCGGAGATCAGATTAACGGCTTTGAAACATCGGAGGTTTAGGAGAAACAACCCATGGCCGCCTTGCAAAAAGACGGCGGCGCGGCGGGTTTCGTCCCGAGCCGTGACATTGTTGCTTGGAGCACACCTATGGCTCTCGACCCGTCAATGCCCATCCTGGTAGTAGACGACTACCAGACGATGGTCCGGATCATCCGCAACCTTCTGAAGCAGCTCGGCTTCGAGAATGTCGACGACGCCTCTGACGGCTCGGCTGCGATCGCGAAGATGCGCGATAAGAAGTATGGGCTGGTGATCTCCGACTGGAACATGGAGCCGATGACCGGCTTCGAGCTGCTGCGCCGGGTGCGTGAAGAGCACGCCCTGTCGGAGACTCCCTTCATCATCGTCACTGCTGAATCGAAGACTGAGAACGTCATCGCTGCCAAGAAGGCCGGCGTGAACAATTACATCGTCAAGCCGTTCAACGCGCAGACGCTGAAGACCAAGATCGAGTCGGTCTGCGCCGCCTGAGGGGCACCTGCCCCTCGTGGCGGAAGCACGCGCTCCTGCGATCCCCGCTAGGTGAGGCGCGACTACCAGACCAGGTCCGGCAGCGCGTAATCGGGGCGATGGCTTTGCCCGGCGAACCAGCCATGGCGCGCCTCCCATGACGCCTCCACCAGATCCTGCGCATGGATGCCGGCGAGCACCATGATGCTCGTCGCGCCAAAGCTGCTGGCGCCGGCGATATCGGTGCGGATCGCATCGCCAATCGCGCAGATACGGTCTCTGGCGATCTCGCCGCCGCGCACCGTCTGGGCCGTGGCGAGCGCCATCTCATAGATCGGCGCGTGCGGCTTGCCCGCATAGAGCGTCTTACCCCCGATCTGCTCATAGGCGAGCGCGACCGAGCCGGCGCAGGGCACGATACGGCCGCCGCGGTCTACCACCAGGTCCGGATTGGCGCAGATCAGGGTCAGGCCGCGTTCGGCAAAGCCGGACAGCAGGCCGGCATAGTCCTCCGCCGTCTCGCGCTCGTCATCGAACAGGCCGGTGCAGAGCACATAGGCCGCGTCCTCGGCCTTCACGCGCGGCGCATCGAGCCCCGCGATCAGCGGCAGGTCGCGGTCCGGACCGAGCATGAAGACCGGCTGGGCGGCACGCTCCTGAATCAAGGCGCGGCAGACATCGCCCGAGGTGATGATCGCGTCCCAGGCGTCGGTCGGCACTTTGAGCGTGGCGAGTTGGCGCTCGATCTCGGCATTGGGGCGCGGCGCGTTCGTCACCAGCACCACCGTAACGCCACGCTGGCGCATCGCCTGCAGGGCTGCCACCGCTCCGGGATGAGCCGCGACGCCGTTATGGACCACACCCCAGATATCGCAGAGGCAGAGATCGAAATGGCCGCAGATCTCGGAGAAGCCCGTGAGGGGCTGGGTGGTGGCACTGTTCAAGGACGGCAAGACGTTCATCACTCCGCTGCGCTGCGATACCTGCTTCTAGAGCAGGACCGGCACTAGGGTGAACCGCTTTTCACGTTTGCATGATGACCGGCGTCGCAAAAACAGCGGCGCGGATGCGCGCCCGGCCGGTTCAGGCGGTCGCGCGACGCAGCACGGAGCGGAACGGAACGCGCTCCGGCTTCGGCGGCTCAGGCGCAGCGGCTGGGGCCGGCGCGGGGTAGCCGACCACCTCCGCCGATGCGCGCACCTGCACCGGCTCGGCCATGGGAGCGGGAACGGGGGCGGGTTCAGGCTCGGCAAAGACCTCTGGCTTGACCGGCCGTGGCGGCGAAAACACGAGCCCCTGCGCAAAGCTGACGCCGAGCTCGATCATATCGGCGACAGTCGGATTGTCGGTGATCCCGTCGGCGACGAGGACGATCGAGCCGCGTGCCAGCATCGCCGCGAGGTCGCCTGCCGCAATGTCAAGCGAGGCCTCGCCGGACATTTCCGCCTGGAGCAGGGCGGCGGGCACCTTTGCGAAGCGGATGCCGCGATCGAACAGGGCCACGGGGTCGAGACGGAGGTCGGTGACTTCGTCGAGCGCAAAGCGCACGCCGGTCGCCGACATCGCGCCGAGAAGGCCGAGGCTCGTGGGATCGAGCAGGCGGAAGACGCGCTGCGGCATCTCGATGACGAGATGGCCTGCATGCTCGCGATACTTGTCGAGAATGCGCGAAAGAGTCGCCAGCGCCTTGGACGCCCCCCAGGTCGCCGCGCTGAAATTGCAGGAGACGAAGAGCCCGCCCTCCTTGGCGCCCAGATGGCGCGCGATCGCCAGGGCCCGCGTCAGGACCAATGCGTCGAGCGTCGGACCGAAGCCTCGCTCCTCGACGACGCCCAGGAAATCCTCGGGCAGCAACAGGGTGGCCTCGTCGAGCCGCAGCCGGACCAGCGCCTCGTAACCGCGTGTCCGGCGCTGCGGCAGCTGAACGATCGGCTGAAGGTGAACCTCGACCTTGCCTGCCGAGAGCGCCATGCTGATGATCGCGGCGCGTTCGTCGGCGGCGGCCTGCTCAGCCGCGCGCGCAGCCTCCTCGCGCTCGGCGGCCAGGGCATCTGCACGGGCACGGCGAGCCGCTTCCGGATCGATCACTACCGCGGGCGCAAGCATAGGCGCAGGCGGCACGACCACCGGCAGCCTCGACTGGAACGCAGCCATCTGCGTGTCGTGATCGGCCAGGGTCGTCGCAACCTGATGGATGAGATCGCCGAGCAGTCCGACCTCGGCGGTCAGTTCATTGATGGCGGCGCGCGCCGGCACGGCGTCCTGCTCGCGCATCGGCAACTGCTCGATGCGGTGGGTGAGGTTGTCGAGCCGGATCGAATTGGTCGCCAGCCTGACCTTGACCTCGCCGAGGCCCGCAAAGATCTGCTCGCGCTGCGCCATCAGCCTGCGCTCGAAAACCCGCGCCGTCCCGATGATCCCCGCACCGCAGAGCAAAAGCCCTGTCGCGGCACCAAGCGCACCCGGAACCAGCAAGGTCGCGACCGCGCCCGCGCACAAACCGGTGACGGCGCCGGCGAGTGGATGCAGGGCGTTGAGGCGAGTTCGAGCCAAGGCAGCGCCGCGTTGAGTTGATCGGATGGAATCAGCGAATCAGGGACGTTTCGCAGTTGTAGCCGCGCCCGCAGCGGGTTGCGAGTGGGACGGACACGCCGCCCATCGAAACCTCAGCAGATTTCGGGGATCGTCGCCAGCGGCGCATCGGCAGCCAGACCAGACGCGGCGCGTCAGCGCGGGCTGACGAGATCGGCATAGGGCAACCCGAGATCGGTCAGGATCTGCGCCACGACAGCAGGATTGAAACCTCGGCGCTCGAGAAACTTGCGCGGATCCGTGCGAAACAGCGGAACGCTGTCCTCGAGCAGCGCGATCGTCTTGGCCAGACCGACGGAGTCGCCCTGGGACGCGTAGTGCATCGAGCGGCCGATCAGGCTGAACGGCCCGGTCTCGTCCATCAGGTTCGCGGCATGGCTCTCGGCCATCTTGGTTTGTCCCGTCAGGCGAGCGGCCAGGAACGCGAAGAAATCATAGGCCGGCGGATGGGCTGTGCTCAGGGAGATGGCCTGCTGCAGCAGGGGCAGCCCTTCGGCCGGCCGGTTCAACTGGACGAGACGGGCACCGAGCCCCGCCATGACGTCGGGATCGAACGGGTTTCGCGACGTCGCCTCTCGCCCCGCCACGAGAGCCTCCTCCGTCTGTCCGCGCGCAAACAGCACACCCATCAGGGCCTGCTGGGCGCGGGCGCTGCCGGGCGACAGGCGAACGGCCTGCAAGGCCTCACCAAGCGCGCGGTCGAGCACTGCCGCATCACTGACGCCCGTGGTGTATTCGTCCGTCAGCAGGATCGCGAGATAGAGGCGGGCCGGCTGAAACTTCGGATCGCGCGCGATCACCGTTTCGAGACAGACCTTCGCCGCAATCCGGTCCTCCGGCTTCTGCGAACGCCTGAAATCAAGCGCGCGATAGATGCAACTCATCGGCGGCGCGGTGGCGAACCGGCGAAAATCCGCATGCACGACACCAAAGGGCTCGGCGAGGCGGATCGCGACCTTGCGCGCTATCTCGGGCCACACCGGGTCACTGGGATCAATCGTAGGGGACCGCGCGGATGATGTGCTCCAGACGATACGGTCGTCCTTGACGGAGCGCAGGCGCGCTGCCGTCTCGCTGACCTCCCCGAACCTCGCACCGCTGAGTTCGAGAACGTAGTCGGCCCCATCGGAGGCCAGTTGCGCCTCGCCGGGAGCCTTCACAGTCAGGACATCGTCGAAGCGCGACAGAGCGTCGACCAGCAGCCCCGAGACCCGCCGCGCGATTTCGCTCGAGCGGTCATCGCGGGGGCCATCCAGGACCGTTATCGCCAGGACCGGAAGATGCGGGGGCTCCTGCATCTCAGGCAGCGAGACATGCTCGCTCGCCGCGCGCTCGCCCAATGGCGCCTGGCCAGCGATCCGATGCCAGAACGCCAGCGACGCAAGACCGATGACCAGCGCGACGCCCGCGAGCATCAACCAGCTCTGGGAAACCGCGCGCTCCTGCCGCGTCTCGAGGCTCCTCCCTGCGGCCGTGGCCTCGTCGGCCGTAGGCGCATCGTCGGATGCGCCAGCGTCCTCTGACCCGCCGTCCGCGCCGTCGGCCTGCGCGTCGAAGTCGAAGACCGGTACGTAGCCGCCCACCGGAATGCTGATTCGGATCGGGTCCTCGGCGCCGTCGCCGAGATAGTACTGCGTCAGCGCCTTGCGTAGCCGTCCGGCCTCGACGCGCACGATCGGATCCGTCTGCGGATCGAAATCCGGCGGACGGCCGAACGCCTCGACCGCGACAGTATAGCCCTTCAGCTCGGCGCTGCGGCCGTCCAAAGCTCGTTCGACGATGAAGCTCAGGAAGGCCGATAGTTGCGGCGCGCTGCGGAAGACATCCGAACCCAGGACACGCTCCAGCGCAGCGAGAACTGCGGCGCCACTCTCTGCATCCAGCCGTGGCCGACTATCACCGACTGAGACCATATGTATCCGGTCCAGTTCTCGCCCCTCCAGCAACCTATGTCATAACGCAGGTTGCGTCATCTTCTCAGAATCAGTGCACCCGGCCATCGCGGAGCGCAGGGATGCCCCGACGCCGCGGCGATTTACACCCCCGAACGGCCTGTTAGGTTGATAGAAGCTTAATCCGTCGGGGACCACCATTGATGACATCCACCATGCAGCCGATCGCCCAGCCGAACGATCTCGAAGCGTTCTGGATGCCATTCACGGCGAACCGCTCCTTCAAGCAGAATCCGCGGATGATCGCCCGTGCCGAGGGCATGTTCTACTACACGCCCGAAGGCAAACCCGTGATGGACGGTACCTCCGGCCTGTGGTGCTGCAATGCCGGACACGCCCGCAAGCCGATCGTCCGCGCGATCCAGGCACAGGCCGAGGAACTCGACTACGCTCCCTCCTTCCAGTTCGGCCACCCCAAGGTCTTCGCAGCGGCGGCGCGAATCGCAGCGCTCGCGCCCGGCGATCTCGACCATGTCTTCTTCGCGGGCTCGGGCTCGGAAGCCGCCGACACCGCGCTCAAGATTGCACTCGCCTACTGGAACGTCACCGGCAAGGGCTCGAAGACCCGCCTGATCGGCCGCGAGCGCGGCTATCACGGCGTCGGCTTCGGCGGCATCTCGGTCGGCGGCATGGTCAACAACCGCAAGTTCTTCGGCAGCCTGCTCGCCGGCACCGACCATCTCCCGCACACCTATGACCGCGAGAAGCAGGCCTTCAGCAAGGGCGAGCCGGATTTCGGCGCGCATTTCGCCGACGATCTCGACCGGATCGTCACGCTGCATGACGGCTCGACCATCGCCGCCGTCATCGTCGAGCCGATGGCGGGTTCGACCGGTGGCCTGCCCGCGCCCAAGGGCTATCTCAAGCGCCTGCGCGAGCTCTGCGACAAGCACAACATCCTGCTGATCTTCGACGAGGTCATCACCGGCTTCGGCCGCCTCGGTTATGCCTTCGCGGCCGAGCGCTACGGCGTCATCCCCGACATGATCACCTTCGCCAAGGGCGTGACCTCGGGCACCGTGCCGATGGGCGGCGTGATCGTGCGCAAGCACATCTACGACGCGTTCATGAACGGCCCCGACAACGCCATCGAGTTGTTCCACGGCTACACCTATTCGGGCCATCCGCTGGCTGCCGCCGCCTGCCTTGCGACGCTGGACGTCTATCGCGAGGAAGGGCTCTTCGAGCGCGCCCTCGAGATGGAGCCGGTCTGGGCCGACGCGCTGATGACGCTGAAGGGCGAGCCGAACGTGGTCGACATCCGCCAGGTCGGCATCGTCGGTGCCATCGACCTCGCGCCGCGCGCCGACGGCGTCGGCAAGCGCGCCTTCGAGGCGATGGACCGCCTCTTCCGCGACGAGGGCCTGATGGTCCGCACCGCCGCGGACACAATCGCCTTCTCGCCGCCGCTGATCATCACCGAAAGCCAGATCGGCGAGATGGTGGACAAGCTGCGCCGCGGCATCCGCTCCGTGGCGGCCTGAGCGCGTCATCGTCATTGCGAGGAGCGCAGCGACGAAGCAATCTAGGGCGTAGTGCTCTACGTCGACTGGATTGCTTCGCTGCGCTCGCAATGACGTTAGAGGCTCCGCTCGCAATGACGTCAGAGCGCGAGATCCTCGTATAGATCTCGCCAATCGGGGTTCATCTGCTCGATCAGGTCGAGCTTCCTTGCCGCGAGCCGCCCTTGATCTGTTTTTCACGGGCGATCGCGTCGTCCATGCGCTCATGGCGCTCGTACCAGACGAGATGCTTGCAGCCATAGCGCTTGGTGAAGCCGGGAACGATGCCGGTTCTGTGCTGCCAGGCTCGCTCGCCGAGTGCTGAGGTCACGCCGACATAGAGCGTGCCGTTGCGCCTGCTTGCCATGATGTAGACGGTAGGCTCGCGCATCCGACTACCTCACATTGCCAAGTCAGCTTCCGTCATTGCGAGAAGCGAAGCGACGAAGCAATCCAGCATGTCGTAGCGCTCTACGTCGACTGGGATTGCTTCGCTGCGCTCGCAATGACGATTGGACCTACGCCGCCTTCTTCTCCGCTGCGCCGTAATAGCTCTCGCCGGTCTTGGCCATGCGCTTGAGCTGCTTGTTGGGCTTGAAGCGCTCGCCGTGTTTCTTGGCCAGCGCCTCGCACAGCTTCACGAAGGCGGCTGCACCCATGTTGTCGATGTAGGACAGCGTGCCGCCCGAATAGGGCGCGAAGCCGAAGCCGATGATCGAGCCGACATCGGCCTCGCGCGGATCGGTGACGACGCCTTCCTCATAGGTGCGCGCAGCCTCCAGAGCTTGCGTCACCAGCAGGCGGTGCTTCAGCTCCTCCATGTCGACCGTTTCGGGATCGAGGCGCTTGCCGGCGAGATCGGCGAGGCCGGGCCAGAGCCGCTTGGGACCGGCTTCCGGATAGTCGTAGAAGCCCTTCCTGTTCTTGCGGCCGAGGCGGCCATGCTTCTCGACCATGTCGGTCAGGAGTTTTTCCTGTCCGGGGTCGATGGCGCCCTCCCCGAGCTGGGCCTTGGTCGCCTTCAGCACCTTGTAGGCGAGATCGACCGCAACCTCGTCGTTCAGCGAGAGCGGGCCGACCGGCATGCCGGCCTGCTTGCCGGCGGCCTCGATCATCGCCGGCGGCACGCCCTCCATCAGCATGAGATGGCCCTCGCGCAGATAGTTGCCGACGCAGCGATTGGCGTAGAAGCCTCTGACGTCGTTGACGACGATCGGCGTCTTCTTGATGGCGCGCACGAAGTCGAGCGCCACGGCCAGCGCCTTCTTGCCGGTCTTCTTGGCCATGATGACCTCGACCAGCAGCATCTTCTCGACCGGCGAGAAGAAGTGGATGCCGATGAAGTTTTTTGGCCGCTGGCTGTGCTCGGCCAGGCCCGTGATCGGCAGCGTCGAGGTGTTGGAGCCGAAGATCGCCTTCGTCCCGATCACGGCCTCGACCTTGGCGA
The DNA here is from genome assembly GCF_056406735.1 of Allobosea sp. P1_B10. NCBI lineage: Bacteria > Pseudomonadati > Pseudomonadota > Alphaproteobacteria > Hyphomicrobiales > Alloboseaceae > Allobosea > Allobosea sp. P1_B10. The sequence goes on along the minus strand of NZ_JBFTZP010000006.1, from coordinate 218,388 downwards.
TGACCTCGGCCTTGACCTTGGGGTCCTCGAACACGGCCTCGATGACGAGATCGCAGCTCTTGAGATCCGCATAATCGGCCGAGGCTTTGATGCGGCCCAGGATCGCGTCGCGGTCGGCGGTCTTGGCGCGGCCCTTCATGATCTGGTCGGAGACCAGCTTGTGCGAATAGGCCTTGCCCTTCTCGGCGGCTTCCATGTCGCGGTCGATCAGCACGACCTCGAGACCCGCGCCCGCGCTGACATAGGCGATGCCGGCGCCCATGAAGCCGGCGCCGACGACGCCGATCTTCTTGAGCTTGCTGGCGGGGACGTCGGTCGGGCGGCGCGCGCCCTTGTTGAGCTCCTGCATCGAGACAAAGAGCGTGCGGATCATCGACGCCGCCTCCTTCGTCCGCAGGATCTTTGCGAAGTAGCGGCTCTCGACCTTGAGGGCGAGGTCCATCGGAAGTTGCAGCCCCTCATAGACCGCGTTCAGGATGGCACGCGCTGCCGGGTAATTGTCGTTGGTCTCGCGGCGATAGATCGCGCTGGCCGGGGGCCAGATCTGCATGCCGGCCGGCGAATAGACCTTGTTGGAGGGCAGCTTGTAGCCCTTCTGGTCCCAGGGGGCGGTCGCGGTCGGATTGGCCTTCAGCCAGTCCTTGGCGTTCTGGACGAGCTGGTCGCGCGGCACCACGGCATGGACGAGGCCGGTATTGCGGGCGGGAAGCGCCTTGATCTGCTCACCCTTGAACAGCATCTGCAGGGCGTCGCCGGTCTGGATCAGCCGCGAGACGCGCTGCGTGCCGCCGGCGCCGGGGAACAGCCCGACCTTGATCTCGGGCAGGCCGATGCGGGTGGAGGCGTCGTCCGATGTCACACGGTACTGGCAAGCGAGCGAGAGCTCGAACGCCCCGCCCAGGCAGACGCCATGGATCGCGGCCGCAAACGGTTTTCCGCAGGTTTCGAGCTTGCGATAGAGCAGCGAGAGCTTGCGGCTCTCGTCGAAAAAGGTCTGCATCGCGACCTGCTCGCCCTTGTCCTTGGCCAGCCCGATATAGAGGTCGCGCAGGCCCTGCAGCATGGTCAGGTCGGCGCCACCGGAAAAGCTCTCCTTGCCGGAGGTGATGACGCAGCCCTTGATCGCCTCGTCGGAGGCGACCTTGTCGACGATCTGGTCGATCTCGGCCATCAACTCGGGCGTGATGACGTTCATCGAGCGGCCGGGCATGTCCCAGGTCGCGGTGGCGATGCCGTCGGAATCGGTCTCGAATCGGAAATTGGTGAGGTTCATCTGGTCTCTCCTCAAACCCGTTCGATGATCGTCGCGACGCCCATGCCGGCGGCGACGCAGAGCGTCACCAGGGCGGTCGTCTTGTTGGTGCGCTCGAGCTCGTCGAGCACCGTGCCCAGGATCATCGCACCGGTCGCGCCGAGCGGATGGCCCATGGCGATGGCGCCGCCGTTCACGTTCAGGATGTCGTCGTCGATGTCGAAGGCCTGCTGGTAGCGCAGCACGACCGAGGAAAATGCCTCGTTCAGCTCGAACAGGTCGATATCACCGGTGGTCATGCCGGCCTTGCGCAGCACGAGTTCGGTGACGTCGACCGGGCCGGTCAGCATCAGCGCGAGGTCGGAGCCGATCGTGGCAAAGGCCTTGATGCGGGCGCGGGGCTTCAGGCCGGCAGCCTTGCCTCCCTTCTTCGAGCCGACGAGGACGGCGGCAGCGCCATCGACGATGCCCGAGGAGTTGCCGGCATGGTGGACGTGATTGACGAACTCGACATCCGGGTGGGCCGCGGTCGCAACCGCGTCAAAACCACCCATCTCGCCCATCTGCACGAAGGAGGCCTTTAGGCCGGCCAGCGTCTGCATGTCGGTGCCGGGGCGGATGGTCTCGTCGCGGTCGAGCAGGATCAGGCCGTTGACGTCGGTGACGGGGATGACCGAGTTCTTGAAACGCCCGTCAGCCCATGCAGCGGCGGCTCGCTTGTGCGAGCGAACGGCGAAGGCGTCGACGTCATCGCGCGAAAAACCGTATTTCGTCGCGATCAGGTCGGCCGAGACGCCCTGGGGCATGAAATAGGTGTCGATCGCAACCGAAGGATCGACCGCCATGGCGAAGCCCGAGGCGCCCATGCCGACGCGCGACATGCTCTCGACGCCGCCACCGATGGCGAGGTCCTTCTGGCCGGACATGACCTGCGCGGCGGCGAGGTTCACGGCGTCGAGGCCCGAGGCGCAGAAGCGGTTGATCTGGATGCCCGGCACTTCCTTGCCGTAACCGGCCTTGAGCGCGACGGCGCGGGCGATATCGGCGCCGGCCTCGCCGACCGGGTCGACGCAGCCGAAGACGACGTCCTCGACCAGTTTGGTGTCGAGGGCGTTGCGGGACTTGATCGCGCGCAGGGTCTGGGTGCCGAGCTCGATCGCTGTCACCTCATGCAGCGAGCCATCGGCCTTGCCCTTGCCGCGAGGTGTGCGGACGTGGTCGTAGATGTAGGCGTCTGCCATCAGGAGCCTCCCGGGCTGTCGTATTTTCAATAGAGCCTAGTCGTCATTGCGAGCGAAGCGAAGCAATCCAGAATGGCTCGCTCGACGGCTTCTGGATTGCTTCGCTCCGCTCGCAATGACGGGGCGGATCGATCAGAACTGGTCGGCGCTGAGTGCCATCGTCGAATCCGAGCCCGTGGTGATGCGGGCCAGATGCGCGGCGGTCTCGGGCAGGCTGCGCTCCATGAAGAAGCGTGCGGTCGCGAGCTTGGTGGTCATCCGGTCGTCGGCCCCGGCCGCAAGCTTCGCCTGCGCGACCTTGGCCATTTTGCCCCACATGTAGCCGAGCGAGACGAGCCCGAGCAGGTGCATGTAGTCGGTCGCGCCGGCGCCGGCATTATCGGGCTTGGTTATGGCGTTGTTCATGAACCACATCGTCGCCTGCTGGAGATGGCCGAGCGAGGCTTGCAGCGGTGCGAGCAAGGGCTTCAAACCCTCATCCGCGGCGTTCTCCTGCAGGAAGCCGCCGACTTCGTTGAAGAAGGCCATGATGGCGCGACCACCGTCGCGGCCGAGCTTACGGCCGACGAGATCCATGGCCTGAACGCCATTGGCGCCCTCGTAGATCATGGCGATTCGGGCATCGCGGACAAACTGCTCGACGCCGGTCTCGGCGATATAGCCGTGGCCGCCGAACATCTGCTGCGCCTTGACGGCATTGTCGAAGCCGACATCGGTCAGCACGCCCTTGAGCACGGGCGTCATCAGGCCGAGCTGGTCGTCGGCCGCCTGCCGCTCGGCGGCATCGGTCGAGCGGTGGGAGATGTCGGACTTGATCGCGTTCCAGACGACGAAGGCGCGTGCCGCCTCGTTGAACGCCTTGATCGACATCAGCGTGCGCCGGACGTCCGGGTGGACGATGATCGGGTCCGCGGCCTTGTCGGGGCTCTTGGCGCCGGTCAGCGAGCGGCCCTGCAAGCGGTCCTTCGCGTAGACGACCGCGTTCTGATAGGCGACCTCGGACTGGGCCAGGCCCTGGATCGCGACGCCGAGGCGGGCCTCGTTCATCATCACGAACATGGCGTTGAGGCCCTTGTTCTCGGCGCCGATCAGCCAGCCCTGCGCACCGTCATAGTTCATGACGCAGGTGGCGTTGCCGTGAATGCCCATCTTGTGCTCGATCGAGCCGCAGGCGATGTGGTTGTTGGCGCCCACGCTGCCGTCAGCCGCGATCGCATTGCGCGGGACTACGAAGAGCGAGATGCCCTTGGTGCCGGCAGGCGCGCCCTCGATGCGGGCAAGCACGAGATGGATGATGTTCTCGGTGATGTCCTGCTCACCGGCCGAGATGAAGATCTTCGTGCCGGAGATGGCGTAGGAGCCGTCGCCATTGGGCACGGCCTTGGTCTTGATCAGCCCGAGATCGGTGCCGCAATGCGGCTCGGTCAGATTCATCGTGCCCGACCAGGTGCCCTCGATCATCTTGGGCAGGTAGGCGCGCTTCTGCTCATCGCTGCCGTGGACATTGATCGCGGCGATCGCGCCCATGGTCAGGCCAGGATACATCGCGAAGGCCATGTTGGCCGAGGAGGCGTACTCGTTCATCAGCGCGCCGAGCGTATAGGGCAGGCCCTGCCCGCCATATTCGGGGTCCATCGCGAGGCCGATCCAGCCGCCCTCGGCATAGGCCTTGTGCGCGTCCTTGAAGCCCTTGGGCGTGGTGACCCGGCCGTCAGGATGGCGGGTGCAGCCTTCCTGGTCGCCGGAATAGTTCAGCGGCTGGAGCACTTCCTCGCAGAGCTTGGCGCCCTCACCCAGCACGGCCTCGACCACATCCGGCGTCGCATCGGCGAAACCCGGCAGGTTGTTGTAGCGTTCGATGTTGAACACGTCGTTGAGCAGGAACAGCGTGTCTTCGACGGGCGCCTTGTAGACCGGCATGATCGTCCTCCCTCTCGTCGCGCAAAGGCAGGCTAGCCGATTGTCACGGCGGCACCGCCATCAGATAGTTCATATATAAACTAACACATCTGACTTTCAAGCGGCAATCGCGCGGCGCTCGGAGCCGTCTGGACAGGGCAGACCGCAAAAGCCCCGGACAGGTCCGGGGCTTTCGATGACGGCGACAGTGGAAGCGCCTGCCGTTTAGGCGAGGTTCTGCGTCGCTTCGAGCTCGGCGATCGCGTCGTCGATCTCCTGGCGTTGGCTGCGCAGCAGTTCGAGCTGCTCGGTGATCTGCGCCTTGCTGAGCTGGAGCCCGCCGACAACCGCCGAGCCCTCCTCTACGGCACCGCCACCCTTCTTGTCCTCGGTGGCGAGCATGGCGCGGATCTCCACCAGCGTGAAGCCGAGCTGCTTGCCCTTGAGGATCAAAGCAAGACGGGCACGGTCGCGGTCCGAATAGATGCGGGTCATGCCCGAGCGTGCCGGGGCGATGAGACCGCGGGACTCGTAGAAACGCAGCGTACGCAGAGTAACGCCGAAATCGCGGGCGAGATCGCTGATGGTGAAGCCGCCGGAAGCGTCCGCGTCGTCAGGCAGCGAATGGGAGGGGCGGGCTTCAGAATTCGAAGCGACCGCCAGCGCAGAGGCTGGGCGCGACATGATTTTGCATTCCTCGCAATGGGAGTTCGCTTTCGTCGCGGCGGGTGCGGTGACGAAGCGTTAGAGCGGGGATACCTCGCCGGCCGGGTTATCGTTAGGTAATCTGCCCCTTACCTCAGGTAAGTTACCGTAACTTGGCAGGGCTCTCAGGGCATTTTTGGCGGCGCGTTCGTAAAAAATTAACTCCCGGAGCCCAGATCTTAACCGGCTGTTTACCACGGCCGAGAAAAGTCGCGGTTGCAGATCGGCATGGCGTGAACGGCAACGTTATCTTCACGGATGCTGAATTCGCAGGGAAGGCGGCGGTTCCGGGGCCAGCACCTTCTTGTCGAGGATGAGCCCCATAGGCGAGCAGAACCATGGCCACGAGCTTGCCCTGGAGCGTCAAGGGCGTAGACCCCCGCACCCGCGATGCAGCGAAAGCAGCCGCGCGCCGCGCCGGCATGACGCTGGGCGAGTGGCTCGACCACAAGATCCGCGACGAGGCCGAGATCTCTCAGGCGACCGTCGAGAGCATCGCGCCCGAGCAGCTCGACATCGCCGGCCTGTCAGAACGACTAGCCCGGCTGTCCCAGGGACAGATGGACACCGCGCCCCCCGCCGCCGCACCGCGCAACCCGACACCTGTGCTCTCGCGCAGCGAAATCGACGCCGTGATCTCGCAAGCCGCCGCTGCCGAACGCCTGACGCGCGAATCAACGGCCAAGACCGCCGGTGCCCTGGATTCCATCGCACGCTGGATCGAGAAGACCGAAAGCCGCCTGATCTCCGGCGAGCGCTCGGCCGCCGAGCGCCAGGAGCGCGCCACCGGCGTCATCGCCGATGCAATCAAGAGCATGGGCGAGCGCCTCGTCGAGATCGAGCGCAAGAGCGCCGAGGCGCAGCGCGCACCGGCACGGCCCGCAGCCCGGCTCGCCTTCAGCCGCGACGGGCTGGCCGACGCCGTCAGCGATATCCGGACCCGCCAGCGCGCGCTTGACATCGATGAAGAGCCCCCCGTCGCCGCGATGCAGCACAGGCCGGCGGCTTCCGAGGGTCGCATCGCGGCGCTGCGCCAGGATCTGCGCGATCTCAGCGCGCGCATCGTTCCCCCGAGCCCGACCACGTCGGGCTCCCGGCCGATGATGGCCGCGCAGGCAATGCAGTCCGAACGCGAGCCGCAGGTCAACCCGATCGAGGCCATGCTGGCCGATCTCGGCGCGCGCCTCGACCGGCTCGATCGCCGTGATCGTCTCGAGCCCGTGATGAAGCCGCTGGCTCGGATTGAAACCGAGGTCTCGCGTCTCGCGCAGGCGCGTCCAGCCGAGGGCTACCAGCGCGTCGAGCTCGAGCTCGGACATCTCGCCGCCAAGGTCGATGCCCTCACCGCGCGCGGAGGCGACCGCCTCGACCCCGTGATGAAGCCTCTCGCCCGGATCGAATCCGAGGTTTCGCGGCTGTCTCAGGAACGCTCGGGCGAAAGCTACCAGCGCATCGAACTCGAACTCGGGCATCTTGCCGCGAAGGTCGATGCGCTCGCCGCGCGCGGCGGCGACCGCACCATCCTGGCGCCTGTTCTGCGCGACATCGCCGAACTGCGCGACATCGTCTCGTCGAAGGACGCCGATCCGCGCATCGACGACTTGTCCCGGCAGATCCTGGACCTCTCCTCCGACATGTCGAGCCTGCGCGAATCGCAGCCTGACGGGCGCGAACTGCGCAGTCTCTCGATGGTGATCGAGGATGTCCGCGACGCCATCATGGCCGACCGGGCCCGCGACCGCCATGGCGAGCCCGCGGCGCTGCAGTCGCTGTCGCGCCAGATCGACAGCCTCGCCAGCAAGATCGATACGCTTCCGGCCATGCGGCCCGAATTGATCAACGCCCAGGCCGAACAGCTGGCCGCCAAGCTCGGCGAGCTCGATTCGTCGGGGCGCGGCGCCTCGGAAGCACTTTCGGAGCGCATCGAGGCGCTCGTCATCAAGCTCGAGAGCCTCGCCGAAAGGCAGCCGAGCCAGATCGAGAGTCGAATCGATACGCTCCAGCAGCGCATCGAGACGCTGGCCGAGAATGGCCCGACCGCCGTGACGCGGCAGATCGAGGCGCTGGCAGGGCGTATCGAGAGCCTCGTCGCCGCGAGCAACCTGACGCAGCTGGTCAATGATGACCGCGCCGTGCAGGTGGCGCACGTTGACCTGCGTCCGATCGAGGACATGCTGCGCGGCCTCGCCGAGAAGATCGAGGAAGCTGGTCGGCCGGGCGCCGAGACCGATGCCTTCGATTCCCTGGAGCAGCAGATTTCCGGCTTGGCAGAGCGGCTCGATACGGCTGCCGCCACCCGCTCGGCCGAAACCGGCATCGAGCGCACGCTGCAGGATCTTGTCGTCCATCTCCAGACGATGCGGCAGGACACGGCCGATGCCGCCGAGCGCGCGGCGCGCGCCGCCATTTCCGACATAAGCAGCAAGGTCGCCCCGAGCGGCGGCCTGACCGAGCTGAGCAATCTCGTCTCCGGCCTGCGCGAGACCCATGTCTCATCGGGCCGCGAAACGCAGGACGCCATCGGCGCCGTGCACCAGACGCTCGAGACCATCATCTCGCGCCTCGCCAGCATCGAGGCCGACCTCTCCGGCGAGCGGAAGCCCGCGGCAGCACAACCGGTCCGGCAAGCCGAGAAGCCGCGCCAGCAGCCGATGCCCACGGTCCGCCTGCCGGAATCGCTGGGCAAGGTCAGCATCGGGCTGGAAGACCGGATCGCCCATGAGCGCCTGCCTTCAAGCCCGATGGAGGACGCCTCCGTCGCCGCGCTCGACCTGCCGCTGGAGCCGGGCTCCGGTCGCCCGCAGGTCGCCACCACATTGGCGTCTGGCCAGGATGCGCAGTCGGTTCGCCAGAACCTGATCGCCGCCGCCCGGCGCTCCGCCAAGGCCGCAACGGAAGCCGCAGCCTCGGCAGCGCCGGCCGCTTCGCCCGAGCCCGAGAAGGGTGGCGGCAGGCTCAGGGAGATAATGGAAAAGCGCCGCCGGCCGATCCTGCTTGGCCTTGCCGCAATCGTGCTCGCCATGGGCACCGCCCATGTCGTCACCGGCGCACTGCGTGGCGACAAGGCCGGCTCCGGCAGCAAGGCGCTGCAGGCTCCCGAGACCGCCGCGATCGCGCCCGAGGCCCCCGCCCCGGCGCCGGTCGAGCCCGTTGCGCCGGCCAAGGACCAGAACTCGGCGCTGGACGAGGCTCCCGCACCCGCGTCGCCGCCCTCCATCGCCGGACCCCAGCTGTCGGCCAATGCCGCGCCGGATGTCACCGGCTCGACCATGCAGACCCCGCCTCTGGCCGAGCCGACGGCGGCGGACACCGTGCAGGTCGTGACCGGTCTCGGCGACGTGCCAGCCAATCTCGGCAGCAACGGGCTGCGCAAGGCAGCGCTCGCCGGTGACGCCAAGGCCGTCTACGAACTTGCCACCCGTGCCGCCGACGGACCTGTCGCGACGCGCGACAGCAAGCTCGCTTTGCGGCTGTTCGAGCGCGCCGCGGTCGCTGGCCTCGCTCCTGCGCAGTTCCGCGTCGGAAACATGTTCGAAAAGGGCGTCGGCACTGCGCGGGACGCCAATCTCGCCCGGGTCTGGTACACGCGCGCCGCCGAACAGGGCAACGCCAAGGCGATGCACAATCTCGCCGTGCTCCATGCCGAGGGCGTGTCGGGCAAGCCCGACTATGCCACCGCGACCGAATGGTTCCGGCGCGCGGCAGAACTGGGCGTGCGGGACAGCCAGTACAACCTCGCGATCCTGCTCGGACGCGGCCTCGGCGCGCCGGTCGACCTCAGCCAGTCCTATGTCTGGTTCGCGGTCGCAGCCTCCCAGGGCGATACGGATGCCGGGCGCAAGCGCGAAGAAGTCGGCCAGAAGCTCAACGCAGGCGATCTCGCGGCGGCCAAGGTCGTCGCCGAGAACTGGAAGCCCCGGCCGCTTTCAGCCGCTGCGAACGATGTCGTGCCGCCGGCCAAGGGCTGGGACGATGCGCCGAGCGCGAGCGACAGGAAGCCCCCCAGGCAGGTTAGGGGCTGACGACTGACACGGGCGCCAACCGCGCCCGTTGGCCGATCTCGCAGCCTGTCACGGTTTCGACGCGTTGCCGGGCGAAGACGGCTAGCGACGGACGTCTCCGCTACGGCATTATAAGTTAACCCCTTGCCATCATCGTGGAGCCATCCGGCAGGCATTCGCCGCAGTTTCGCCGGGGCGTGAGGACGCAGGGTTGCAAATCTATCTGCCGATCGCCGAATTGCCGATCAGCGTCCTGATGGTGCTCGGGCTGAGCGGGGCCGTCGGTTTCATCTCGGGCCTGTTCGGCGTCGGCGGCGGCTTCCTGCTCACGCCTCTCCTGATTTTCCTCGACATCCCGCCCGCGGTCGCGGTCGCCACCGTCGCCGCGCAGGTGGCCGGCTCGTCGACGACCGGCGTCCTCGCCTATTGGCGGCGTCGCGCGCTAGACCTCAAGCTCGGCTCGGTGCTCGTTTGCGGCGGCCTGCTCGGCACGGTGCTGGGCGTGCTGTTCTTCAACCTGATGCGGCGTCTCGGCCAGCTCGAGCTCATCATCACCCTGTCCTACGTCACGCTGTTCACCATCATCGGCGGGCTGATGCTCTATGACGCGCTGCGTGCCATGTTGCGCGTGCGTGCGGGCAAGCCGGCTCGACTGCGGCGGCGCGCCGGCACGCATCCCTGGTGGATGGGCCTGCCCTGGCGGATGCGCTTCCACCGCTCCGGGCTCTATGCCAGCGTCATCCCGATCGCGGGACTGGCAATCGTCATCGGCTTCATCGGCGCGGTGCTCGGCGTCGGCGGCGGCTTCATCCTCGTGCCTGCCCTGATCTATTTCTTCAGGATCCCGCCGGCGGTGGTCGTCGGTACGTCGCTGTTCCAGATCCTGGTTACGATGACCGGCGCAACGGTGCTGCACGCGCTGACGAACCAGTCGGTCGACATCATCCTGGCGCTCCTCCTGCTGCTCGGCGGTGTCATCGGGGCGCAGTTCGGCGGGCGCGCAGCGCGCAACCTCAATGTCGAATCCTTCCGGCTGCTGCTGGCGCTGCTGATCCTCTCGGTCGGCCTGCGCTTCGCGATCGAACTCGTGCTCCCCCCGACGGAGCCATTCTCCGTCGTCCTGCCGGAGAGCGCGCGATGAACCGGCTGCTGGCAGGGCTTCTGGGCCTCATCGCGCTGGCGCTGTCGGGCACGGCGCGGGCAGAGACGCTGATCGCGGCGATGTCGAGCCACCGGATCCAGATCAGCTCAAACTACACCGGCGATCAGGTCACCGTGTTCGGGCTCGTCGAGCGCGATGGCCGCACGGCCGGGCGCGGCGACCCCTACGACATCGTCGTCACGGTCCGTGGGCCTCGCCGCATGCTGCTGGTGCGCGAAAAGGAGCGGTTCGGCCCGATCTGGCTGAACCGGACGCAGCGTCGTTTTCCGGACCGGTCCGTCTTCCTCTCGGTGTTCAGCAACCGCCCGCTCAAGGAGATCCTCAGCGAGGAATCGGCGCGGCGCGAGCGTGTCGGGCTCGAGAACGCCCAGCGCTCGACCGAGCCGGCCTTCGATTTCGACGCGACGACGACGCGTTTCCGTCAGGGCCTGATCCGCATCATGGAGGACAAGGGCCTCTATGTGCATGATGAGCGCGGGGTCACCTTCCTCTCGAATACGCTGTTCAGCGCGCCGATCGACGTGCCTGCGACCGCGCCGACGGGCACATACGAGATTGACATCGTGCTCTATTCCGGCGGCGTGCCACTCGCCCGGCAGACGACGAACTTCGAGGTGGTGAAATCCGGCATCGAGCAGCGCATGGCCACGGGCGCCCATGACTACCCGCTGCTGTACGGCCTCGCGACGGTCGTCATGGCGCTGCTGCTGGGCTGGCTCGCCAGCGTGATCTTCCGGCGCGACTGAGCGGTCGCGTTCACGCCATGAGCGCTTCATAGGAGTGGAACGGCACCACCCTGCCCTCCTCGATCTCAGTCAGCGCCTCGGCGAGCTCCACCAGGCCATCGGTACGGCTGAGCGAGGCCAGCGCGCCGGCTCCGCCCTGCGGATGCCTGAGCGCAAGCATGACGCCATCGGCTCCGGGCGAGAGCGAGACGCGCAGATATTCGCGGCGGCCAGCCTTTTTCTCACAGGAGAACCCCAACCGAACCGGAACGGTGGGCTGCGGGCGGAAATCGGCACCCGCCAGGCGCGCGATCAGCGGACGGGCGATGAAAGCGAAGGTCACGAACACCGCGACCGGGTTTCCCGGCAGCCCAATGAAGGGTTTTCCCTCGACAGCGCCGATGGCGACCGGACGGCCCGGCTTGATGCCAACCCGCCAGAGGTCGACCGCTCCATGGCGTTCGACAGCCGCCTTGACGTGATCCTCCTCGCCCACGGAGACGCCGCCCGAGGTCAAGATCAGGTCGCAATGCGAGGCTGCCCCGGCAAGGCGGCCTGCAAGTTCCACCGGATCGTCACGCAGGATGCCGAGGTCGAGGACGTCGGCGCCCGCCCGTTCGACCATGGCCCGCAGCAGGCTGCGATTGGCGTCGTAGATCGCGGCGGGACGAAGCGGCTCGCCTGGCTCGGTCAACTCGTCGCCGGTCGAGAACAGCGCGATCACCGGCCTGCGCCTGACTTCGACCTGCGTCGTGCCCAGCGCCGCCAGCAGGGCGATATCCTGCGGACGCAGGCGCTGCCCGGCCTTCAGTGCGATTTCGCCAGCGGCGATGTCCTCGCCGGACGGACGGACGTTGGCGCCGCGTTTCAGGCCCGGCGGCAGTCGCACGACCTCGCCATCGCGGACGACATCCTCCTGCATGAAGACGGTATCGGCGCCCGCCGGCAGGGCAGCGCCGGTGAAGATCCGGATCGCGGCACGCTCGACCGCGTGCTCCAGCACCGCGCTGCCAGCCGCGACGCGGCCGGCAACCGCAAGACGGCTCTCGCCCTCGGCCGCGAGGTCGCGGAAGCGCACCGCATAGCCATCGACGGCCGAGTTGGCGAAGGGTGGCAAAGCGAGCCCGGCAACGACGTCTCGCGCCAGAACCCTGCCATCAGCGGCGGCCAGCGCAACCACAGTCGTCTCGGTGACGGGAGCGACCAGGGCGGCAGCCCGCGCCGTCGCCTGCTCGACGCTGATCAGGGCCTGGCCATAGACCTTAAGATCGCTGCTCAGCCGCACCATGGCGCCTTCACCCCCGCGCCCGTACCGTTGCAACCGGCTCGGCCGCAGCGAGCGCAATCTCGGCGATCCCCGCGATATCGTCGAGGTCGAGAACCGGGCGCCCCGCCAGCGGAAACGGGCCATCGCTCGCGATCGCGACGATCGAGGGGTCTTCGGGGTGGAGCGGCGGCTTGCCGTTGCCGAGCCGATGGACCTCGATCTTGGCGTGCGGATCGCGCTTGAAGCCCTCGATGATGACGAGGTCGACCGGCGAGAGCCTCCCGAGCAGTTCGGGCAGCGTCGCCTCCGGCGCGCCGCGCAATTCGTGCATCAGCGCCCAGCGGACCTGCGACGAGACCAGGACCTCGTGCGCTCCGGCCTCGCGGTGGCGGTAGGAATCCTTGCCCGGCGTATCGAGATCGAAGGCATGGTGGGCATGCTTCAGCGTCGAAACCGAGATGCCGCGCCGGCCGAACTCTGGAATGAGGCGGGTCAGCAGCGTGGTCTTGCCCGCACCGCTCCACCCCGCCAGACCGATCACACGCATCGAAAAGGGCGCTCCCAACACAATCCGGCGCCATGGCGCATGCCTGTCTTCTTTCAGTTCATGCCCTGCGGTCAAGCAGGTGGCGGATCGGTTCGGGCGGCGCGTGCTGTTGCCCCTGCCCGAAAAGCCATCATATGAAGCGGCGAAATCAATCGGCGGCGCAATCCATGAATTCCACATCGCTCGACCTGCGCGGCCTGAAATGCCCCTATCCGGTCCTGCGCGTGCGCAAGGCGCTGAACACGGCAGCAGTCGGCGAGCTGTTCATCGTCCTATGCACCGACCCGATGGCGGCGATCGACCTGCCTCATCTGCTGCACGAGACCGGCGACACCATGGAAACCAGCCGCTCGGAAGACGGTGTGCTGGTCTTCCACATTCGCAAGACAGAGACTAGCAAGACAGAGACGAGCACGGCTGGGGCCTGAGCCTCGTCGAACTGGAGTTTTCACTGCGTGTCCATCACCCAAGCCGACATCCTGCGCGCACTCGAGCTGGTCAAGCTGCCCGCGAGCGGACAATCGCTGGCCGCCTCGGGCAGGGTCGCCAATGTCCTGATCGACGGCGGCAAGGTGATTTTTGCGATCGGAATCGACGCCACGGAGGCCGCCGCGATGGAGCCGGTGCGCAAGGCGGCCGAGAGCGCCGTCTCCGGCCTGCCGGGCGTGACGCAGGTTCTGGTCGGGTTGACCGCCGACAAGGCACCGGGATCGGCCGCCTCCCAGGCACGCCAGCAGGCGCATCGTCCCGCGCCGGGCGGCCCGCCGCCGAAGGCTGCCGGCGTGCCCGGGGTCAAGCAGATCATCGCCGTGGCCAGCGGCAAGGGCGGCGTCGGTAAGTCCACCACGACAGCTAACCTCGCCGTGGCATTGGCGGCGCTCGGCCTCAAGGTCGGGGTGCTCGACGCCGACATCTACGGCCCCTCGGTGCCCAAGATCTTCGGGATCACCGGCAAGCCGAAACTCGTTTCCGGCCGGACCCTCGCGCCGATGGAGGCCTATGGCCTCAAGATCATGTCGATCGGCTTCCTCATAGACGAGGAAACACCGATGATCTGGCGCGGCCCGATGGTGATCTCGGCGATCACCCAGATGCTGCGCGAGGTCGCCTGGGGCGAGCTCGACGTGCTCGTCGTCGACATGCCGCCCGGCACCGGCGACGCGCAGCTGACTATGGCCCAGCAGACTCCGCTGGCCGGCGTCGTCATCGTCTCGACGCCGCAGGACCTGGCGCTGATCGACGCCCGGCGCGGCGTCGCCATGTTCCGCAAGGTCGAGGTGCCAATCCTCGGCATCATCGAGAACATGAGCTATTTCATCTGCCCGGAATGCGGCCACCGCTCCGACATCTTTGCCCATGGCGGTGCACGTCACGAGGCCGAGCGGCTGAAGATGCCGTTCCTTGGAGAAATCCCGCTCGCCATGCCGATCCGCGAGACCTCGGATGGCGGCCGACCGATCGTCGCGAGCGCGCCGGAGAGTGCCCATGCCAAGGCCTATCTGGCCATAGCCCGGCAGGTCCAGGCGGGGCTGGCGGGCGGCGCCGTCCGGGCGGCGCCTCGCATCGTCATCGAATGAGGCGGCACAGCCCGGCCTAGCGTAATCAGGCGTTTGGGCCGCTCGCTCGCGAAAGCGTCCCGCCCCTTGGCGGTGACCCCGTTGCGGCCCCGTAGCTAGGACAGCGGGCCGGGCTCGCAAACGTTGACAAGGGACGGCTATTTTCGTTGAACGGCGGCATGTCTATGCCCCGTCTCCTCGATAAAATTCCCGTCCTCGCCGTTTCCGTATGCGCCTCCCTGCTGCTCACGCAGACACAGCTTCTGGCCTATGAAGCCCGCCTGCGCCCGCAGTTCGAGCGCCTAGACCTGCAGACGCGCCTTGAGGAGGTCTGCGACACTGAGGTCACCCTAAAGCTCAACCGCGAGAACCCTCAGCTCCGTGTAGACAAGGTCGTGGCCTACACATTCAAGACTCCGGGCTTGAAGGGAGACCAGCTTGCCGCGGATGGAGCTGCATTCCGCAGCAACGGCAAATGGTTTCGTCTCGCATTCAAGTGCCGGACCGGCCCGCGCCATCTCGACGTCAAAGACCTGAGCTACCAGATCGGCAGCGAGATCGGGAAAAACCTCTGGCAGCGCTATTACCTTTACGATTGACGGGCAGACGGTCCTGCCGCACCCGTTGAGTCCGGCGCCACGCGCTACGCGGATTTGGGCCGATCCGCGAACGTCAGCTCTGCTCCCCGAACCAATTCCGAAGTAGCGCGCTGTTGATGGCGAGCCAGATTGACATGCCGGCGACTATGTTCTTTATTTGTTCTCTCGACGTCGGAGAGCTGCGCCATGCCAATGAATGCCGTGCGCCATATAGGCATCGCGATCGACCGCCCCGCTGACGAGGTTTATGCCTTCATGGCGGAGCCGCTGAACTTCCCGAAATGGGCGGAAGGGCTCGGCCACGGGTTCACCCATGTCGAGGGCATGACATGGGCCGCGCAAACGCCGATGGGGCCGATGCGGATCCTGTTCAGCGAGCCCAATCGCTACGGCGTGCTCGACCATGCCGTCATTCCGGACAATGGGCCGGCGATGCACAACCCCTTGCGCGTCCTCGCCAATGGCAGCGGCAGCGAGGTCGTGTTCACGCTGTTCCAGCGCGAGATGTCGGATGACGAGATGGCGCGCGACGCCGGCATGGTCGCGCGCGACCTCGCAGCGCTCAAGGCGCTGCTGGAGAACTAGCCGCCGGCCAAGAGTGCGAGAAACCGCTCCGCCTCTGCGAGGTCGTGGGGCGCGTTGGCGTTGAAGAAGGGATCGACGGGCTCGACGGCCCAGTTTGCGATCGCGACACCGTGGCGTGCGGCCCAGCGCGAGACCTTTCGCTCATCCTCGGCGACCAAAGCGTGGCGCAGGTCGTCGCGCAGGGCGACCGGCCACAGCGCGATCACGGGATGCTCTCGGCCACCCGAAGCGGCGCAGGCGATCGGCACGACCGCCTGTTGGCGTGCCCGGTGCAGGCGTGCGACGAGATCGAGCGGGATGAAGGGCGTGTCGGCAGCGACACTGGCGAGCCAGCCCAGCTCCGGGCGGTGCAGCGCCATCCAGTCGAGCCCCGCCAGGATTCCGGCGAGCGGGCCGGCAAAGCCCGGAACACTGTCGACCGCCACCGGCAGGCCGTAGTCGGCAAAGCGGGCAGGATCCCCATTGGCATTGATCAGCAGGCCCTCGCATTGCGGTCCGAGGCGCGCGATCGCGTGAGCAAGGATGGTGCGGCCTCCGATCTGCCGCAGCGGCTTGTCGCCTCCGCCCATCCGCGCGGCGAGGCCGCCGGCGAGCAACAGGCCAAGTGTCGGGGGATGAAACGGGACAGGCATCGCTCTCCACTCGCTTGGACGATGCGTCATCCCATGGAAAGACGCGCCCCGCCAGCATGCGCGACCTCGTTAACCATCGGGCATATGCCGTGACGAGATGCCGACGCAGTGTTGCGCCGCACCTACAGTCGTATGGCGGCACCCGCGCTAAGAATAAGGCAGGGGTTGATCTCCGGAGCTTCGTCCGGGCGACGCCTTCTGCTGGTTTGGTTTGCATGATCCGCCGCGTCACCCAAGGCCCTCTCGATCCCGCTGCCGACGCTGCCATCCTGCTGCGACGGATCGGCTTCGCGACGCTTGCCCTGGCGCTGCCGCTGGCCTCGCTGGTCTCGCGACGTGCCGCGGTCGTGCTAGCGCCGATCGGCATCATCCTGCTGGTGATCTCCGCGCTGATCGAGGAACCCGCCCGCTTCATGGGCACGCTGCGGCGCGCCGTGTTCAGCCGCCCCGGGCTGATCCTGCTGGGCCTTGCCGCCTGGGCCCTGCTCTCGCTGATCTGGAGCCCCTATACCGGCTCCGCCACCGAAAAGGCCGCCAATCTCGTGCTCGCGGTCGCCCTGGGTTTTTGCGGCGTCTCGGCGCTGCCGGAACGGATGCGAGCCTCGAACCTCAATCTCGCCGCGCTCGGCACTGGCCTGGCCGGCGTGTTTGCCTTGGCCCTGATCGTGCTGACCGCCTTGCGTCGCTCCGATGTCGAGGTTGGCAGCGTCGAGCGCGGCGTCAGCGTCATCCTGATCATGGCCTGGCCAGCGCTCGCATGGCTGCTGTCGCGCGCCCGCGGCCTCAGCGCGCTGGGCCTGGCGCTGGTCGTGGGACTGCTGGCACTCACCCGCTTCGAGGATGGCGAGGCGGTCGCGATGATCTGCGGCGCCGTCGCCTTCGGTGCCGTCAGCGCCAACCGCAAGAAGGCCTCGCACGTCATCGCCGCGATCATCGCCATCCTGATGCTCGCTGCGCCGATGCTGCCGTTCCTGCTGGTGCCGCTGGTCTCGCGCCTGCCCGACAGCGCCAGCGATTTCGTCTCTGCGCTCGGCGTCTGGGCCGATGTGGTCAGCCGCGAGCCCGTCCAGCTCGTCACCGGGCACGGGCTCGACACCGTGCTGCGCGGCCGCGTGACCGGCGTGCTGCCTCAGACGACGCCCACAACCCTGCTGTTCGAGACCTGGTACGAGCTCGGGCTGGTCGGCGCGACGGCTGCCGCCGCCTGCCTCTATTTCGCGATCCGCGCAGCCGGGCACATGCCGGGTGCGCTCGCCGCCGGCGGTGTCGCGGCTTATGTCACCGCTTTCGCCCTGAGCGCGCTCGGCTTTGCAACGCTGCAGCCCTGGTGGCTGATGACGCTGACCGCCGTCGTGCTGATGTTCTCGGCGATTGCACGCGGGCAATATCGCACCGAGCGTCCCATCGCGCCGTTGAACGCGCCCGAGCCGCATAACCGCCGGCGCACCGACCGGCCGGGCGTTCCCACTACCAAGAGCTGAGGCCGCCCGGTCCGACGGCCTCGCTCGCGGCGTGCTCTATGTTCAGCGCGAGAGGTCGGCGATCAGCTTGCGGACGAACTGCGTGCCGGCCTCGAGCTGGTCGATGCTGATGAACTCGTTGGGCTGGTGCGCCTGGGCGATGTTGCCGGGGCCGCAGACCACGGTCGACCAGCCCTCCCCCTGGAACAGCCCGCCCTCGGTGCCATAGGCGACGACGTGATTGCCATTGTCGCCGGTCAGGCGACGCGACAATGCCTCCGCAGCGCCATCGACCTCAGGCGCCAGCGCCGGCGTCGCCGAGGTGATCTGCAGCGTGATGCCGGTCTCCGGCGCGATCGCCTTCATCCCGGCTTCGAGTTCCGCGATGCGCGCCTTGTAGAGCGCGACATAGTCGGTCTCGTCGCCCGGAACGATGCGGACCTCGTGGTAGAAATGACAGTGTTCGGCGGTGATGTTGACGGCCGTGCCGCCCTGCACGACGCCGACATGCAAGGTGCTGTAGGGCGGCTCGAACGTGCTCGCCGGATCGGCGCTGGCCTTGTTCTTCGCCATCATCTCGGCGCTCCAGGCGATCAGCTGGCCGGCGATCATCACGGCAGGCACGCCGATGTCGACGCGGCTCGAATGCACGGCATGGCCGCGCACCGTCGTGATCATCCGGATCGCGCCCTTATGGCCGGTCACGACCTGCATCATCGAGGGCTCGCCGACGATCACCGCCGCAGGCTTCACCCCGGCCGCCGTCAGCGCCTTTGCCAGGATCCGCGCGCCGACGCAGCCAACCTCCTCGTCATGGGTCAGCGCGATATGGATCGGCTGCTTCAGCGGCGCGGCCAGCATCTCCGGCACCAGCGCGAGCGCAATCGCGTCGAAACCCTTCATGTCGCAGGAGCCGCGACCATAGAGCTTGCCGTCGCGCTCGGTCAGCGTCCAGGGATCGGAGGTCCAGTCCTGCCCCGTCACCGGGACGACGTCGGTATGGCCCGACAGCACGACTCCGCCATCGCCCTTGGGGCCGATGGTGGCGAAGAGGTTGGCCTTGCCCGCCTCGTGTCCGGGAACGATCAGGCTCTCGACGCCATGGCTGGCGAGGTAGTCGCGGCAGAATTCGATGATCTCGAGATTGCTGCGCTGGGATTCCGTATTGAACGAAACCAGCTTGGTCAGCATCTCTCTCGGCGTCAGTCTCACGGGGTCGTCTCCAAAATGCGCCGACAGGCAGGTTTCGTTCCAACAGGCTAAGCGCCTGGCGGGCGTGGTCAATCTCCGCAACGCAACTCTCCCCAGCGCTTGACCGGCTTGCGCGCGAAGCGGTGACCCAGCGCAAACAGCCCCCTATAACGACCTTGCTCAACAGAAGGCGCGCCTTGTCATGAACTTCGACGTCACCCTTGCCGATATCCAGGCTGCAGCGACCCGCATCGCCGGCAGGATCAGGCGGACCCCGACATTCCACAGTGCCGGCCTGTCGGCCCGGCTCGGAGTCGAGACCGTGGTCAAGGTCGAAAGCCTGCAGCTGGCGGGCTCGTTCAAGGTGCGCGGCTGCTTCAACAAGCTGATGTCGCTGAGCGAGACGGAACTGAAGAATGGCATCGTCACCGTCTCGGGCGGCAACCATGCCATCGCCATCGCCATGGTCGCGAGCGCCATGGGCGCCCGGGCCCTGGTGCTGATGCCCAAGAACGTCGCGCCGTTCAATATCGCCATGACCAAGCAGATGGGCGGCGAGGTCGAGCTCTGCGAGGATTCGATCGAGGCCTTCGCCAAGGCCGATGCCTACGCTGCCAAGGGCATGACCAACGTCCATTCCTATGACGACCCCGCGATCATTGCCGGGCATGGCTCGCTCGGCCTCGAACTCGCCAATGACGCCAGCGGCCGGCTCGACCATGTCTTCATCTCGATCGGCGGCGGTGGCTTTGCCGCCGGCGTCGGCGCCGCGCTGAAGGGCCTCGATCCCGCCGTGCGCATCCATGGCGTCGAGACGGAAGGCGCAACCACTATGACCCAGGCGCTGGAAGCCGGGCATCCGGTTGCGATCCGCCCGACCTCGATCGCCCGCGCGCTGGGCGCCCCCTTTGCTACCGAGCGGACGATGGCCGCCGCCCGACAGTTCCTGGAGGACATCATCGTGGTGCCCGATGCCGAGGCGGTGCGCGAAATCACCTGGGTCCTGCAAAACGGCCGCGTCCTGCTGGAGCCTGCGGCTGGCGCCGTCGTCGCCGCGGCAGTAGCAAACACTCACTTGTTCAAGCCCGGCGAACGTGTCGGGCTCGTGCTCTGCGGGTCGAACGTCGCGCTCGAGGATATCGCGGCCTGGCGCACAGAGTACGGCGTATAAAGCGCAGGAGCCCGTCCGCAGACTGGTGTAGGCTGCGGCAAGCGGCAGGAGCAGTGTCACGGCCATGAGCGGGGGGAGCGAGCGGCGGCCGGAGCCTGCGGGACGCTTGTCGCGCGCCTTCCTGGCGGCGCTGGCCCTGGCCCTTGCGCTCCCGGCCTCGGCCAGCCTCGGCGCCGAGCGGCGGCTCGGCAAGGCGGCGGCCGCCGATGACGATGCCTCGTCCGACGAGGACGGCGCGAGCGACGCGGACGCAACCTCGACGACCCCGAGCGTTTATATCGACCTGTCGACCACGCTGATGCGGGCGCCGGGGAACAGCTTCGTCATCGGGCGTCGCGGCTTCTTCTCGATCACCGGCGGCTCCAGCAACAGCCTGTCGATCGATGCGCCGCTGACCATCGACGTTACCGACGCGCTGAGCCTGTATGCCGGCATCGACTTCGGCAGCTCGAAGGCGATTTCGAGCCCCTGGACACGGCTGACTCTCGGCAATTTCAACGCGGGCCTCGACTATACGTTCACCGAACAGGCAGGCTTCATACCTGAACTCTCTGTCTCCGGCTCGGTCTCGCGTCCGCTCCACGTCGCACCGGGCTCGCCGCTCACGACTACCTGGTCGGGCGGGCTCGATGCCGACTATGCCTTCGACGAAGACCGGACACGCGGCTTGCTGGCCGGTCTCGCGTTGACCTACGTCGCCGTGAATTCGGGGCCTGGCAGCGTCGAACCCGTCTATGGCGGCTATGTCGGCGCCTACCGGCAATGGGACAATGGCTGGAAGCTCACGGGCAAGGCCGGCTACGCGACCTTCGGCGGCGCCAATATCGGCTCGATCATCCGCGCAACACCTGTTCGGCAGGTCCTTGCACGGCTGGAACTCGAGAAATACGACAGCGCCGACAACAAGCTTTTCGGCGTTGCGTTGGCCGGTTCGCTCTCACGCGCCAGTACCGGCAAGACCGGTACCTCGATCCAGATCGTTCTGTCCGTACCGCTCTACCTGACCAAAAAGCAGTAGGCCTCGCCAGAGGACGCCGACGACCTCGGCGGATGCACGATTGCGGCCCTCGCGGCTGAAACCGGCGACACCGCTACCCGCGGCACAGAAAACCCCATTTCCTGGACGCATGGTCAACCGATCGGGACGGGCGGTCATGGCGTTCGTCTCGAATACTCGTTCTAACTCAGCGAGATGAGCATGGGCTCCTCGGGCCGCAGGCCGAGAGGGGGAGCGCCAAGCCGACGAGATTGCCTCCGGCCGCGTCGTGGAATCGGCGATGCCGCCCGCCTGATGCCTGATCAATTCGCGTGCCGCCCTGGACCGTCAAGGCGGTGAATGCGCGAAGAGCGACATCGATATTCGTCCGACGACCATCTCGAATATTTTTGAAACCACGTCGATATTTTCTGGGGGAGATTACCCGATGGCAGGCGCTCTGGCGGAAACCGCAATTCTTCTGAGAGAGGACTTCTCCACCAACGGCCCCATCAACGCCGGTATCTGGGATATCAACCACTGGCAGCTAAACGATAACCCGTCCTATATCGGCCGGACGCAGCAAAAACAGGAATTGCCTAAAGCACAAAATGGCGCGTTGCAGCTCGTGCTGGACACCTTCCTGGATGGCAATGCGTTCAGCGGCTCGGAGGCCATCACACACCAGAAATTCGCCGTATCCTCCGGACTTGCGTTCGAATTTTCAGGCCGTTTCCAGACCGAGCAGCGCGGCCTCGTCGCGGGGCTGTTCACCTACGCCGGAACGAACAGCGGTCATGACGAGATCGACTTCGAGGCAGTGACCAAGCACCCCAACGAGATCCAGACGAACGTTTACGCCAATGAACCTCTCGGCGGCGGACACTCCCAGTACCATGGCCTCTCCGGCACCATCAGAGACTGGCACACATACCGGATCGAATGGCTGCCTGATTCCGTGCGTTGGCTGGTCGATGGCAAGGAAGTGAGAGTCGAGCACAATGTCGTGCCCACTATGGCGATGGCTGTCCATTTGAACATCTGGGCGCCAAATGACGAATGGGGCGACGCATTCGAATCAATATTCAAACCCGCAGAAAGCTCGCTCGAAAACCAGTCATTTCTCTACGAGGTCGACTACGTCCAGGTCTCGAAACTCTCCGTCGTGCAGGGAGCGGGCGGCCACGAGACCTTGTTTGGCACGGCTGCCAACGATGCAATCTATGGCCAGGACGGCGACGATGTACTGGTGGGTGGCGCAGGCGACGACCTGCTCGTCGGCGGCGCGGGCACCGATGTCGCGCATTACGCCATCGCTGCAGCGGCAGCATCGATCACGCGCAATGCCGACGGCTCGGTCTCGGTCGCCAGCGAAAGCCATGGCAGCGACACGTTGCGCGGCATGGAACTCCTGCGGTTTTCCGACCAGGTCGTGCTCCTCGACAAGCCCGCCTCCCTGGGCGCCGACCTGTTCGACGCGAAGCATTATCTGGCCAACAACCCGGATGTGGCGGCTGCCGTCGAGACCATTCCAGGCTTCACCGCGGCAGCGCATTACGCCGTTTTCGGAGCCCGCGAGGGACGCGATCCCAACGTCCTCTTCGACGAGGATTGGTATCTCGCCCAGCATACCGACGTCGCCGCCGCCATCGGGCGCGGTCTGCTCAGCACCGGATACCAGCACTACCAGGCCTTTGGCTGGCGCGAAGACCGCGACCCCTCGCGCTGGTTCGACACGAGCGCCTATGACGAGGTCAATCCGGGCGTCGAAGTCGGCGGCATGGGGCCTCTTGCACATTATCTGACGGTCGGAATGGGCCAGGGCCTGCGCATTGTCGGCGTGCCAGGCGCCGATGGGGTCTGACCTCGGCCGCGAGGCAGGTCACAGTCGGCCGGCAACGAGGGCGGTGGGCCGGGTACCGGCCGCCGCCCTTCACCATGACGCCACCTCCCACCCCTCATGACGCAAACGGCTTGGACAGCGGCAGGCTTCCCGCGCTAGCTTCATGGCATGGCAACCCGTTTCCTGCGGAGTCTGCCGTCTTCCGTCCATCGAGGATCCGATGCCCAAATCCGAACTGATTGCCGCGCTTGCCCCCGAGATCACTGCGATCCGCCGCGACCTCCACGCCCATCCCGAGCTGCAATACGACGTGCACCGGACGGCGGGTGTCGTCGCCGAGAAGCTCAAGGCCTGGGGCGTGGACGAGGTCGTCACCGGCGTTGGCCAGACCGGCGTCGTCGGCGTGATCAAGGGCAAGACCCAGGCGTCCGGCCGCGTCATCGCCATGCGCGCCGACATGGATGCGCTGCCGATCCACGAGGAGACCAATCTTCCGCACCGCTCGACGGTTCCCGGCAAGATGCATGCGTGCGGCCATGACGGCCACACCGCTATGCTGCTCGGCGCGGCGAAGTATCTGGCCGAGACCCGCGATTTCGACGGCACCGCCGTGCTGATCTTCCAGCCCGCGGAAGAAGGCGGCGCCGGCGCCAAGGCGATGATCGATGACGGGATGATCACCCGCTTCGGCATCCAGGAGGTCTACGGCATGCACAACCGTCCGGGCCTCGAGCTCGGCCGCTTCGAGATCACCAAGGGTCCGGCGATGGCCGCAGCCGATCGCCTGCACATCAAGATCGAAGGCAAAGGCGGCCATGCGGCTGCGCCCCACAACGTCAACGACCCCATCGTCGCTGCCTGCCAGCTCGTGACGGCGCTGCAGACCGTCGCCTCGCGCAACGTCAACCCGCTGGAATCGATCGTCGTCTCGGTGACGGCCTTCAATGCCGGCGAGGCCTTCAACGTGATTCCGCAGACGGTCGAGATCAAGGGTTCGATCCGTACGCTGACGCCTGCGACGCGTGACCTCGCCGAGAAGCGCATCACCGAGATCACCGCCGGCCTAATGAATGCCTATGGCATGAAGTACGATCTCGAATACCATCGCGGCTATCCGGTCACGTTCAACCACGCCACGCAGACCGATTTCGTGACAGGGCTCGCCGAGCGCGTGTTCGGCGCGGGCTCGATCACCGCCGACATCCCGCCGACCATGGGCTCGGAGGACTTCTCCTATATGCTCGAGGAGCGCCCCGGCGCCTTCATCAATATCGGCAACGGCGACTCGGCCGGCCTCCATCATCCCGCCTATGAGTTCAACGATAAGGCGATCCCTGTCGGCGTGACCTATTGGGCAAGCCTGATCGAGACGTCGATGCCGCAGCAGGCCGCCTGAGCCTGAGCGGACAGATGAGCGACATCGACTGCCTTGTGATCGGGGCCGGCGTCGTCGGCCTCGCGACTGGCCGCGCTCTGGCGCTGGCTGGACGCGAGGTCGTGATCGCCGAAGCGGCCGACGGCATCGGGACCCAGACCTCTGCCCGCAACAGCGAGGTCATCCATGCCGGGATCTATTATCCGCCGGGCTCGCTGAAAGCGAAGGTCTGCGTCGAGGGGCGCAAGCTGCTCTATGCCTATCTCGCCGAGCGCGGCCTGCCTCACAAGGCCTGCGGCAAGCTCATCGTCGCGACTTCAGACGCCCAGAAGCCCGCGCTGGAGACCATCGCCGCGCGGGCGAAGGCATCGGGTGTCGATTCGCTACGCTATCTCGACGCGCGCGAGGCGCGTGCGCTCGAACCGGAAGTCACCTGCGAGATCGCCCTCCTCTCCCCGGAGACCGGCGTCGTCGACAGCCATGCCCTGATGCTGTCGCTGCTCGGCGAATGCGAGGCGGCGGGCGGATCCCTTGCGCTCAACACGCCGATCACCGGCTGGCGCCGCGAAGGGAAAGGATTCAGCGTCGATTTCGGCGGCGAGGACCCCGCAACCTATTCGGTGCGAACCATCGTCAATTCTGCCGGTCATGGCGCGCCGCGTCTGCTGGGCAGGCTCGCCGGCTTCCCGGCCGAGCATGTGCCGGTGCAGAGTTTCGCCAAGGGCAATTATTTCGCACTGCTCGGGAAGCAGCCCTTCTCCCATCTGGTCTATCCGATACCGGAAGCGGCGGGCCTAGGCATCCACGCGACCATCGACATGGGTGGGCGCGTGAAATTCGGGCCCGACGTCCAATGGGTCGAGCACGACCAGGACCTGGTGGTCGATCCCGCGCGAGCGGATAAATTCTATGCCGCGATCCGGACCTATTGGCCGGGCCTCCAGGACGGGGCGCTAGTGGCCGACTATGCCGGCATCAGGCCCAAGCTGCACGGCCCCACCGAGCCGATGCCCGACTTCCGCATCGACGGGCCGGAGACGCATGGCGTGCCTGATCTCGTGAACCTGCTGGGGATCGAGAGCCCGGGGCTCACCAGTTCGCTGGCGATCGCCGCGATGGTGGAGCGCAAGCTCGCCGCGTGACACGGCTCATCCCACACACGCCGCTTTCGAACTGCGGCGCGTGTGGGACAGCGGTGTTCAGCCTCGCAGGCCCGCCACGCGCTCGCGCGCTTCCTTGGCCAGCCTGGTGACTCTCGCCCAGTCGCGCTCGGCGATCGCATCGGCTGGAACGAGCCAGGAGCCGCCGACGCAGATGACCTGCTTCAGCGCGAGGTAATCGGCGAGATTGTTGAGCCCGACGCCGCCGGTGGGGCAGAACTTCATCTGCGGGAACGGTCCCGACAGCGCCTTCAGGGCCGAGGTCCCGCCGGCCTGCTCGGCCGGGAAGAACTTGCAGACCAGCCGCCCGGCCGCGACCGCGCGCATGCAGTCCGACGCCGTGGCAACGCCCGGCAGCCATGGCAGGCCGGCGGCGCGCATGGCATCGTCGACCGCCTCGCTGAAGCCAGGGCTGACGACGGCCTGCGCGCCGGCCTGCTGGACATCGGCGACCTGTGCCGGCGTCACCACCGTTCCGGCCACCGTGAGGATCTCGGGGACCTCGCGTGCGATCGTCTCGAGCGCGTTCATTGCGGCGGGGCGGCGCAGCGTGACCTCGATCACGTCGATGCCGCCGGCCAGCAACGCATGCGCCAGCGGTTCGGCGAGATGGGCATCATCGATGACAACCACGGGCACGACGCCGCATGCGGCAAGCCGCGCGATCTCGGGTTGATCGGACATGTAGCTTCTCCTGATTGGCTGCGGCCGGCTTAAGCCTTCGCCCAATAGACGTCGAGCCCCTGGGCGCGTCCCAGCATGAGGCCGACTGGATAGGCGCCCGGCAAGGCCTGCGCCGTGGTGAGGGTCTGCGCTTTGTCGGCTCCGGCGACGAGCAGCGCGGCCCAGCCGGCACTGAGCAGCCGCGCCGGCGACAGCGAGATGCGCGCCGGGAGCCCTTCGGGGTGAGCAGCCAACGCGTGGAGGCCGTGATCTGTCATGGTCGCGGCGCGCTCGCCGGGAAACAGCGATGCGACATGGCCATCCGCGCCCATGCCGCTGACCAGCAGATCGATCGGCGGCAGCGCGGCGAGCTCAGACGCGATGGCGGCGGCCGCCGCATCGAGGGTGTCACCGCGACCGTGGAAGGACAGGAAGCGCGCCCTACCCTCGCGCAGGGGCACGAAGCTTGCGCGCATCATGCGCTCGTTCGAAGCGGGATCGTTGGTGGCGACGAAGCGCTCGTCGGTCGGCAGCAGCGTGACCTTGTCCCAGTCGAGCTTGTGCGAACCCAGCGCCGCCAGGAATTTTGCCGGTGTGGTGCCGCCCGGCACCGCCAGCAGGGCCGTACCGCGTTCAGCGAGGACGGCCTGCAACCTGACCGAGACAGCCTCCGCCAGCGCCTCGGAGGCGTCGGCCAGTGTCTCGAAGCGATGCCATGCGACGGGTCCGGCCATGGCGCTCATCCGAAATCCTCCGGATCGGCCCAGGAGCGCCCCTCGCGCTCGATCAGGCCGATCGCCTGCGACGGCCCCCAGGAGCCGGCCGCATAGCGATGCGGATGCGGCGAATAATCCTGCCAGCCGGCGATGATCGGGTCGACCCAGGCCCAGGCCTGCTCGACCTCGTCGCGATGCATGAACAGGGTCTGGTCGCCGCGAATGACATCCGTGAGCAGCCGCTCATAGGCGTCTGGCGTGCGCTCGTCGAAGGCCGTGGAATAGCGCAAATCGAGCTGGCGCGGCACGATCTTCAGCTTGCCGGAGCCCGGGACCTTCATCATCAGCTGGAGCTGGACGCCGTCATTGGGCTGCAGGCGGATCACCAGCCGATTGGCATCGAGCCGGTCACCGCTGCCATTGCCGAAGATCGAGTGCGGCACGGGCTTGAAGGTCACGGCGATCTCGGAATAGCGCTGCGCCATGCGCTTGCCGGTCCGCAGAAAGATCGGAACGCCGGCCCAGCGCCAGTTGTCGAGCTCGCAGCGGATGGCGACGAAGGTCTCGGTGTTGCTGGCGTGGCCTAGTTCGTCGGTGTAGCCGCGCACGCGCTGGCCATCCATCTGGCCGGGGCCGTACTGGCCGCGCACGGTGTAGCGCTGGACATCAGGGCCGACGATAGGCCGCAGTGCCTTGAGCACCTTGATCTTCTCATCGCGGACCGCGCCAGCCTCGAGCATGTTGGGCGGCTCGATGGCAAAGAGGGTCAGCAGCTGCATGAGATGGTTCTGGACCATGTCGCGCATGTGACCGGCCTTGTCGTAATAGCCGGCCCGGCTTTCCAGCCCGACGGTCTCGGCGACCGTGATCTGGACATTGTCGATGTCGCGGCTCGACCAGGTGCGCTCGAACAGCGTGTTGGCGAAGCGCAGCACCAGGAGGTTCTGGACCGTCTCCTTGCCGAGATAGTGATCGATCCGGTAGGTCCGGCTTTCGGGCAGGATCGCCGCCACGGCGTCGTTGATTTCGCGGGCCGAGGCGAGATTATGACCCAGCGGCTTCTCGAGGATGACGCGCGAGGTCGGCGTGAGGATATCGGCCTTGGCCAGATTCTGGCAGATCGGGATGAACAGCTCGGGGGGCGTCGACAGATAGAACGAACGCACCCGGTCGGTCTCGCCCAGCGCCTTCTTCAGCGCCTTGAAAGTCTCGGGCTTGACCGCGTCGAGCATCACCATGGTCAGGCGGTGCAGGAACGCCGCGACCTGATCGGGACCCAGCCCCTCCTCAGCCAGCCGCTTGGCGACCTGCTTGGGAAGGCCTTCGACATCCTCTTCCTTGCGGACGATGGCGATGACGCGGCTCTCATCGGGCAGCACGCCGTCGCGGCTGCGCTGTGCCAGCGCGGGAAACAGCTTCCGCAAGGCGAGGTCGCCACCGGCACCGAAAATGACGAGGTCAAAAGGCGGCACTGGGGTGCGCTCAGGCGTCGTTTCCGGCCTCAGCACATGATCGGCGGTGGCATCCATGGGATCTCTAGACTCCTCAGCGGCCTCAGGGCTTCAGGCAAGCCTGAAACCTGCCGAGCCTGATATTAGCGCCAACAATGAGACGGTTTTAGTGGCGCTCCAAGATGAAAGCGTGCAGGGCAGCCCTGCCCCATCAGGCAACCTTGCGCTTGAAGCCCTCGCTGGCGGTCAGCAATTGCTGGGCATAGGCCGTCTGCGGCGAACGCGACGCCAGCGTCCCCGCCGTCATCTCCTCGACGCCGCGGCCGAACTGCATCACCAGCAGGCGCTCGCACATATGCGCCACCACCGCGAGATCGTGGCTGACCAGGATGTAGGTGAGCTTGCGCTCATGCCGCAACGCCTGGAGCAGGTTCAGCACCTCGGCCTGGATCGAGACGTCGAGCGCAGATGTCGGCTCGTCGAGCAGCAGGATTGTCGGCTCGAGCACGAGCGCGCGCGCAATCGCGACGCGCTGGCGCTGGCCGCCCGAGAGCTGGTGCGGATAGCGGAAGCGGAAGGATGGCGGCAGGCCGACATCGGCCATCGCGCGACCGATGCGGGCCTCGGCATCGCGGATGCCGTGGATCGTCAGCGGTTCGGCAAGCGCGTCGTCGACGGTCTTCTTGGGGTGGAGCGAGCCGTAGGGGTCCTGAAAAACCATCTGGACCGCGCGGTGGAAGGCCTTGTTCCGGACCTTTGGCTGGCTCTGCCCGAGAATCGCGACATTGCCGCTCCAGTCGCGGTTCAGCCCGGCGAGCACGCGCAGCACGGTTGACTTGCCCGACCCGGATTCGCCCACGATGCCGTAGCTCTCGCCCGGTTGGACCGAGAAGGAGAGGTCTTTCGCCACATGCGAGTCGCCGAAGGAGACGTTCAGCTTGTCGAGGACGATGGCAGGTTCGGTGGTCATGGGAACGCCTTTCGGCCCGTCATTGCGAGCGCAGCGAAGCAATCGAGGACGTCCCGGGCGCTACGAAGTTGGATTGCTTCGCTACGCTCGCAATGACGGTCGTGGCTCAATCGCAAAACCATCATCCCAGCCACGCGGGGTCGCGGGTTAGGGTGGCGAGCTTGTCCTTGGGATGGTCGAGATCGGGCAGGCAGCCGAGCAGGCCCAACGTGTAGGGATGGCGGCGGTCGCGGGCGCTCTCGTCTGCGAGTTCGGCCGCCGGCATCGTCTCCATCGCCTTGCCGCCATACATCACGATGACCCGGTCGCAGAAGGACTGCACCAGATGCAGGTCGTGGCTGATGAAGATCAGCCCCATGCCCCGGCTGGTGACGAGATCGTCGAGGATCTTCAAAACCTGAAGCTGTACGGTGACGTCGAGCGCCGATGTCGGCTCGTCGGCGATCAGGATATCGGGTTCGGCGATCAGCATCATCGCGATCATCACGCGCTGGCCCATGCCGCCCGAGACCTCGTGGGGATAGAGCTCGTAGACGCGGCCGGGCTCGCGGATCTGCACCTGTTCCAGCATGTCGAGGCTGCGCTGCTTGGCCTCGCGGGCGCTCGCCTTGTGATGGACTCGATAGGCCTCCGCGATCTGCTCGCCGACGGTCTGGACCGGATTGAGCGAGAATTTCGGATCCTGCATCACCATCGAGATATGGCGGCCGCGCAGCTTTCGGCGCGACCGCTTGTCCATCGTCAGCATGTCCTGGCCGCGATAGACCAGCCGATCGGCCAGCACTTCGCCGGGATGCGGGATCAGGTCGAGGATGGCGCGGCCTGTCATCGACTTGCCGGAGCCGGACTCGCCGACGATGCCGAGCCGCTCGCGGCCAAGTGTGAAGGAAAGTCCGCGCACCGCGCGGACGATCCCGGTTGGCGTATGGAAATTGACCCGGAGGTTGTCGAGTTCGAGCAGAGGCTGCTCCGTCGGGGTTGTCATGGCGCGCATCGGTTTACCTCTGATCCATGACGTCGCGCAGCCCGTCGCCGAGCAGATTGAAGCCCAGTGCAACCACGCAGATCGCGACGCCGGGGAAGGTTGCAACCCACCACTGGTCGAAGATCTGCTCGCGCCCGGCCGAGATCATCGCGCCCCATTCGGGAATCGGCGGCTGTGCGCCCAGGCCAAGGAAGCCAAGGCCGGCGGCGGTCAGGATGATGCCGGCCATGTCGAGCGTGGTGCGCACGATCAGCGACGGAAGGCAGAGCGGCACGACATGCTTCCAGACGATGCGCCATTGCGAGGCGCCCTGCAGGCGCACCGCGGCGATGTAGTCCTGCTGCCGGATGATCAGCGTCTCGGCGCGCGCGACGCGGGCGTAAGGCGGCCAGGCGGTGATCGCGATGGCGATGACCGCGTTCTCCAGTCCTGGCCCGAGCGCTGCGACGAAGGCCAGCGCCAGGACGAGGCGCGGGAAGGCAAGGAAGACGTCGGTGACACGCATCAGCAGCCGGTCGACCCAGCCGCCAAGATAGCCGGACGCTGCGCCGATCAGCAGGCCGACCGGGCCAACCGTGACCACGACCAGGATCACGATGACCAGCGTCACGCGGGTGCCGTAGACGATGCGGCTGAAGATGTCGCGCCCGAGCGAATCCGTGCCGAAGAAGTTGACCATCGACGGCGGAAGCAGGCGCTTGTCGAGGGTCTGCGCCAGCGGGTCGGCGGTCGCGATCAGAGGTGCGAAGGCAGCGACCAGCAGCAGCGCGATGACGATGCCGAGCCCGAGCATCGCCAGCTTGTTGCGCCGGAACGCGAGCCACTGCCGGTAGAGCTGGCCGAGCCGCGCCTGGCGGCGCGAGGTCGGGGAATCCGTGGTGAGGTAGTCGGTCCAGGTGGTCATGATGGCCTCACCGCGTCCTGGGGTCGACGAGCCGGCCGAGAATGTCGGACAGCAGGTTGACGCCGATGAAGACCGCGCCGATCACCAGCGTGCCTCCGAGCACGGCGTTCATGTCGGCATTGAGCAGCGAATTGGTGATGTAGCGACCCAACCCCGGCCAGGCAAAAATCGTCTCGGTCAGGACCGAGCCCTCGAGCAGATGGGCGTACGACAGCGCGATCACGGTGATCAGCGGCACGAAGGCGTTGCGCAACGCGTGGCGCCAGATCACGCGGAACTCCGACATGCCCTTCACGCGGGCTGCGATGACGTATTGCTGCTGCAGCTCGGTGATCATGAAGCTGCGTGCCATGCGGCTGATATAGGCGAGGCTGAAGAGCGCGAGCACAGAAGACGGCAGGATCAGGTGCGAGAAGGCATCGCCCGCGGCCTCCCATTCGCCTTCCAGCATCGCGTCGATGACCACGATACCGGTGATCGGCGTGACGAAATCCTGATACGCGATGCCGACGCGACCGGGCCCCGCGACCCAGCCGAGCTTGGCGTAGAACAGGAGCAGCGCCATCAGGCCGATCCAGAAGATCGGGATGGAGTAGCCGAACAGCCCGATGACACGGGCGATCTGGTCGGGCCAGCGGCCCTGATAGACGGCGGCGACGACGCCGAGCGGAATGCCCAGCGTGCAGCCGATCAGCGTGCCGAGCGTCGCGAGTTCCAGCGTCGCCGGGAAGACGCGCTTGATATCGTCGACCACGGTGTTCGAGGTCAGCACGGAGCGGCCGAGATCGCCGGTGAAGACCTTGCCGACATAGATCGCGAATTGCTGCCAGAGCGGCTTGTCGAGCCCGAGCGCCACGCGGGCGGCGTCATAGACGTCAGGCCGAGCATTGTCGCCGACGACGGCAAGGACCGGATCGATCGGGATCACGCGCGCGATCAGGAAGGTGATCAGCAGCAGGCCGAAGAAGGTGATGACGATGGTGCTGACCTCGCGCCCGAGAATGCGGCTCCAGCGCTGCGCAGTCTCGCCGAACGAACGCCGGCTCACCGGCGTCTGCGTCACGTTCGTCATGAACGGGTCCGTTTCTTGTTATGGCGCGAATTCATGGTGGCCTTTTACGAAGTGATCGTGATGCAGCGGGGCACGCGGCTGGTCCCCCAAAGCAAAAAGCCCGCCGCGGCCCTCGAGGCCGCGGCGGGTCTTAAGTCCCGGAGGATCAGTTCTTCACGATCGGAGCGTAGAGATTGGTGTCCGAGGTCGGCCCGATGGCCCAGCCAGCGACGTTCTTGCGCTCGGCAGAAACCTCGACCTGCTGGAACATGATGACGAAGGGCGAGACCTTCTGGTGTTCGCGCTGGAGCACGCCGTAGGTATCGGCGCGCTTGGCGGCGTCGAACTCCAGGACCGCGGCCTGCGTGGCCTTGGTCATCGCCGGGATGTCCCAGGCATTGCGCCAGGCCAGCGTCTTCGACTTCGCATCGTCGCCATTGTCTTCGTTGATGGCGAAGGTCTCGGCATTGGTGTGCGGATCGAGATAGTCCGGGCCCCACTGGCCGATATAGATGTCGTGGGTACGGGCGCGGTACTTGGTCAGCGTCTGCTTGCCGTCGCCCGGGATGAGCTCAAGCTTGATGCCGGCTTGGCCCCAGCTCGACTGGATGGCCTGCGCGATGTCGGTGATCGGGCTGACCGAGCGGACGTCCATGGTGACGCTGAAGCCGTTGGGCAGGCCGGCCTTGGCGAGCAGTTCCTTGGCCTTTGCGGGATCGTACTTGTAGGGCTTGTCGTCGATCGCGCCCAGGAAGCCCTTGGGCAGGAAGGATTCATGCGCCTTGAAGGTACCCTCGACGATGTTGCGCTCGATCGAGTCGTAGTCGACCAGGTATTTCAGCGCCTCGCGAACTTCAGGCTTGGCGAAGTTCGGGTTCTTCTGGTTCAGGCCGAGATAGAGGATATAGCCCTTGTCGCCCTGGACGGTCTGGACGTCCTTGTTCGACTTGATCGCGGCGAGCTGGTCCTTGGAGAGGTTGCGCGCGATGTCGATATCGCCCTTCTCGAGCAGCAGGCGCTGCGAGGCGGGCTCGGCGACGTGGCGGACGATGACTCGCTTCGTCTTCGGGGCGCCCTTGAACCAGCTCTCATTGGCATCGAGCGCGTATTGCTCGTTGGGACGATAGGCACGGACCTTGTAGGAGCCGGAGCCGGCCGAGTTGAGCTTCAGCCAGCCATTGCCCCAGTCGCCGTCCTTCACATTGGCCTTGACCAGCTTGGAATCGACCACCGAGCCGACGCCCGATGTCAGGCAATTGTAGAAGAACGTCGGCGCATAGGGCTTCGAGACCGTGATGACCACGGTGTGGTCGTCAACCGCCTTCACCTTGTCGAGGACGGTATCCTTGTTGATGCCGAACTGGGTGATGATGAAGCCCGGCGACTTGTTCAGCGTCACGGCGCGCTGGAAGGAATAGACCACGTCGGCAGCGGTGACGGGATTGCCGGAATGGAATTTCACGCCGGGGCGCAGCTTGAAGGTGTAGGTCAGGCTGTCGGCGCTGACGGTCCAGCTCTCGGCGAGCTCCGGCACCAGAGCGTTGTTCTTGTTGATGTCGATGCCGATCAGCTTGTCGTAGACGTTGGCTACGACTTCGGCACCGGAGAATTCGAAGGACTCGGCCGGATCGAGCGTAATGATGTCGTCGATCTGCTTGGCCATCACCACCGTATCCTTCGGGGTCTGGGCATAGGCAGTCGTGGCCATCAACGCCGTAAAGGCGGATGCAGCCATCAACTTTGCAACGTGACGCATGGAATTCCCCATTGTTTATGTCTACGGCCGGGATGACGGCCTTGGGCGCAATGTGCGTCCAGTCCGTACGCGATGTCCAGCGCGCGGGCGATTAGCCGAAAGCACCAGTCAGGGAAATTCTGCACAGTTAATATGCAACCGTCCGTTTTGGCGGCGCGAGCTTACGCACGATGCGGCCTTGCGGGCTTCATGCGCATCGCTAACGTGGGTCAGCCTGGCGTTCCGCCTCGCGACGACCAAAGCAGGGACGTAGCCCTTGGCCATTATCGCGGCGCTGAACCACGTCACCCATTACCGCTACGATCGGCCGGTTACGCTGGGGCCCCAGATCATCCGCCTGCGGCCGGCGCCGCATTGCCGCGCCGCGATCAACAGCTATTCTCTAAAGGTCTCGCCCGCCGAGCATTTCGTGAACTGGCAGCAGGACCCGAGCGGCAACTGGCTGGCACGCTTCGTCTTTCCCGAACCGGTGCATGAATTCCGGATCGAGGTCGATCTCGTCACCGAGCTATCGATCATCAATCCGTTCGACTTCTTCGTCGAGTCCGACGCCGAGACGTTCCCCTTTGCCTACCCAGACGAACTCAGAGCGGAGCTGGCTCCCTACCTCGTCACCGAGCCAGCGGGACCGCTGCTGCAGGCCTATCTCGCGACGATCCCGCGCGAGCCGGTCAACACCGTCAACTTCATCGTCGATCTCAACGCCCGGCTGGCGCAAGGCATCGCCTATGGCATCCGCATGGAGGCGGGCGTCCAGGAGCCCGAGCATACGCTCGACATCAAGTCCGGCTCCTGTCGCGACACGAGCTGGCTGCTGGTCCAGATCATGCGCCATCTCGGCTTCGCCGCGCGGTTCGTCTCGGGCTACCTGATCCAGATGAAGGCCGATATCGACCCGCTGGAGGGTCCGCGCGGCACCGACAAGGACTTCACCGATCTCCACGCCTGGTGCGAGGTCTATATCCCCGGCGCCGGCTGGATCGGCCTCGACCCGACCTCGGGCCTGCTCACAGGCGAGGGGCACCTGCCGCTGGCCGCGACGCCGCATTACCGCTCCGCCGCGCCGGTATCGGGCGTCGCGAGCTATGCCGAGACCAGCTTCGACTTCTCGATGAGCGTGGCGCGGGTGCATGAGGTGCCGCGCATCACCCTGCCCTTCTCCGACGAATCCTGGCAGCGGTTGGACGCGCTGGGCGAGCAGGTCGAGGCCGATCTCCAGGCCCAGGACGTGCGCCTGACCATGGGCGGCGAGCCGACCTTCGTCTCGATCGACGACCAGACCGGCGAGGAATGGAATATCGCCGCCGTCGGCCCGACCAAGCGCCAGCGCGCCGATGTGATGATCCGCAAGCTTCGCGAACGCTTCGCACCCGGCGGCATGCTGCATTACGGCCAGGGGAAGTGGTATCCGGGCGAAAGCCTGCCGCGCTGGGCTTTTGCGCTGTACTGGCGCGCCGACGGCGAGCCGATCTGGCGCGACGCGGCACTGATCGCCCGCGAACCCGGTGCGCCGACCGGCGGCGATCGCGAATTGGAGGCTGCGGCCTCGATCCAGGACGCCGAGGCGTTGGCGGCCGGATTGTCCGACAAGCTGGGCCTGGGCGCCGACTATGTCCTGCCGGCCTATGAGGACACCGGCCATTGGCTGCTCAAGGAGGCCCAGCTTCCCGACAATGTCGACCCGCTCGACTCCAAGCTTTCCGATCCCGAAGAGCGCGCCCGCATGGCGCAGGTCTTCCAGCTCGGACTGGGCAAGCCGCGCGGCTATGTCATTCCCGTGCAGCGCTGGCAGAGCCAGGCCGGCGACCGTCGCTGGCGCTCCGAGAAGTGGTCGCTGCGGCGCGGGAAACTGTTCCTGGTCCCCGGCGATTCACCCGTCGGCTACCGCCTGCCGCTGGGTTCGCTGCCGGTCGTCCCGAAGGACGAGTACCCGCATATCCATCCGCAGGACCCGATGGAACCGCGGGGGGCCCTGCCTCAGGCGGGCGGGCAGCCGCCAGTGAGCCTTCGTCCCGAGGAGCAGAGAAGCGGCATCTCGAATGATGGGTCAGCCAGCACCGGGAGCGCGCCCTCCGGAACACATTCCGAGACCCGGGCCGTGCCCGCTCCTCAGGGGGAGCTCTCGTGGGGTGGGGTCGATCCCGCTGCCCACCACCAGATGTCACGGACCATCGCGCCTGCCGCCGGCTCGGATGCGCAGGACCGCACAGAGCAGGAGATCGGCGGGGAGCATGTGCGCACCGCGCTCAGCCTCGAGGTGCGAGACAACATCCTGTGCGTCTTCCTGCCGCCCGTCGAGAAGCTCGAGGATTATCTCGACCTGATCGCCAGCGTCGAGGCGGTGGCACATGACCTCAACCTGCCGGTCCATATCGAGGGCTATTCGCCTCCGCATGATCCACGCCTCAGCGTGATCAAGGTGACGCCCGATCCCGGCGTCATCGAGGTCAACATCCACCCGGCCAGGACCTGGCGCGAGGCGGTCGAGATCACGCGCGGGGTCTATGAGGAGGCGCGGCAATCGCGGCTCTGCGCCGAAAAATTCATGGTCGACGGGCGCCATACCGGCACCGGCGGCGGCAACCATGTCGTGCTGGGCGGCTCGACGCCGCCGGATTCGCCCTTCCTGCGCCGGCCGGACCTGCTCAAGAGCATCATCCTCTACTGGAACCGCCATCCGTCGCTCTCCTACCTGTTCTCCGGCCTGTTCATCGGGCCAACGAGCCA
Organism: Allobosea sp. P1_B10; assembly: GCF_056406735.1. Classification (NCBI taxonomy): domain Bacteria; kingdom Pseudomonadati; phylum Pseudomonadota; class Alphaproteobacteria; order Hyphomicrobiales; family Alloboseaceae; genus Allobosea; species Allobosea sp. P1_B10. The sequence goes on along the minus strand of NZ_JBFTZP010000006.1, from coordinate 181,818 downwards.
GGCTCCGCGCATCGACGAGGCCCGACAGGACCAGCTCTATGAGCTCGAGATCGCGCTCGCACAGGTGCCGGGCCCAGGTGCAGGCGCGATCCCGCTCTGGCTGGTCGACCGGCTCTTCCGCAATCTCCTGGTCGATGTCTCCGGCAACACCCATCGGACCGAAATCTGTATCGACAAGCTCTATTCTCCCGATGGGCCGACCGGCCGGCTCGGGCTGATCGAGTTCCGCTCCTTCGAGATGCCGCCGGATGCGCGGATGTCGCTGGCGCAGCAACTGCTGATCCGGGCGCTGATCTCCTGGTTCTGGCGCGAGCCGCAAGCCGGCAATCTCGTGCGCTGGGGCACGGCGCTGCATGACAAGTTCATGCTGCCCGAGATGGTCTGGCAGGATTTTCGCGGGGTCCTCGCCGATCTCAACCAGGCCGGCTACGCCTTCGATCCCGTCTGGTTCGAGGCGCAGGCCGAGTTCCGCTTCCCCTTCTTCGGCAAGGTCGCGCATGGCGGGGTCGAGCTCGAACTGCGGCAGGCGCTCGAACCCTGGCATGTCATGGGCGAGGAAGGCGCGATCGGCGGCACGGTGCGCTATGTCGACAGCTCGGTGGAGCGATTGCAGGTAAAGGCGACCGGCCTGGTGCCGGGCCGCCATGTCATCACCTGCAACGGACGGCGCCTGCCGATGACGACGCTGGCGTCATCGGGCGAGGCGATCGCGGGCTTGCGCTTCAAGGCGTGGCAGCCGGCCTCTGGTCTCCATCCGACGATTCCCGTGCATGCGCCGCTGACCTTCGACATCGTCGACAGCTGGGTCGGGCGCTCGATCGGCGGCTGCGTCTATCATGTCGCCCATCCCGGCGGACGCAATTATGAGACTCCTCCCGTGAATTCATACGAGGCGGAGGCGCGGCGGCTCGCGCGCTTCGAAGCGATCGGGCATAGTCCCGGCGCGCTGGCGATTCCGCCCGAAGAGCGCAGCGCCGAATTCCCGTTCACGCTGGATTTGCGGCGTCCCCGAGGAGTGTAGACGCAAAGGCATGGCGTTGCAGGGCAGATCACCGTCGACGCGCGTGAAAACGGAGCGGCGCAACGCTCTGCTGGCCGGCTATCGCCCGCTACCGGGCGCCTTTGACGAATTCATGGCGCCCGACGGCACCATCCGCCCGCATTGGGAGCCATTCCTGGCGGAGTGGAGCAGCCTGTCGCCTGACGATCTCGGCCAGCGCTTCGGCCTCGCCGACCGGCATGTCCACGACACCGGCGTATCCTATCGCGTCCTTGGCGACCTCGACGAACGCGACCCCCTCGCCGGTGAGCGCGCCTGGCCCCTGAGCCACGTCCCGCTCGTTATCACGGGCGCAGAGTGGGAGACGATCGCGGCTGGCGTGGCGCAGCGCGCGCAGATCCTCGGCTCCCTGCTCGACGACATCTACGGCCCCGGCGAGATGATCGCGAAGGGGCTGCTGCCCGCGGCCGTCGTCTCGGGCAGCCCGGACTATCTGCGGCCCCTGCAGGGCGCGCCGGGTGGCGGCGCGTTGCAGCTTTACGCCGCCGATCTCGGACGCGGCCCCGACGGGCGCTGGTGGGTGCTGGGGGATCGTACGCAGGCGCCGTCTGGTATCGGCTATGCGCTGGAGAACCGGCTCGCTCTGGCGCGCGCCTTCCCCGACCTGTTCCGCTCGATGAATGTCGAGCGCCTGGCCACCTTCTTCCAGGGCTTCCGCGCCGGGCTGGTGGCGCGTTCGCGCCGCGTCGATCCGCGCATCTGCCTGCTGACGCCCGGCCCGCTCAGCGAAAGCTATTTCGAACAGGCCTACCTCGCTCGCTATCTCGGTTTCCTGCTGGTCGAGGGTGGCGACCTGATGATGCGCGACGGGCGCATCCATGTCCGCACCATCGGCGGGCCCAAGCGCGCCGATGTGCTCTGGCGGCGCATTGACGGCGATTTCGCCGATCCGCTCGAGCTGAATGCACGCTCGGCGCTCGGTGTAGCGGGGCTCGTCGAGGCCGTTCGGCAGGGCCAGGTGCATGTCGCCAACGGGCTCGGCTCGGGCGTGGTCGAGGCACGGGCGCTCCTGGGCTTCCTGCCTGCGCTCGGCCGCAAGCTGCTCGCCGAGGACATGATCCTGCCCAATGTCGCGACCTGGTGGTGCGGGCAGCCGCGCGAGCGCGAGATCGTCCTCGACAGGTTCGACGAGATGAGCATTTCGCCGGCGTTCCGCTCGGCGGGCGGTGGACTCGACACCGAGCCGGTCGTGGCGGGTGACCTGCCGGCGCCCGAGCGCGAGGCCCTGCGCGCCCGCATCAAGGCGCGCGGCATGGACTATGTTGGCCAGGAGGTGGTGAGCCTCTCGACAATGCCTGTGTTCAACCAGGGGCGGCTCGAGCCGCATCCGGTGACGTTGCGCGTCTTCGCGGCGGCGACGCCCGATGGCTGGAAGGTCATGCCGGGCGGGTTCTGCCGGATTTCCGACCAACCGGATGCGCGGGCCGTGACCATGCGCAGCGGCGTGCGTTCGAGCGATGTCTGGGTAACGTCGGATGCGCCTGTCGAGCAGGTCACGCTCCTGCCCGCCGGGGACCGCATCCCGATCCGCCGGATCGTCGGAACCTTGCCGAGCCGCGCGGCTGACAACCTCTACTGGCTCGGCCGCTATCTCGAGCGCACGGAAGCGACGCTGCGGCTGGTCCGTGCCCTGCTCGGCCGGCTGCTCGACGCCGACATCACCAATCCCGCGCGGCCCGATACGGTGCGCCGGCTCGCAAACCTGCTGGTAGCTTGGGGCGCCGCGCCGGCTGCCAAAAGCGCCAAGGGCGGCCCGGCCCGGGCAGCAGCCGCGAAGGGCTCGCCTATCCTGGCGCAGGCGACGTCCGCCCTCTTCGATTCCTCCGAATACGGTTCGGCGCGCGCCAATGTCGGCGAGGCCAGGCGCACCGCATCGGTCATCCGCGAGCGGCTCTCGATCGACGCCTGGCGGTTGTTTGGCGACCTGCAGCAGCAATTGACACTGAATGCGGCGCGCCAGCCAAGCGAGGGCGAGGTGTTCGAGGCGGCGGATCGCGCCCTGAAAACGCTGGCAGCCTTCTCGGGGCTGAGCCAGGAGAACATGGTGCGCGGCGCCGGCTGGCGCTTCCTGGACATCGGCCGCCGGCTCGAGCGCGGCATCGCCACCTGTCGCTTCGCCCGCCATTTCGCCGAGACAACGGCCCAGAGCGACGGACTCGACGCCCTGCTCGACCTCACGGATTCGCAGATCACATACCGCTCGCGCTACCTGCTCGGCGCGAGCCTGCACCCTGTGCTCGATCTGGTGATGCTCGATCCCTATAATCCGCGTTCGGTCGCCTTCCAGGTTGACCGCCTCGACACCGAGATCGCCAACCTGCCGTCGCTGACCGAGGACGGCATGCTCGAACCACCGCGACGGCTGGTGCTGAAGCTTGCAGCCGAATGCCGCACGGCCGAGGCGAGTCGGCTGGACCGCGCCAGCATCCTGCTGTTCGAGCAATTGCTGATGGGGCTCTCCAGCGCCATCGCCGACCGGTACTTCCTCCAGAACAGCGGGCCGGAAGGTTCGAGGCTCACAGGCATCGCGTGATCTACGACGTCCGCCACGTAACGACCTACGGCTACAGCCGTTCGGTCCCGTTCGCGCGCTGCATCCTGCGGCTGCTTCCGCGCGAGGATGGCGGCCAGAGCATCGCCCGCAGCGAGTTGCTCGTGACGCCGCGACCTGTCGAGCGGACCGACGGGTTCTGCTTCTTCGGCAATCACATGACGACGCTGACGATCGCCAAGCCGCATCGCGAACTGAAGGTCGAGATGCGGGCCCGCGTCGAGGTCAATCGTCCGGCACCGCCTCACGCCGGATTGACGCCGCGCTGGGAAGAGATCGGCGCAATGGCGCTGGCCTCGTCGAGCCTGTCGCCGGCGTCCCCGACGCATCACCTCTATCCGAGCCGACTGGTACCGCCGGTCGCCGAGGTCGTCGATTATGCCCGCACGAGCTTTCCCGCCAAGCGGCCTGTTCTGGAGGCCGCCGCAGAGCTGATGGGCCGTATCCGGCGCGAGTTCACCTATGATCCCGACGCGACGGAAGTCTCGACGCCGCTCGCCGAGGCCTTTCGCGAGCGCCACGGCGTCTGTCAGGACTTCGCCCACATCATGATCGCGGGCCTGCGGGGCCTGGGCCTGCCGGCGGCCTATGTCAGCGGGTATATCCGCACGATTCCCCCGCCTGGCCAGAAGCGGCTCGAAGGTTCGGACGCCAGTCACGCCTGGGTGATGCTGTGGTGCGGACCCGGAACCGGCTGGATCGGGCTCGACCCGACAAACGACCTGATCGTCGCCGACGATCATATCGTCACCGCCTTCGGCCGCGACTATGCCGATGTCTCGCCGCTCGACGGCGTGATCGTCGGCCCGGGCTCGCAGGAGATCGGCATCGCAGTCGACGTGATCCCGGTCGAATAAGGACATCCAGGCGTGATCCGCGGCCTGCTTTTCGACAAGGACGGAACGCTGCTCGACTATGGTGCGAGTTGGCCGCCGATCAATCTCGAAGCGAGCCTCCTGGCGGCCCAAGGCGATGCCGCACTCGCCACCCGCCTGCTTCGCGCGGCGGGCGCCGACCCGCGCAGCGGGCTGGCCATGGCGGATTCGCTGCTGGCAGCGGGCAACACCAACGAACTGGCGCAGGCCTGGAGTTGCGCCGGAAGTCCTCTTCCCGAGGCCGATCTCGTGGCGGCACTGGACCTTCTGTTCCAGGGCGCAGTCTCGCGCATGGTGCCCGTCTGCGACCTTGCCGCCTTGTTTGCGGGCTTGCGGGAGCGTGATCTGGCGCTCGGCATTGCCTCCAGTGACAGCGCGGCTGCGGTGGATGCCACAGCGCTGCATTTCGGCCTTGCGCCGCATATCGCCTTCGCCTGCGGCTATGATTCCGGTCATGGCGTGAAGCCCGGCCCGGGCATGGTGCTCGGGTTCTGCGCGGCGACTGGGCTCCATCCGAGCGAGATAGCGGTCATCGGCGACAACAGCCACGACATGGAGATGGGCCGTTCCGCTGGCGCCGGCCTGAGGGTCGCGGTGCTGACGGGCACAGGCACGCGCGAGACGCTGACGCCGCTGAGCCATCATTGCATCGCCAGCATCGCCGAGTTGCACGGCGTGCTTCCCTCGATTTAGTTGCTGTGGCAACTTGTTCTGACTGCGCGCCATGCGCCAGTCAGGAGATGCCCTTGCGGACGCAGGTCGCCATCATCGGCTCGGGGCCAGCCGGACTGCTCCTTGGACACCTGCTGCATCGGGCCGGCATCGCGAGCGTCATTGTCGAGCGCCAGAGCCGCGAGCATGTGCTGGGCCGGATCCGTGCCGGTGTCCTTGAGCAAGGCACTGTCGACCTGCTCGACACAGTCGGCGCCAGCACACGACTCCATGCGGAAGGGTTGCGGCACAGCGGCTTTGACCTGCTCTTCGGCGGCCGGCGCCACCGCATCGCGCTCGACACGCTGACCGGCGGCAAGCACGTCACCATCTACGGCCAGACCGAGGTGACGCGCGACCTGATCGAGTTGCGGGAGGCGCAGGGAGGCCGCACTGTCTACGCAGCGAGCGAGGTCGCGCTGCATGATTTCGACAACGCGAGCCCCTTCGTGACCTATCGCGAGAATGGCACCGCGCAGCGGCTCGACTGCGAGTTCATCGCCGGCTGCGACGGTTATCGCGGCGTATCGCGCGCCAGCGTTCCCGAGGGCGCGATCACGAATTTCGAGCGGACCTATCCGTTCGGCTGGCTCGGCATGCTCGCCGATGTCGCGCCGGTTTCGCCCGAGCTGGTCTATGCGCGGCACGAACGCGGCTTTGCCCTGTGTTCGATGCGTTCGCCGACGCGCAGCCGCTATTATGTCCAGTGCGAAGCCGGGGAGCGTGTCGAGGACTGGTCGGATGATCGCTTCTGGGACGAACTGCGCCGCCGTCTCGACCCCGCGACAGCCGAGGCCCTTATCACGGGGCCATCCATCGAGAAATCGATCGCGCCGCTGCGCTCCTTCGTGGCCGAGCCGATGCGCTTCGGGCAGCTGTTCCTGGCCGGCGACGCCGCCCATATCGTGCCGCCGACCGGGGCCAAGGGGCTGAATCTCGCCGCAAGCGACGTGCACTGTCTCTCGCAGGCGCTGGTCGAGTTTTTCATCGAAGGCTCGAAGGCAGGTCTCGACAGCTATTCCGCCAAGGCGCTTGCGCGAGTCTGGAAGGCCGAGCGCTTCTCGTGGTGGCTGACCTCGCTGATGCACCGCTTCCCCGAAAGCGGCGCCTTCGCTCAGCGCATGCAGCAGGCCGAGCTCGACTACCTCGTCTCTTCGGATCATGCGATGGCGGCGCTGGCCGAGAACTATGTCGGCCTGCCCTACTGAAACAGAAAAGGCCGCGCCCGAGGCGGGCGCGGCCTTTCACGCGATCGCAGCGGACATTCAGGCCAGCGTGTAGGCCGTCTTGACCGTCGTATACATCTCCCGGGCATAGGCGCCTTGCTCGCGCGGGCCGTAGCTGGAGCCCTTACGGCCACCGAACGGCACATGGTAGTCGACGCCCGCGGTGGCGAGGTTGACCATGACCATGCCGGCCTCGGCGTTGCGCTTGAAGTGGGTCGCATACTTCAGCGAAGTCGTGCAGATGCCCGAGGACAGGCCGAACTCGGTGTCGTTCGACAGCTCCAGGGCCTCTTCGTAGGTCTTGACGCGGATGATGTTGGCAACCGGCCCGAAGACCTCCTCGCGCGAGATGCGCATGGCGTTGGTCGTGCCCGTGAACAGCGCCGGCTGAAGATAGAAGCCGGGGGTCTCGCGCTTCAGCAACTCGCCGCCGAAGGCCAGCGTGCCGCCCTCGTCCTTGGCGATCTGGATGTATTTCAGGTTCTGGTCGAGCTGGCTCTGGTCGACGACCGGGCCGATATGCGTACCGGACTTCAGCGCGTCGTCGATGACAACGCCCTGCAGGCGCTCGATGCAGGCCGCGACGAAGCGGTCATGGATGCCGTCCTGGACGATCAGGCGCGACGAGGCGGTGCAACGCTGGCCGGTGGAGAAGAAGGCGCCCTGGACGGCGGCCTCGACAGCGGTCTTGAGATCGGCATCGTCGAGCACGACGAGCGGGTTCTTGCCGCCCATTTCGAGCTGGATCTTCTTCATCGGTGACGACGCGATGCAGGCTTCGGCCACCTTGCGGCCGGTCGAGACCGAGCCGGTGAAGGAGATGGCCTGCACGTCCTTGTGCTGCAGCAGCGCCTGGCCAACGACCGAGCCGCGGCCCATGACGAGGTTCAGCACGCCCTTGGGCAGGCCGGCGCGCTGGATGATATCGACCAGTGCCCAGGCCGAGCCCGGTACCAGATCGGCCGGCTTGATGACGACGCAGTTGCCGTAGGCCAGAGCCGGGGCGATCTTCCAGGCCGGGATCGCGATCGGGAAATTCCAGGGCGTGATCATGCCGATGATCCCGAGCGGCTCGCGCGTCACCTCGACACCGACGCCCGGACGCACCGATTGAATGGCCTCACCAGCCTGGCGCAGGCACTCGCCGGCGAAGAAGGCGAAGATCTGCCCGGCGCGGCCGGCCTCGCCGATGCCCTCGGCCAGCGTCTTGCCCTCTTCGCGCGAGAGCAGGCGGCCAAGCTCTTCCTTGCGGGCCAAAATCTCGTCGGAGGCCTTCTTCAGGACCTCGTAGCGCTCCTGCGGATTGCTGCGGCTCCAGGCGGGAAAGGCCGCCTTGGCGGCTGCGACGGCGTTGTTGAGATCGTCGACCGAGCCCTGCGAGTACTCGCCGACGACATCGTTGGTGTTGGACGGGTTGATGTTGCGCGACGCGTTGCCGGCAGCGGCCCATTCGCCGGCGATCAGGTTCTTGAACGGAGCAGTCATCGAGCAGCCTCAAAGCGTAATTTCGTGGGTGCCGGACCATAGCGACGTTGGGTGCAGAACGCCATTGCGCTGAGCCTCCGAAGTCAGCGCCGCACGAGCATGATCGCGGCGCATTGTTATGCGTCGAATGCAGATCGTTGGTTTTCCCCCGCTGCGCGGCCGGTCGCCCCCCGCTGCCGCGCGCCGAGCGGGCGGGTCAGAACTCGGCGTCGAGTTCTTCAAGTTCCTCGGGTTCCGACCTGGCCGCTTTCATCCACTCCGCAAGTGCGGGCCAGCGTGCGATGGCCGCGCAATAGGCCTTGCAGGTCGGATCCAGCGCGACGTCGTAGCTGGCGAACCGCAGGCAGACAGGCGCGTACATGGCATCGGCCATGGTCAGTTCCGCGCCGAAGAGATAGGGCCCGCCATAGGTTTCCAGGCAATCGCGCCAGATTTCCGTGACGCGGTCGATATCGGCCTGAGCCCCCGCCCAGACCTTGAAGCCGGGATAGTGGGCCTTGAGGTTCATCGGAAGGGCCGAGCGCAGGTTCGCAAAACCCGAATGCATCTCGCCGCAGATCGCCCGGCAATGCGCGCGGGCCTTGGCGTCCTTCGGCAGGAGGCCGGCAGCCGGCGAGATCTCGTCGAGATAGGCCGCGATCGCCAGCGTGTCCCAGACCTTGATATCGTCGTGCGTCAGGCACGGAACGAGGAACGAGGGCGACAGCAGCAGCAGTTCCGCCCGCGCCGAAGGGTCGTCGACCGAGAGCATGCGCTCCTCGACCGCCAGGCCCGCCATCTGGCAGAGCAGCCAGCCACGCAGCGACCACGACGAATAGTTCTTGCTGCTGATGGTCAGGGTCGCGGCGGTCATGGCGGGCATCCTGTACGGCGGGGCAAGGAGATCGAAGCAAGAGATGTTCCAAGGCGGCGCCGACTTAGAACATTCTTGCGGAATTCTACTTTTGCAGTGCAACATGAACATGGCGACAGCCAGCCGGTAGCCGCTCGGCCCCGGCAGACCCTGCCCGCCCGCGCGAGGTCGCACGCTGATGCTTTATGCCGCTTACCAGGCTCAATCGGATTTCATCAATCCAGCGCGGATGCTGGCGCAGGCGGCGCTGGCAACGCTCGGCGCCAAGGCGCTTACAGGCCACCAGGTCGACACCCGTGCCGCCGCGGCGGCCTACGAGATGGTGACACGCGCCGGGCTGACCCATGAGCGGCCGCCCTATGAGATCGAGAGCATACGGCATGGCAACCGCGACGTGCCCGTCACCGAAGAGATCATCCTGGCGCAGCCCTTCGGGAGCCTGCTCCGCTTTGCCAAGGACACGGCGGGCGCCCAGGCCAAGGTCCTCGTCGTCGCGCCGATGTCCGGTCATTTTTCGACCCTGCTGCGCAATACCGTCGCGACCTTGCTGCGCGATCACGACGTTTACATCACGGACTGGCACAATGCCCGCAATGTCAGCCTCGACGCCGGCGCCTTTGGCTATGACGACTATGTCGACACGCTGATCAGCTTCGTCGAATGCCTGGGCCCCGAGACCCATGTGGTCGCCGTGTGCCAGCCCTGCGTGCAGGTCCTCACCGCCGCAGCCGTGATGGCGCAGGCGGGAAGCGCGTTCCAGCCACGCAGCATGACGCTGATGGCCGGTCCGGTCGATACGCGGATCAACCCGACCACGGTCAACAAGCTCGCCAGCGACAAGCCGATCGAATGGTTTCGCAAGAACCTGATCGCCAAGGTGCCTTCGCGCTATGCCGGGGCCGGGCGCAAGGTCTATCCCGGTTTCATCCAGCTCGGGGCCTTCATGGCGATGAACCTGCAGCGCCATGTGAACGCGCATATCGACATGTTCACGCATCTCGCCACCGGCGAGGCCGAGAGCGCGGCCATCATCAAGAAATTCTACGACGAGTATTTCGCGGTGCTGGACCTGCCGGCCGAGTTCTATCTCGAGACCGTGCAGTGGATCTTCCAGGAGGCCCGGCTCGCGGCGGGGACGCTGACCTATCGCGGCCACCAGGTCGATTGCCGGGCGATCCGCAAGACGGCCCTACTGACGGTGGAAGGCGAGCGCGACGATATCTGCGCGCTCGGCCAGACCTCGGCCGCACATGAGCTGTGCAGCGGATTGAAGCCATTCCGGAAGCGGCACCACATGCAGGCCGGCGTCGGCCATTACGGCGTGTTCTCGGGGCGCAAATGGGACGGCCAGATCTATCCGATCGTCCGCAACATGATACTGGCCAACAGCTGAGCGCGCCGGCTCGCGAAGGCTATTTCTCCTTGATGGAGAGCCCGTTCTTGCCGACGGAGATTTCCACGCCTTCGGGCTGCTTCTTCTCCTGGTAGAGCGCATAGCCGGTGGCGGCGAGGCCGACGACGAGGAGAACGACGACGGCGGCGAGTACGTTGCGCGAAGCGAGCATAAGGCATCCCTGAAAAGCCGCGTCAAAGCACGGCACCGCAACAACGCTTTGTGCGGCGCAAGACGCTGCGGAGCGAAGGTCCGCGACCCGTTTCGGAACGCCTCCGGGTAGGTACCCGAACGGATCCTGGTTCTCCCTGCGGGCGCCCGGGATGACGGCGGGCCCCGACGCACAATGCTGCCGTCCGGGATCGCCAGCAGTATTGCCGGGCAGCTTGTCAGGACGAGGTGCGCGCTCCAGCCGGCACGATCTCGCCAGCCGCCATGCCGCGACCGATCAAGGCGACGACCAGGCTCGACCAGGCGATGCCAAGACACCAGCCCGCGATCACATCTGTGGGCCAATGCACGCCGAGATAGATCCGACTGAAGCCGATCAGGATCATCATGATCCAGGCCATCGCTACGCAGAGCCGGGTGATGTCGTCGCGCCGGGCAGCCAGGCCGACGAAGCCCGCTATGCTGAGCAGGGTCGCTGCCGAGAGAAAGGCGTGCCCACTCGGGAAGCTCGCGGTGAAGGTCAGAGCGGAGTGCTCGACGATGTCGGGACGCTGGCGTGCGATCACGACCTTGAGCAGCGTACTTGTCAGCGTAGCGGCCAGCACGCTCAGGGCAAGCCCCACCGCCAGGCGCCGATGGGCGCAGAGCCACAAGGTCAAGCTCGCCGCCAGCGTCATGAAACCAAGGCCGACGAAGCTGCCCAGCGCGGTGAGATCCCGCATCGCCTCGCGCAGCCAGGCCGGCCCAAGCGGCATCGAGGGATCATTCGCCTGGCGAAGAAGCAGGATCAGCTTGGTGTCGAAGGCGAAGCTGTGCCCCGACGCGATGAAAGCGGCAAGGCCGAAGAAGGCGAACGCGGCTGCGACCGGGACGAGGACGCGGGGCTTGAGCGAGAACATCGTGTTCGCAGTCCTTGGGCGGCAAGCCGCGACATGTCGAGATGGGGTGTGCGGCCGCGTTTAGACAGGGTTTGGCCGCGCGGCGATGAGGCGGAGCGCCTTGGGCAGGAGCCGGTACGCCAGCGTGCCGGCCTTGCGCTCGACCTCACCATCGAAGGTGATGTGCCCGCGGCGCTTGTCGCGACGCGTCAGCGTAACCTCGTCGCCGGTGAAGGATTCGAGGTTATGCGACTCGCGCCATGAGCCCGAGACCACGGACAGCGCCGCCTTGCAGCGCGAATAAAGCCCCCCAGCGTTGAGTATGTGGACCTCGAAGACGCCGCCATCGAGCTGCGAGCGCCGCCACTCTGCACCGTCGAAGCTGTTGATGGTGACGAGCACGGCATCGGCCTCGACCTGCCGGACGGCATCTCCGATGCGGATCTCGACGCTGATGGGGCGGGTGAACAGGATCGAGCGGGTCGCTGCGAAGGCAAAGGCGATCGCACGGCTGAAGGGGAAGCGGCGGCGCGCATGCTCACGCTCCCGCGCCATGAGACTGAAGAAGCCCATGCCGGAGATCGAGTGGAACAGCCGGTCATTCACGCGGCCGATATCCATCACCACGGGTTCGCCCTTGCAGAGCGCCTCGATCTGATGCTCCAGCGCGCCATAAAGCCCGAGGTCGCGACCAAGTACATTCACCGTTCCGAGCGGAAGTATCCCGATCGGGCGCTCGGCCTTCAACAGGATAGGGAGCACGCGATTGATGGTGCCGTCGCCGCCAGCGATGACGGGAATAGCCGCCTGGTCCTCGATCGCGAGCGCCAGCGCGTCATCGAGTTCGCGCGGCGGCACAAGCTTGACCTCGGCCGAACAGCCATGGGCCTCGAACGCCGCGCAGACGCGGGCTGCGAAGGCGTCTCCGCCCGCCTCCAATACCGTGCCTGCCCGCGCATTGATGATGATGGTGTGACGCATCGCCCCCCGGCTCAGTGTCCGCACCGTATCGGAGCGGGCCGATTGCTTCCGTTCTATCCCGGAGCAACCAGCAGATTACGACAATCGCGGCTGCGGCGACCAATGGCCGTTGATCGCGAGCATCGGAGCCTCCGCGACCGCCTCCTCGACCTCCTCGGTGATGACCTCGAAGTGCCTGAGGCCATGGAGGCCGAACGAATTCACCATCGCGACATCGGTGGCGTCGCGCCCGCGGGCAATTACCACACGACCGATCCGTCGCATGTTATGGCGTGCATCGAATGTGTACCAGCGCCCTTCCAGGAAGACCTCGAACCAGGCGTTGAAATCCATCGGAGCCGGATCCTTGGGCACCCCGATATCGCCGAGATAGCCGTTGCAATAGCGGGCGGGGATATTGAGGCAGCGGCAAAGCGTGACCGCAAGATGCGCGAAATCGCGGCAAACGCCGATGCGCTCCTCGAACGCTTCGGCGGCCGTGCGGGTATTGCGCGCAAAATGATAGCCGAAGGTCAGGTGGTTATGGACGAAGTCGACCACCGCCTGAACCCGCTGCCAGCCCGGCTGAACGCCACCGAACAGGCTCCAGGCCTGGCCGGCGAGCTTGTCGGTCTCGCAATAGCGACTGCCGAGAAGATAGACGAGCGCCTCATCGGGCAGTCGCGACGGCACAACCTCGCGCGCATCCGGGTTGCACGCGTCGAGTTCACCTGAATCGAGCACTACGCCCTCGGATTGCAGCACAACGCCGCCCGCCGGCGCGACCAGCCTCCGGCAGATGTTGCCGAACTGGTCGAGATACTGTCCCACCCGCACCTGGCGCGAGGGATCGGCCAGCGCGGTTGCGACCATCTCGTCGGGCTTGATCAAATCATGACGGCGCGAAGGATGGACGTCGAGCATCGTGACGATGGGCAGGTCCTGCTCGCAGGTGATCTCGATGCGGTAGCCGTAGCGGATCTGCATTGCGCTCTCCGTGATGGCGCTGCCAAGCGCTTCCGCTCGGCCGCTTCGTCGAGAGGGCCGTGCGTGATCGCTGTTCGACACGGCGCTCGGCGCCGCATCAGTTCCTACAAAAGGGGAAGATGCGGGCCTTTCGGCCCGCATCCCGCCGCCACGACGGTTCGGCTGGGGGGATAGCAACCGCCGCGACTTGCGTCGGGCCGCCTACATCATCCAGTAGGGCATGGTTCCGTAGTAATCATGGACGCGCTTGCCATAGGCCTTGTCGTCCCAATCAGGTTCGCCCTCGCTGTCGTACATCGGCGCAGCTTCGAGCTTTTCCTTGGTCAACGGTACGACATAGCCACCGCGACTGGTGTCGTAGTCGAGCACGCTCCAGGGAATCGGATGGTATTTCTCGCCCAGCCCGAGGAAACCGCCGAAGGACATGATCGCGTAGGCGACCTTCCCAGACTGCTTGTCGAGCATGACGTCGTAGATCTCGCCGAGATGGTCGCCGGACGCGTTGTAGACGTCGGTTCCGGCGACACGTGCACCAGCGATCAGCGGATTCGATGAGATGGCCATGGTTTGGTCGGTCATCAGCTTTTCCTCCGTATTGCAGCGGCATGGATCGCCGCGGTGCTGATCGAAAAACGTCGCTTCCGCACAAAAGGTTCCTGTCCAAATTCATCCGATGTTCAAAACCGGCGCGGCAGGTTGTCGCCGTCTGGAGCCCGCTCGCGGAACCTTTACCGCCGGCTCCAGTTGACCGCGCAAGGCATCGGCCGATGCCACGACGCCAAGGAGAAACCTGATGAAAAAGATACTGATCCTCGCTGCATTGGCCGCCTCGATCGGCGCCTGCACCCCTCGGGAACAGAATGCGGGTTCGGGTGCCCTCATCGGCGCAGGGACAGGAGCTGTGATCGGCGGCCTCGCCACGGGCAGGGCCGGCGGCGCGCTTGCCGGAGCGGCGATCGGCGGCGTCGGCGGCGCGATGATCGGATCGGCGGCTACACCCGACCAGGTCTGCTACGGCCGCGATGAGTATGGCCGCCGCGTGCGCTTCGCCTGCTGAGCCAGGCACGTTTCAAAGACATGAAGGCCCGCCTTTCGAGGCGGGCCTTTTCGTTTGCGGGCGCTCTTGCCGGGCAGCCTCAGACCGCACCATAGGGGCCGAAGCGGCCGACGAAGCGGTGTCGTGTGCCGGGATAGAGCAGGCGCACCGCCGTGACCGGCGCTCCCTGGTTCCAGGTGCGCCGCTCGACCAGCAGGCAGGGCACGCCGGGCTCGACCGCGAGAAGCCGCGCTTCCTCGACTTCGGCCGCGACCGCGCTGATGGCATGCTCGGCCTGGGACCAGAGGCTGTGGAGCAGGAGCCAGTCGCCCGCCGGTGTCTCGGCAAAGTCCTCCTGCGCGGCGCCCGGCACTGTCCCGAGATGGATGACACGCTCTTCGAGCACATGCGGAGTGCCGTCGCTCAGGTGGAGCGTGACGACATGGGTGACCTTGTCGGAGCGCTTGAGCTCGAAGCGCGCGGCCACCTCCTGCGATGGGCGACCGTCGCGACGCGACAAGATCTGGTGCGAATAGGCGTGACCAAGACTCCTGACCTCATCGGGAATCGAGAGGATATCGAGCATCGCGTGGCTCGCCGGCGGATTGGCGACGATGGTCCCCGAGCGGCGGCGGCGGGTGATAAGTCCCTCGCGGGCGAGCTGCACCAGCGCGCGATGCACCGTCATTCGCGAGGCGCCTAGCTGTTCCATCAGTGCATGCTCGGGCGGAACTGGTGTTCCCGGCGGCCAGACGCCGCCCAGGATGAGATCGCGTACCGCGCGCCTGATCTGGTCATAGACCGGGCCGACGCCGTCGAGCGCTACAGCATCCAACCGGGTTTCCGCCGAATCCATGATCTCAAGCCGCCGTCAGTCGAGCAATTGCCGCATCACCTGCGCGAAACGCGCCTTGACCCGTTCGCGCGCGAGATGCCGCCCGTCGCGAACCAGCGTCCTGCCACCCACACGGACTTCGCGCAATGGCAGCGCATTGCTGGCGAAGATCGCACTGTCGAGCGCGGCCTCGCCTCCCCTGCCGACCAGCGCGGGATGATCGAGGTCGAGCGTCACGAGATCGGCGCGGCAGCCGACCGCGATGCGACCGATGGCGCGTCCGCAGGCCTGGGCACCGCCGGCGCAGGCATCCTGCCAGAGGCTGACGCCAGTGGCACCGCCGACATCGGCCATGAGGGCGCGGCCGAGATCGCGCAGGCGCTGGGAGTATTCCAGTTGTCGCAGTTCCGCCCCGGCATCGATCTGGATATTGGAATCGCTGCCGACACCAAACGCTCCACTCGCAGCGCGATAATTCACGCCGTCGAAAATGCCGTCGCCGAGGCTGGATTCGGTGATCGGGCACAGGCCAGCCACCGCCCCGCTGCGCGCGATGCCGTCGCGCTCCTCGGCGGTGAGATGGGTGGCGTGGATCAGGCACCAGCGCTGGTCGAGTTGGGTATGCTGCATCAGCAGTTCCACGGGCCGCTTGCCAGTGATCCTCAGGCTATCCTCGACCTCGCGCATCTGCTCGGCGACATGGATGTGGAGCGGCCCGTCAGGACGCAAGCCGGCCAGCCAGTCGAGATTCTCGAGCGCAACGGCCCGCAGCGAATGCGGCGCGAGGCCAAGCCGGGCGTCGGGCAGCGGACGCAGCTTCGCATCGCTGGCCTCGATCAGGCGCTGGTAGGCGTCGGGCTCGTTGACGAAGCGGCGCTGGCCGTGGACCGAGGGCGCACCGCCAAAGTTGCCGAAGCGATAGAGCACCGGCAGCAGCGTCAGGCCGAGCCCCGTCTCATCCGCCGCCCCTGCGATGGCGCCGGCCATCTCGGCGATGTCGGTATAAGGGCGGCCGTCCTTGTCGTGATGCAGATAGTGGAACTCGGCCAGCGCCGTGAACCCGCCCTCCAGCATTTCGACGAAGGCCTGCGCGGCGATCGCCTGCACGGCGTCGGGATCTAGCCGGTCGAGGAAGCGATACATCACCTCGCGCCAGGTCCAGAAGGAATCGCTGCTGGCGCCGCGCTTCTCGGAAAGCCCGGCCATGCCACGCTGGAAGGCGTGGCTGTGCAGGTTCGGCATGCCCGGCAGCGTCAGTCCGCGAACCGTCTCGGCATCAGCGGCAGGGGCCGCTCCCCGTTGGATGCCCGTGATGAACCCATCCGCGATCGTCAGCTTCACGCCGTCGGCAAAACCGTCGGGCAGCAGGGCCTGTGCGAGATGCAGGGTCTGGGTCACGGCGCGGCTCCGTCTCTCGTCAGGACGTCAATTGCATATGCAATTAAGCGCTTGCCATTTGCATATGCAATTGGCTATTATAATCGTCAACGAAGATTAGTCGAGAGGATGCGACGTGGCGAAGGTGCAAGACGGGCCCCTGCCCTGCGACAGGCTCTGGACCAATGCGCGACTGGCGACGATGTCCCGCGCCGTGGACGCGCCCTATGGCGCCATCGAGGACGGCGTCATTGCCGCCCGCGACGGTCGCATCGTCTACGCCGGCCCCCGCGCCGAGGCTCCCGCCTTCGCTGCCGCCGAGACCATCGATTGCGCCAGCCGCTGGATCACGCCGGGGTTGATCGACTGCCACACGCATCTGGTCTATGGCGGCGACCGCGCCCATGAATTCGAGATGCGCCTCCAGGGAGCGAGTTATGAGGAGATCGCGCGCGCCGGCGGCGGCATTCTCTCCACCGTCAAGGCGACGCGTGCCGCCAGCGAGGACGAGCTTTTCGCCAGCGCCGACCGCCGGCTGGGCGCCCTGCTCGCCGAGGGCGTGACCACGGTCGAGATCAAGTCCGGCTACGGACTGGAGCAGGCGGCGGAGCTGAAGCAGCTCACCGTCGCGCGACGGATCGGCCGCGAGCGCCCGGTGCGGGTGCGCACGACCTTCCTCGGCGCCCATGCGGTGCCGCCGGAATATAAGGGCCGCTCCGGCGATTATGCCGATCTCGTCGCGGGGCCGATGCTCGATGCTGTCGTGGCCGGTGGGCTGGCGGATGCGGTCGATGTATTCTGCGAAGGCATCGCCTTCTCGCCCGAGGAAACCGCGCGCATCTTCACCGCCGCCAAGGCCAAGGGGCTGGCGATCAAGGTCCATTCCGAGCAGCTCTCGAACCTGTCGGGGACGAAGCTCGCGGCCGAATTCGGCGCGCTTTCGGCCGACCATCTCGAATATCTCGACGAGGCCGGCGTCGTGGCGATGGCCAAGGCCGGCACGGTCGCGGTGATCCTGCCCGGCGCGTTCTATTTCCTGCGCGAGACGCAGAAGCCGCCGATCGAGTTGCTGCGCAAGCATGGCGTGCCGATCGCGCTCGCCACCGACGCCAATCCCGGCACCTCGCCGCTGACCTCGCCGCTGCTCGTGCTCAACATGGGCTGCACCCTTTTCCGGCTGACGCCCGAGGAGGCACTCGCCGGCATCACCCGCAACGCCGCGCAGGCGCTCGGGCTGCAGGACGAGATCGGCACGCTGGAAGCCGGCAAGGCCTGCGACCTTGCGATCTGGGACATCGAGCGCCCGGCCGAACTCGCCTACCGCATGGGTTTCAACCCGCTTCACACCCGCATCTGGAACGGACAATGACAACATTTCCCCTGACCCCGGGCGGCGCTGCTCTCACCGCCTGGCGCACTGTGCTCGACGGCTCCTCCATCACGCTCGCCCCCGAAAGCGCTGCCGCGATTGCAGCCGCGCAAGCTGTCGTCGATGACATCGTTGCCGCCGGAACCGTGACCTATGGTGTCAATACGGGCTTCGGGAAGCTGGCGAGCGTGCGGATTGCCGACGGCGATCTGGCGACCCTGCAGCGCAACCTGATCCTTTCGCATGCGGTCGGCACCGGCCCGGCTCTGCCCGACAGCGTCGTGCGCCTGATCCTGGCGATGAAGGCGGCGAGCCTGGCGCGCGGCGCCTCCGGCATCCGCCCTGTCGTGGTCGAGGCACTGCTCGGAGCGCTCTGCCACGACGCCCTGCCGGTCGTGCCCGCCAAGGGCTCGGTCGGTGCGTCGGGAGACCTGGCGCCGCTGGCCCATCTCACCGCCGCCCTGATGGGTGTCGGCGAGATCAGGCTCAAGGGCATTCCGCTGCCAGCGGCCGAGGCGCTCTCGCAGATTGGGCAGGCGCCGCTGGCGCTGGGCGCCAAGGAAGGGCTTGCGCTGATCAACGGCACGCAGGTTTCGACCGCGATCGCCCTCACGGCACTCAACGACATCGCCCGCGTCTTCGATGCGGCGCTGGTGGCCGGCGCGCTGTCGGTCGATGCGCTGAAGGGGTCCGACACGCCCTTCGATCCGCGCATCCAGGCGCTGCGCGGCCAGCCCGGCCAGATCAAGGTCGCCTCGATCCTGCTGCAGCTCATCGCCGGCAGCGAGATCCGCGACAGCCACCGCTTCGGCGACAGCAAAGTGCAGGACCCCTACTCGCTGCGCTGCCAGCCGCAGGTGATGGGCGCGGTGCGCGATATCCTGGCAAACAGCGCAGCCACGCTTGCGATCGAGGCTAATGCCGTCACCGACAACCCGCTGGTGCTGGGGCCGGGCGAGATCGTCTCCGGCGGCAACTTCCACGCCGAGCCGGTCGCCTTTGCGGCCGATATCCTGGCGCTCGGGCTCTGCGAGATCGGCAACCTCTCCGAGCGGCGCATGGCGCTGCTGGTCGACCCCGTGATGAGCGGCCTGCCGCCCTTCCTGGCGCGCGATGCCGGGCTGAACTCCGGCTTCATGATCGCTCAGGTGACTGCGGCGGCGCTGGCTTCCGAGAACAAGCAGAAGGCCTACCCGGCCTCCGTGGACACTATCCCCACCTCCGCCAACCAGGAAGACCATGTCTCGATGGCGACGCATGGCGCCTACCGCCTGCTCGACATGGCGCGGAACGCCGCCAGCATCGTCGCGGTCGAGTTGATGGCGGCGGCGGAAGCCATCGAGCATCACCGCCCGATGAAGACCAGTGCCCGGCTCGAGCCCGTGCTGGCGCTGCTGCGCTCGCGCATCGCGCCGCTCGAGGCCGATCGCTATCTCGCGCCCGATCTCGCTGCCGCCACCGACATGGTGCTCAGCGGCGCCGTCGCCAGGGCGGCTGGGCTCGATACCTTCGCCGAGTTCTCCGCGCAGTAGCGCACACCGCCTGCGTCATTGCGAGCGCAGCGAAGCCATCCAGCCCATGCCCCTGGATCGCTTCATCGCTACGCTCCTAGCAATGACGTTTCAGCCTTCAGCCAGGAACGGACCTGTCATGACCCGCATCGACAATAGCCGCGTCATCCGCGCTGCCCGCGGCACGGAACTCTCAGCCAAGAGCTGGCTGACCGAAGCAGCGCTGCGCATGCTGATGAACAATCTCGACCCCGACGTCGCCGAAAAGCCGGGCGAGCTCGTGGTCTATGGCGGCATCGGCCGCGCCGCCCGCACCTGGGAAGACTTTGACCGGATCTGCGCCAGCCTGCGCTCGCTCGAAGCCGACGAGACGCTGCTGGTTCAGTCGGGCAAGCCGGTCGGCATCTTCCGCACCCATGTGGACGCGCCGCGCGTGCTGATCGCCAATTCGAACCTCGTCCCGGCCTATGCGAACTGGGAGCATTTCCACGAGCTCGATAAGCTCGGACTGATGATGTACGGCCAGATGACGGCCGGCTCCTGGATCTATATCGGCACCCAGGGCATCGTTCAGGGCACCTACGAGACCTTCGTCGAGGTCGGCCGCCAGCATTTCGGCGGCTCGCTCAAGGGCAAGTGGATCCTCACCGGCGGCCTGGGCGGCATGGGCGGCGCGCAACCGCTCGCCGCGACCATGGCCGGCGCCTCGATGATCGCGGTCGAGTGCAAGCCGTCCTCGATCGATTTCCGCCTGCGTACCGGCTATCTCGACGAGAAGGCGGCCAGCGTCGACGAGGCGCTGAAAATCATCGAAGCCGCCCATGCCAAGGGCAAGGCCGTCTCAGTCGGCGTGCTCGGCAATGCGGCCGAAGTGTTCCCGGACCTCGTCCGCCGCGGCATCCGGCCGGACGTCGTCACCGATCAGACCTCCGCGCATGATCCGCTCAATGGCTATCTGCCGGCCGGCTGGACGCTGGAGCAGTGGGAGGAGCGCAAGGAGCGTGATCCCGCGGGCACCATCGACGCCGCCAAGGCCTCGATGGCGACGCATGTGCGCGCCATGCTCGACTTTCACCGCATGGGCGTGCCGACGCTCGACTACGGCAACAACATCCGCCAGATGGCCAAGGACATGGGCGTTGCAGACGCGTTCGACTTCCCGGGCTTCGTGCCGGCCTATATCCGGCCGCTGTTCTGCCGCGGCGTCGGTCCCTTCCGCTGGGCGGCGCTTTCGGGCGACCCGGAAGACATCTACCGCACCGACCAGCGCGTGAAGGAGCTGCTGCCGGACGACACGCACCTTCACAACTGGCTCGACATGGCGCGCGAGCGCATCAAGTTCCAGGGCCTGCCGGCGCGCATCTGCTGGGTCGGCCTCGGCGACCGCCACCGCCTCGGCCTCGCCTTCAACGAGATGGTGGCCAAGGGTGAGCTCAAGGCCCCCGTCGTGATCGGCCGCGACCATCTCGATTCAGGCTCCGTCGCCTCGCCCAATCGCGAGACAGAAGCGATGAAGGACGGCTCGGATGCAGTCTCCGACTGGCCCCTGCTCAACGCGCTGCTGAACACGGCCGGCGGCGCGACCTGGGTCTCGCTGCATCATGGCGGCGGCGTCGGCATGGGCTATTCGCAGCATTCGGGCGTCGTCATCGTCGCCGATGGCACGCCCGAGGCAGCCAAGCGCCTGGAGCGCGTGCTCTGGAACGACCCCGCCACCGGCGTGATGCGCCATGCCGATGCCGGCTACGACATCGCGTTGGACTGCGCCCGGGAGAAGGGCCTGAAGCTGCCCGGCATCCTGGGCTGACCGTCCATCGTCATTGCGAGCGCAGCGAAGCAATCCAGGGTGGGTAGAGCGCTACGAGCGCTGGATTGCTTCGTCGCTGACGCTCCTCGCAATGACGGCGATGGCGCTAAGAGGTCGAGGATAGTCGACATGCAGATCATCCGCGCCGCCGACTGTAAGGTCATGCCGTGGAGGAACGGCGGCGGGACCACGACGGAAATCGCCATCGCCCCCGAAGGCGCGACGCTCGACGATTTCGACTGGCGCATCTCGATGGCCCATGTCGCCAGCGACGGGCAGTTCTCAGCCTTTCCGGGGATCGACCGCACGCTGGCCGTGCTTTCGGGCGCGGGCGTTGTGCTCGCGTCCAATGGCGGCGAGACCGAGCTGACCCCGCGCAGCGAGCCACACGCCTTCGCCGGCGAGACCGCGATCACAAGCCGCCTGATCGACGGGCCGATCCTCGACCTCAACGTAATGACGCGGCGAGGAAGCTGGCGGCATACGATGCGGCGTCTTTCCGGGACTGGTGAGCGGCGGCTTTCGACACGCTTTGTCCATCACCGACAATGCCGATGGCCCGCTATTCCCAATAGACCTATGGGACCCAGAGGCCTGAAAACTTGGGTTTCAAGTGGAGCGACACGCTGATTCCCGTCATTGCGAGCGAAGCGAAGCAATCCAGCCTCGTAGCGCTGTGCGTCCCTCTGGATTGCTTCGCTTCGCTCGGAATGACGGTGTGGGCTACGACGCCTTCTCCATGTAGCTGCGCGTCATCGGCAACGTGTCGAGCCGCTTGGCGAGTTGGAACTGGAAGACCACGAGGTCGTCATGGCGAAAACTCGCCTCGCAGGAGGCGAGGTAGAACTCCCACATCCGGGCGAAGCGCTCGTCATACATCGCCACGACCTCGGCGCGCTTCGCCAGGAAACGTTCCCGCCAGTGCTTCAGCGTCTCGGCATAGTGCAGGCGCAGCACCTCGACATCGGTGACGATCAGCCCCTCGCGCTCTATCGCCGCCGACACTTCGGACATCGCGGGAATATAGCCGCCCGGGAAAATGTACTTGGCGATGAAGGGATTGGTCGCGCCCGGGGGCGAACTGCGGCCGATGGTATGGACAAGAGCCACGCCATCGCGCGTGAGCAACTCGGCGATCTTTCGGAAGTAGCCGCGATAGTAGCCCACACCGACATGCTCGAACATGCCTACCGAGACGATGCGATCGAACGAGCCGGTCATCGTGCGGTAGTCCTGGAAGCGGAAGTCGACCGGCAGCCCCGATACCGCGGCCCTCTCCTGCGCTATCGCCAGCTGCTCCTGCGAAAGGGTGATGCCTGTTACGCTCGCGCCCGATTCCTGCGCCACTGTGAGGCCCAGGCCGCCCCAGCCGCAGCCGATATCGAGCACCCGGTGACCGCGCTCGATCGCTAGCTTGCTGACAAGGCGATGCTTCTTCGTGGCTTGCGCCTCTTCCAGTGTCGCGTCGGGGCGCGGGAAATAGGCGCAGGAGTACTGCATGTCGTCGTCGAGGAAGAGGCGGAAGAAGTCGCTCTTGAGATCGTAGTGATGCGCGACATTGCGCCTCGCCCAGGACAGCGTGTTGTGCTGGCTGAAGCGGCGCACCGAGGTCCGCAGATGATTGAGGGTGCGCGTCCAGGGCGTCGGGGGCTGGTCATGCGCCCCCGCGATCAGGACGTTGAGCAGGTCATAGAGACTGCCGCGCTCGACAACGACGCGGCCGTCCATGACTGCCTCGCCGAGCGCCAGCTCTGGATTGAGTGCCAGCTTCACTTCAGTCGGCACATCCGTGATGCGCATTCTGAGTGCGGGCGCATCCCCGCATCCCACGGATTCCAGCGATCCGTCGGGAAAGACCACCTCTATTCGCGGTTCCTTGACCAGCCGCGACAGCATGCTTGCAATCAGAGGACGCATTGGCACCACCTCTTTGGCAGGCCCCTTTCTCTGAATATGGCAACAGATCAGTCTCGCCACACTCCATCAAGATGCAAATCGACCCTACGCGCGAAGCATGACACGTCCAGCTAGGGCTCTTGCGCTATCGCAGCATGCCCATCGTCCGAGGCAGCCAGAGCGTCAGCTCGGGGATGAAGGTGATCGCGATCAACGCCGCAAACAGCGGCACCAGCCAGGGCAGGATCGCCATGGTGGTCTGCTCGACCGAGAGTTTTGCCACCCGCGACAGCACGAACAGCACCATGCCCAGCGGCGGATGCAACAGACCGATCATCAGGTTGAGCGTCATGATCAGCCCGAAATGGATCGGGTCGACTCCGAGCTTGAGCGCGATCGGCAGCAGGATCGGGACCACGATGGTGATCGCCGCGATGGTGTCGAGGAAGCAGCCGATGAACAGAAGCAGGATGTTCACGAGGATCAGGAAGACCCACTTGTTCTGGGTGAACCCCAGGATGAGGTCCGAGAGGATCTGGGCCGTGTTCGAAACCGTCAGCAGCCAGGCGAAGATCGAGGCGGCCGTGACGATGAAGAGCACCGAGGCCGTGGTCTCGATGGTGTCGAAGGTCGCCTTGGTCAGGCTGCGCAGGGTCATCGAGCGATAGCGCACGAGCCCCAGGAACAGCGACCAGATCACGGCTGCGGCAGCCGCTTCCGTCGGCGTGAACCAGCCGAGCGTCATGCCGCCGATCAGGATCACCGGCGTCATCAGCGCCATCACGGCCGAGAAGTCGAAATAGTAGTCCAGCGCTAGAAGACCGGCGAGCGCAAGGCCGATGGCGATATTGACCGAAAGCCCGGCCCAGACCAGCAGATAGGCCAGGATCGGGAATCCGAAGACGATTACGACCTCGAGGCCCGCGGCACCGATCTTGCGCCACGAAAACTTTGCGTCCGAGCCCCAGTTGCGCAGCCGCGCGAAGACCGCGACCGTGATCATCATGAACAGGGTCATGACGACACCGGGGATGACGCCACCGAGAAACAGCGCGCCGATCGAGGTGTTGGCCATCATGCCATAGATGACGAAGGGCAGCGAGGGCGGGATGATCGGCCCCAGCGTGGCGGAAGCCGCGGTGACGCCGACGGCGACGTCGGTGGGATAGCCATGGTCCTTCATCGCCTTGATCTCGATCGTGCCGATGCCGGCGGCATCGGCGATCGCGGTGCCCGACATGCCTGAGAAGATCACGGATCCGATGATGTTGACCTGCGCCAGGCCGCCGCGCATCCAGCCGACCAGCGCCACCGCAAAGGCGTAAATGCGCCCCGTAACGCCCGCGATGTTCATCAGGTTGCCGGCGAGGATGAAGAACGGCACCGCCAGCAGCGGGAAGCTCTCGACGCCGGCGATCATGCGCTGCGCCAGGATGACGTCGGGCACGGTGCCCGAAATCAGGATGAAGGCCAGCGAGGCGACAGCCATCGCGATCGCAACAGGCACGCCCAGGATCATCAGGCCGAGAAAGGAACCGAGCAGGATCAGCATGATGTCAGGCCTCAGAGCCGTCGAAGGCGGAGGGATTCTCGAGAACGGAGTAGCCGCGGCGCCAGTTCTGCCAGGCAACCTGGATGGCACGCAGCGTCATCAGCGCGAAGGCGATGAGCACGGCGTTGAACACGATCGATTTTGGCAGATCGACCGTCGTCATCATCTCGTCGGGAATGAGGGAGGCATATTTCCAGACCAGCCGCGTGGCGTAGGCGAAGAAGCCGATCCGCACGATATCGACGCCTGTCGCCAGGATGCGACCGGCGCGCGGCGACAGATAGCGATAGATGAAATCGACCTGGATATGCCGCGACGCGCTTACGCAGAGCGCCGAGCCGAGAAAGACCACCACGACCAGCGCGTAGATCGCGATCTCCTCGGTCCAGGCAAAGCTGTTGTTGAGGACATAGCGCGTGAAGAACTGCAGCACCACGCAACCGACCATCAGCCAGAAGGCGGCGAGCGTGACCCAATCCTCAATGCCGTAGCCGCTGAGATCGGCCGGCGGTGGGGCCTCGTCGAAGACGTGGGCAAGTTCCTCGCCGGTGACCGGCGTATGGATTTCGGGCGTCGTGGTCATGGGCTATGTCCGGTCGGGAAATGAGCTGGGACCGCTGCGGTTCAGGCATTGGCCGTCATTGCGAGCGAAGCGAAGCAATCCAGGCTGGTCGCGCTCGACGTCCCCCTGGATTGCTTCGTCGGCTTTGCCTCCTCGCAATGACGGATGCCGTCGTCGCGAGGAGGCGTTCATGCGATCACTTGATCGCCTGGATGCGGTCCCAGTCGGACTTGCGGTAGCCGAACTGCTCGAAGGTGACGTTCTTCTGCACGTTGGCGAGGAAGTCTGCCTTGTCGATCTCGCCGACGCCCAGCCCCTTGTCCTTGAAGAACTGGATCAGCTTGACCTCGTCGACCTGGATCTTCTTCGTCGTGCGCTCGGCGGCTTCCAGCGCGACGTCGGTGAAGATCTTGCGATCCTCCGGCGAGAGCTTGTCCCAGGTCGCCTTGGCGACGACCGTATTGAGATGGTCGACGATGTGGCCGGTGAGGATGATGTTCTTCTGAACCTCGTAGAACTTCTTGGCCTCGATCGTGGTCAGCGGGTTCTCCTGCGCCTCGACGGTACCGTTCTGCAGGGCGAGATAGACCTCCGCGAAGGCGATCGGCGCCGTGTTCGCGCCGCAGGCGCGCGGCATGGCGAGATAGGCCGGCACGTCTGGCACGCGGATCTTGAGGCCCTTCATGTCGGCGCAGCTCTTGATCGGCTTGTTGGCGGTGGTGTGCCGCGTGCCGTAATAGCTTACCGCCACGATCTGGTGGCCGCTCTTCTCCTGATAGCCCTTCACCATCTCGCCGTAGACGTCGCTCTTTGTGTAGGCGAGCAGATGCTCCGGCCCCCGGAAGGTGAACGGGTAGTAGGTCACGCCGATCGGTGGATAGGCGCGCGCCGCGAAGCTCGAGCCCGAGATGATGATGTCGACGGTGCCCAGGGTCAGCCCCTGGTTGATGTCGGTTTCCTTGCCGAGCTGCGAGGCCGGATAGACCGTGATCTCGTAGCGGCCATTGGTGCGCTTCTTGAACTCGTCGGCGGCCCAGACCGATTCCGTATGGAACGGCTCGGAGGTCTCGTAGACATGGGCCCATTTCAGCTTGGTCTGGGCCTGTGCCGGCGCGTTGGCGATCATCAGGCTGGCGGCTGCCGCTGCCAGTGTCAGATAGGTCTTCATCAATCGAACCTCCCCTGGTTTTCTTGCTGTGATCTTCTTTGCGTCAGGTCTTCTTGGCCGGGCAGGCGTCGACGCCATCCTGCCCGTTTGAACCGCGTCCCTCGCCAAAGCTCTGCGAAAAGCGTTCAGCCGAACTCTGGAGATGGCGGCGCATCGCGTCGCGAGCGGCATCGCCTGTCCGTGCGGCGATCGCGTCCCGGATGGCGCGATGCTCGGCGCAAGCCGCGCTCCACGAATCCGCATTCTCGAAATAGCTCGCGAGTTGGCGAAAATACGGATTGATGCGCTGGTCGAACAATGTCCCAACGAAACGTGTCAGCACCGCATTGCCCAGGATGCCGGCGATCCCGACATGGAATGCGCGGTCGAGCGCGATCAGCTCGTCGCCCGACAGGCCGGCGCTCTCCATATGCGCGAGAATACCGTCGAGCAGCGCGATGTCATGGGGTGTCGCGCAGGTGACAATCTCGGCGCAGACCGCGCTTTCGATCAGCTCGCGTGCCTTCAGGACCTCGAAAGGCCCCTCCGGAGCGACGTCGGAGACCGGGGCGGCTGCGGGGCGCCTGCGCGCGGCTTCCGTGACATAGACGCCGGAGCCCATGCGGATGCGCACGCGCCCCTCGACCTCGAGCGCGATCAGGGCCTCGCGGACAGAGGGACGGGACACGCCGAGCTTCTCGGCGAGCTCCCGCTCGGGAGGAAGCCGGCAGCCGACCGGGAACTCTCGCCGATCCATGAGGTGGCGGAGCTGGTCGGCAATCTGGCGGTAGAGGCGCGGCGACTCGACGGCTTCGAGCGGCACGTTTCACTCCCGGTTCGCGTTTCCCCGCCCTCGTCTTGCGCGAGAGCTGCTTTGGCCATTTGGTCAGGCCAATTGAGACAGACGGAACCATCGCAATGACGCAGAGTCAACTCTGCGATGTCTTGCGCCTTCATCCTGATGATCAGCTTGCGCTGGCCATGACCTCGGATCTGATCTCCTCCACCAGCCGTTCCTTGAGCGCGACGAAGTCCGGGCTGGTCTTGATGGTGTAGGGACGCGGATGCGGCAGGTCGACGGCGATATCGGCCTTGATGCGTCCCGGCCGCGCGCTCATCACCACCACCCGCGAGCCGACGAAAATCGCCTCCTCGATATCATGCGTGACGAACAGCACCGTCTTCTGCTCCCGCTCCCAGATCCCCAGCAGCATCTCCTGCATCAGGGCACGGGTCTGGTTGTCGAGCGCGCCGAAGGGCTCGTCGAGCAGCAGGATCTTTGGATCATTGGCGAGCGCGCGTGCGATCGCCGTGCGCTGCTGCATGCCACCTGAGAGCTGCTTCGGGAAATGGTCGACGAAGCCTGCCAGGCCGACGCGATCGGCCCAGTCGCGTGCCAGCGCCAGCCGCTCGCGCTCGGGCATGCCCTTTTCGCGCAGGCCGAAGGCGATGTTCTGGATCACGGTCAGCCAGGGAAACAGCGTGTAGCTCTGGAAGACGAAGCCGCGATCGGCGCCGGGGCCCGAGACCGGCGCACCGTCGAGCATGATGCGGCCTTCGCTTGCCGTCTCCAGCCCGCCGATGATGCGCAGCAGGGTCGATTTTCCGCAGCCGGACGGCCCCAGGATCGCGATGAAGTCATTGTCGCCCACGCTGAGCGAGGTCGGCATCAAGGCGCGCGTCGGCTGCCCGCCATGCTGGGCCGGGAAGATTTTTCGACATTCTCGATGACGAGCTTGCTCACCGGTTCGCCCATGGAAACAGGCGCTGGTTGACCGCCTTGAACAGGAAATCCGAGACCAGGCCAATCAGCCCGATGACGATGATGCCGAAGATGATCTGGCCGGTGTTCAACAACGCCTGGCTGTCGGTGATCATGTGGCCGATGCCGGACGAGGATCCGATCAACTCGGCGACGATGACATAGGTCCATGCCCAGCCGAGGACGAGCCGGAAGATCTCTGCGATCTCGGGCGCGGCATTGGGCAGGAGCACGCGCCTGACCACCGAGCGATCCGAAGCCCCCAGCGTGTAGGCGGCGTCGACGAGATCGCGCCTGACCCCGCCGACGGCGACAGCGATCATCAGGATGAGTTGGAAGACCGAGCCGATGAAGATGACCAGCAGCTTCTGGGCCTCGCCGATGCCGGCCCAGAGGATAAGCAACGGAATGAAGGCCGAGGCCGGCAGATAGCGCGCGAAGGAGACGAAGGGCTCGAGGAAGGCCTCGACCGGCTTGTAGGCTCCCATGGCAATGCCGAGCGGCAAGGCGACGATCACCGCCAGCACGAATCCGCCGAGTACCCGCCAGATCGTCATGCCGATATCGAAGGCGAAGCCGTAGTCGACCAGCAGGCTGTAGCCCTCGCGGACCATGGTGAAGGGGTCGGCCAGGAACAGGCGCTGGACATAGCCGCCGAAGGTCGCGACCGACCAGACCGCGACGAAAAACGCGAAGAAGGCGATGCCGTAGCCGACCCGCGCGCCACTGGAGACCGGCTGGAGAGGCCTCACGACGCGCGCTCCAGGCCGTTCACCGCTGCGGCGAGTTGCTGCCAGGGCTCGATCGACCAGAAGCCGGCAGCGGCGCCCGACGTCGACGGCAAGACGAAGGCCAGCGCGCCGGCGAGCCGGCCCGTCTGCAGGCCATAGCCCGGGGCGTGGCCCAGCACGGCCTGGGCGGCGCGCTTGCCGTTGAAGCCGACGACGGCGGGCGCGTGCGCCCTGATCTTGTTCATGAAGCCCTCGACGTCGAAATGAGCTGGCAGCAGCGCCGCATCGGGTCCGGACGTCGCCTTGGCGACATCCGTCAACCCGATGCCGTGAAGCGGCAGGGATGGGAAATCGTCCGGCAATAACCGCTCGGGCGTCAGGCCGATTTCATGGAGGGTTCTCCAGAATTTATTGCCGGGCCCGGCGTAATAGGCGCCGCGCAGCGCAGAGACCCGCCCGGCCTGCGTGCCACAAACGACAAGACGCAGGCCCGGCCCAAGCACATCCGGCAGAACCGCCATTCAGCCGCCGTTGACGTATTTCGGCTCGATCAGCGTGCCGAGATCGGGCTTGGCCTTGATCAGCCCGGCCTCGAGCAGCAGGTCGGCGGCCTTGGCAGAGAATGCCTGCCACTCGCCGGAGAAGAACTTCTTGTTCCCGTCGGCATCGGACCAGCGCAGATAGCCGGCCGACTTGCCGAACTGCTCGCCGGTCTGCTTCACATCGGCGCCCATGATGCCGTAGGCCCTGGCCTGGTCGCTCTTGATCAGGTCGAGCGCCTCGAAATAGCTCTTGGTGAGCGCTCTGGCGGCGGCGTCATTGGCGCTGAGGAAGGCAGGCGTGCAGCCGAAGGTGTCCATCACCATCGGGTAGTCGAGCGTGGTGGCGATGATCTTGCCGGCCTCGGGCTTTTCGCGCACGGCGGAGAGATAGGGCTCATAGGTCATCGCGGCGTCGTTCTGGCCGGCGATGAAGGCCTGCGCGGCAGGACCGGGTTCCATGTTGACCACGGTCACGTCCTTCACGGACATGCCGTTCTCCTTGAGGAACCAGGCCAGCGCGAAATAGGGAGAGGTGCCCGGCGCGGAGGCGGCGACCGTCTTGCCCTTGAGGTCCTTGATCGACCCGGTGGCGCTGCGCACCACCATGCCGTCGGCGCCGTAGCTCTTGTCGAGCTGGAAGATCTGCTTGGTCTTGATGCCCGCCGCATCCCAGTTGATCCAGGTCTCGACCGTGGTCGCGGCGCACTGGATGTCACCGGAGGCTATGGCGAGGTGCCGGTCCTTCTGCGGGATCTTCTTGATCGAGACGTCGAGGCCGTTCTTGGCGAAGATGCCGGCCTCCTTGGCCAGGACGAGCGGCGCAAAGCCGGTCCAGCCCGAAATGCCGATGGCGACCTTGGTCTGCGCCTGTGCGGCTGCGCCAGCGATCAAACTCGCAAGGCCGACGCTGGCAGTGAGCACAATCCGCTTCAAGGTTGACATGATGAGACCCTTCCTCATTGGCGCCCGGTTCGGCGCAATATCTGACGCCGATTGCGCCTGCCGGTCCAGCCCCATGCAACCTTCGTTCCACGGAAGGTTAAATGCCTATGCATATGACGCACGGCGCCGATCAGTGTTGATAACGAAGGCGATGAATTTCTCTTGTTTGACAGCAGGGCGAACATCCCTTCCCCTCGCAGCGCCTGCGCGCCGCGCATCATCTCCCGCCTCAAGGATTGCCTGACAATGAACGGCGCCGACCGCCTCTGCGATACCCTGCTCGTCAACGACGTCGATGTCTGCTTCGCCAATCCCGGCACCTCGGAAATGCATTTCGTGGCAGCGCTCGACCGCAAGCCCGAAATGCGCTGCGTGCTCGGCCTGTTCGAGGGCGTGGTGACGGGCGCCGCCGACGGCTATGCCCGCATGGCCGACAAGCCCGCCGCCACGCTGCTGCATTGCGGCCCCGGCATGGCCAACGCACTAGCCAACATGCACAACGCCCGGCGCGCCTGGACGCCGATGATCAATGTCGTCGGTGACCACGCGACCTACCATCTCAAGTACGACGCGCCGCTGACCAGCGACATCGAGAGCCTGGCCCGGCCGATGTCGCAGTTCGTGCGCCGCATCGCGACGCCCGAGGATGTCGGCCCCGCGATCGGCGAGGCCTATGCCGCCTCGCTCTCACTGCCCGGCGTCACGACCGTGATCCTGCCGGCCGATTGTGCCTGGGGCAGCGTCGAGCCCCGCGCGCTCGAGCCCACCAAGGTGCCCGCGCTCAAGACGGTCGAGGTTGCCTCCATCCGCGAAGCTGCTGCCGCCCTGCGCAAGCATGGCGCACGCGCAGCCCTGATGATGTCCGGCAATGCCTTGCGTGAAAAGCCGATGGAGATGGCCGCCCGGATCGGCACCGCCACGGGCGCGAAGGTGTTCGGCCAGATGTCGAACGGGCGCATCGAGCGCGGCGCCGGCCGGGTCGCTTTGCCAAAGGTGCCCTACCCCGTCGACATGGCGTTGGCTGCGCTCAAGGACATCGATTTGATGATCCTGATCGGCGCAAAAGCCCCGGTCGGCTTCTTCGCCTATCCCGGCAAGCCCGGCCCGCTCACCCATGAGAGCTGCGAGATCACTACGCTGGCCCAGCCCGGCGACGATCTCGTCGGCACGATCGAGGCGCTGGCCGACGAACTCGGGGCGCGCACTCTGGCTCCGGCCTATATCGCCACAGCGCGCGAGCCCGGCACCGCCCTGCCGACCGGCACGCTCGACGCCGACAAGGTCTGCACCATCGTCACGACGCTGCTGCCCGAGAACAGCATCATCTGCGACGAGTCCGTTTCGTCGGGACGTGCCTTTTACCAGCAGTGCCACAGCGCGCCGCAGCACGATTACATCCAGTTGACCGGTGGAGCGATCGGCGAAGGCATTCCGCTCGCCATCGGCGCGGCGGTGGCCTGCCCCGACCGAAAGGTCATCGGCATGCAGGCCGACGGATCCGGCATGTACACGGTGCAGGGCCTCTGGACCCAGGCCCGAGAAAACCTCGACATCGTCACGGTGATCTTCGCCAACCGGACCTATGCGATCCTGCATGGCGAGATGCGCGCCGTCGGCGTCAACGATTTTGGCCGCAACGCCAAGCTGATGCTGAACCTCGACGAACCCGCACTGGACTGGGTTTCGATGGCAAAGGGCATGGGTGTCGAGGCTGCCCGCGCTACGACCGCCGAGGAGTTCACCAAGCTCTTCAAGGCAGCGCTTGGCCGCAAGGGCCCGTTCCTGATCGAAGCCGTGATCTGAGGGGGCTCACCCCGTACGCGCCGCAGCAAAAGTGCTGCTGCGCGTCCGGGGGCCGTATTCCTGCCGGGGCGTCTCTGTCGTCCTACGGTCTCCCGTGTCCACGGCATTGCATGCCGCAACGCGCACGGGATGACAGGCGTTTACTTGAACCCGCCCAGGAAGGCGTCGAGGCACTCGCCGATCGCGCCGATGGCGTAGCCGCCCTCCTGCACCACAAGCGTCGGTAGGCCAAAGCCCTTCACGGACTCGCCGATCCGGCCGAAATCAGCGGCTTCGAGCTTCAGCACGCCGATCGGGTCGTCCTTATGCGCGTCGTAGCCGAGCGCCACGACGAGAGCCTCTGCGCCGAAATCCTTGATCGCCGCGCCGGCACGCTCGACCGCGGCATCCATCTCCGCGCCGCCTGTGCCATGGGCCAGCGGCATGTTGATGTTGAAGCCCTCGCCCGGCCCGTTGCCACGCTCGTCCTCGTAGCCGGTGAAGAACGGATAGTAGTTCGTGGGGTCCGCGTGGACCGAGATCGTCAGCACGTCGTCGCGGCGATAGAAGATCTGCTGCGTGCCGTCGCCGTGATGCGCGTCGACGTCGAGGATCGCGACCTTGCCGAATTTCGAGCGCAGGCGCTGGGCGGCGATGGCGGTATTGTTCAGGTAGCAGAAGCCGGTGGCACGGTCGGCGCGGGCATGATGGCCCGAGGGCCGGCACAATGAGTAAACCGCGCGTTCGCCGACCAGCAGGGCCTCCGCGCCGGCAACCGCCGTATCCGCCGAGCGCTGCGTCGAGGTCCAGCAATGCTCCCCGACCGGCACCGAGAGATCGCCGAGATACCAGCCGAGCTGGCCCATGATCCCGGTCGGGCGGCAGGGCGGCCGGACGGATTCATCGGTGCGACCGCTCCAATAGGGGAAGGTGTTGGGCCAGGCTTCCGGGCCACGCTCGGGCAGCTCCAGCCAGCGCGCCCAGATCGTCTCCAGGAAGCGTACGAAGCCGGCATCGTGGATGGCCAGCACGGGGTCCAGCCCGGCGGCGCGCGGCAGCTCGGGCGTGACGCCATGCCGCTTGAGGGCGGCGAGCAGCATGTCGGTGCGCTCCGGCAGGTCCTTTGGTGCAACGATCGCGCCGAAACGCATGTATTGCTGGGGATCGTGGAGCGACTGGTCGGGATGATAGAAGGCGCGCATGCGTCGGACGGTCCCCTGAGCGATCGGACGCCGTCGGTGTCGACGGCGAAGGCGCGATGCTAGATCAGGAAAGGGCGTGCTGTCAGGCCGTGATCGCGCCGCACTGCCCTGCGTCGGCGGCGGGCTTGGTGCGAAGCACGCCATGCTCCGGTGCAATCAGCGCGGCAAGCTCCCGCGCAAGCTCAGCCAAATCGAAGCGGCCGGGCCGGTACCAGTCCGTCGAGCCATTGAGGGCCCCGAGCAGAAAGTTGCGCAGTGCCTCGGGCTGCCGCTCCGGCGCGATGGTTCCCGCCGCTTGCAGCTCCCTAATCAGCACACTCCAGACCTCTTCATAAGCGCGCCGCGTCAGGCGCACGCTGTCGGGAGCGGGGGTCGCGCCGAAGATGAAAGCCTTGATGCTGGCGCTGGTGTAGTCGCCATGACCGTGAAGCGCGGTGAGATGGGCGCCGATTGCCGCCTCTAGTCTGGCATGGGGCGATGCGCCATGCGTCTCGGCGAGAGCCGCTGCGACGGCCTCATGCACGAAGCGAACGCCGTCATTGGCGACCGCCTCGACGATCTCCTCCTTGGAGGCGAAATGATAATACAGGCTCGCCTTGCGGATACCGACGGCTTCCGCGATCTCGCGCAGGGTGGTCTGGTGGTAGCCCCCCGAGCGCAACAGCCGCGCGGCGGTATCGAGGATCAGCCGGCGCGAGCCGCCCTCGGCCGCTTCGCGGGCGCTCTTGGCGAGGGAGACGCTCACAGCCGCTTCGCAACCTCTTCCAGCATCACTTCCGTCGCGCCGCCGCCGATGGCCTGGACGCGGGCGTCGCGTGTCATGCGCTCGATCGTGCTCTCGCGCATGTAGCCCATGCCGCCATGGAACTGCAGGCAGGCATACATGACCTCGTTGACGAGTTCGCCGCAGTAGGCCTTCGCCATCGAGACCTCACGCGTTGCCTCAAAGCCCTGCGCGTCGAGCCAGGCGGCGTGATAGACGAGCTGCCGCCCCGCCTCGACCTTGCTGGCCAGCGTCGCCAGCTTCTGGCGGATGGCCTGCTTTTCCCAAAGCGTCGCGCCAAACGCCTTTCGCGTCCGGACATAGTCGAGGGTGAGGTCGATGGCGGCCTGCGCCTCGCCCATCGCCATTGCGCCGATGACGGTCCGCTCGTTCTGGAAGTTGCTCATGATCGCGTAGAAGCCGCGTCCCTCCTGCCCGAGCAGGTTGCCTGCGGGCACGCGGCAATCAACGAAGGAGAGCTCGGCGGTATCCGAGGAACGCCAGCCATGCTTGTCGAGCGCGCGCGAGACGGTGAAGCCCGGCGTGCCTTTCTCCACGAGGAAGATCGAGACCGATTGCGAGGGTTTTGCCCCGGGATCGGTCTTGGCGGCGACGCAGTAGAGATCGGCATGGACGCCGTTGGTGATGAACATTTTCGAGCCGTTCAGCACATATTCGTCGCCCTCGCGCCGCGCGCTGGTGCGGATGCCCTTCACGTCGGAGCCGGCATCGGGCTCGGTGACGGCAACCGCCACAATCTTCTCGCCGGCGATGATGGCGGGCATGTAGTGCTCGCGCTGGGCCGGGCTGCCGCCGTTGAAGATGTGCACCGAGGCCATGTCGGTGTGGACCAGGGCCGTGATCGCGACGCCCGAAAAGGTCGAGCGGCCTAATTCCTCGGCCAGCACGACAGTCGCCAGTGTGTCCATCTCCGAACCGCCATACTCGGCGGGATAGCGGATGCCGAAGAAGCCGAGCGCGCCCATCTTTCGCAGCACCTCACGGGGCACGAAGCCCGCTTCCTCCCAGGCCAGCGCATGCGGCTTGATCTCGGTCTCGACGAAGCGGCGGACCTGGTCGCGCAGCGCTTCATGTTCCTCGGTGAAATAGGGCGAGCGGCGCTGGCCTTCGCCGGGCGTTCCGATTGCAGACATGGCGCTCTCCCACGCTTGACCTCGGCGGCGCAATCCGCCTACCTAACGGACGGTAGGTGAATTCGTGGTGACCTTCAACCCGTCATTGTGAGCGCAACGAAGCAATTCAGGTGGCGTCGAGCGCTCCGAGGCTGGATTGCTTCGTCGGCTCCGCCTCCTCGCAATGACGGTTGGCGGCTGAGGTACTGGGGCGACGCGATGACCGAGATAGCACCCGTAGCGAACGCAAGCACACAGCCTCCTCCCCCGCTCGCCGCCATGATCGACACCCTGCGCGAGCGGCATGCGCTGGTCGCGGCCGGCGGCGGCGCCCGGATGCGCGAGCGGCACGAATCACGCGGAAAGATCATGGTGCGCGAGCGCATCGACCTGCTGCTCGATCCGCAGTCGCCCTTTCTCGAACTGTCGCCGCTCGCAGCCTGGGGGCTCTACGGCAACGAGGTACCGGGCGCCGGAATCGTCACCGGCATCGGAGTCGTCGAGGGCCGCGCCTGCATGCTGATCGCGAATGACGCGACGGTGAAGGGCGGCTCCTTCTTCGCCGAGACGGTGCGCAAGCATCTGCGGGCGCAGGAGATCGCGCAGGAACACCGCCTGCCCTGCCTCTATCTCGTCGATTGTGGCGGGGCCTTCCTGCCCGAACAGGACCGGGTCTTTCCCGACCGTGACCATTTTGGCGGCTCTTTCTACAATCAGTGCCGGATGTCGGCGGCCGGTATCCCGCAGATCTCGATCGTCTTCGGCGGCGCGACAGCTGGCGGGGCCTATATTCCGGCGCTGTCGGACGAGGTCATCATGGTCAAGGGCACCGGCCGCATCCATCTTGGCGGCCCTCCGATCGTGAAGGCCGCGATCCACGAGATCGTCGATGGCGAAACGCTCGGCGGCGCCGAGATGCATGCCCAAGTTTCCGGCGTCGCCGACCATATGGTCCTGAACGAGATGGAGGGGCTCGCCAAGCTGCGCGAGATCGTGGGCTCGCTAGGCGAGGCCGGCCGGCTGAGCCCGCCCCCGGCGACGCCTGCCCCGCCAAATCTCGACCCGGCGGACCTCGTGGACCTCGTCCCGACCGATTTGCGCCGGCCCTATGATGTCCGCGAGGTGATTGCTCGGATCGTCGACGGCAGCAACTTCAACGCCTTCAAGCCCGACTATGGCGCGACGCTGGTGACGGGCTTTGCCCATATCCACGGCCATCCCGTCGGGATCATCGCCAATAACGGCGTGCTGTTTTCCGAGAGCGCCGTGAAGGGCGCGCATTTCATCGAGCTCTGCGACCAGCGCCAGATTCCGCTGCTGTTCCTGCAGAACATCACCGGCTTCATGGTCGGCACGGAGGCAGAGCGCGGCGGCATCGCCAAGCACTCGGCCAAGCTGGTCTATGCGGTCTCCAATGCACGGGTGCCGAAATACACCGTGCTGATCGGTGGCTCCTATGGCGCCGGCAATTACGGCATGTGCGGGCGCGGTTTCCGGCCGCGTTTTCTGTTCTCCTGGCCCAATGCCCGCATCGCCACGATGAGCCCCGAGGTCGCCGCCAATGTGGTGACCGAACTGCGCCGGCAATCACTGAAGGGCGCGGCCGACGAGGGGGCCATCGCCGCGCTCGACGCCAAGACGCGCGCGCAATTCGAAGAGCAGAGCTACCCCTACTACGCCACCGCGCGGCTCTGGGATGACGGCATCATCGAGCCCGGCCAGACCCGCGACGTGCTGGGCCTGTGTCTGTCGCTGGCGGCCGACGAGCCGCGCGATACCTCGCCCCGGCCAGTCTACCGGATGTGACGATGCACCCCGTCATTGCGAGCGGAGCGAAGCAATCCAGGAGCGGCGGAGCACTACGCCCCGCTGGATTGCTTCGCTCCGCTCGCAATGACGACGTTTCGACCAGAAAGCCGCCATGTTCGACACCATCCTGATCGCCAATCGCGGCGAGATCGCCTGCCGGATCATCAAGACCTGCCGCAAGCTCGGCATCCGCAGCGTCGCGGTCTATTCGGCAGCTGATGCGGACGCCCTGCATGTGCGGCTCGCCGACGAGGCGGTTGCCATCGGCCCCGCGCCCGCCCGAGACAGCTATCTGCGCGCCGACAGGATCATCGAAGCGGCGCTCGCCACGGGAGCGCAGGCGATCCATCCCGGCTACGGCTTTCTCTCCGAGCGGCTCGACCTCATCTCCGCCTGCGAGGCGCATGGCATCGCCTTCATCGGGCCGTCCGCCTCCGCAATCGACGCGATGGGCGACAAGATCCGCTCGAAACAGATCGCGCGCGATGCCGGCGTGCCCGGCGTGCCGGGCTATGACGGCGCCGATCAGTCGCCCGAGGTCCTGCGCTCTGAGGCCTTGCGGATCGGCCTCCCTGTGATGGTGAAGGCCTCGGCCGGCGGCGGCGGCAAGGGCATCCGGAAAGTCACCGACAAGACGGAGTTGGATGGCGCGATCCTCGCCGCCGCGCGCGAAGCGCAAGCTGCGTTCGGCGACGGGCGCCTGCTGATCGAAAAATTCGTGACGCGGCCGCGCCATGTCGAGGTGCAGGTCGCGGGCGACCGGCATGGGAACATCGTCCACCTGTTCGAGCGCGACTGCTCGGTGCAGCGCTCGAACCAGAAGCTTCTGGAAGAGGCGCCCGCCCCCAATCTGCGGCCTGAGACCCGCGCCGCGCTGCACGACTATGCGCTGCGGCTGTCGCGGGCGATCGGCTACGACAACCTCGGGACCGTCGAGTTCCTGGTCGATGCGGCGAGCGAGGCCTTGTTCTTCCTCGAGATGAACACGCGCCTCCAGGTCGAGCATCCGGTCACCGAGGCGGTCACGGGGCTCGACCTCGTCGAGTGGCAGATTCGGATCGCGGCCGGTGAGGTCCTTCCGCTTGCGCAAAGCGAGATCACCTGCACCGGGCACGCGGTAGAGGCGCGGCTCACCGCCGAGCGCGCCGATGAAGGCTTTCGCCCCGACACGGGGACAATCCGGCTCTGGCTTGAACCGGCGGGCTTGCGCATCGACAGCGGCATAGCCGAGCGCAGCGAGGTCTCGACGCATTACGATTCGCTTCTCGCAAAGGTCATCGCTCATGCGCCGGACCGTGCCGGCGCAGTCCGAAAGCTGGCCGATGGGCTGGAGCGCATGACAGTTCTCGGGCCGGCGACGATCCGGCCGTTCCTGGTGGACGCGCTGCGCCAGCCGGCCTTCATCGCCGGTGAGGCGACGACGCTTTTCATTGGAGAGACATGGCCGGGAGGCTGGCAGCCGCAACCTCAGGACGAAAGCAAGCGTGACGCGGTAGCGGCTGCGATCTGGCTGTCGGCTGAAGACGCCCCCGGCGGCCCGGCCGGACCGTGGCAGTCGCTGGCAGGGTTCCGCGTGCTGGGCCCAGCCGGCCGGCCTGCGACGAGCCATCTGACGCTCAGCATTGCCGGCGCGGCACGGCGGCTGCGCGTCGAGACGCATGACGGTTTCGTTCGCGTCGGCGGCCCATCCGATGTGCACGACGTCGCCGCAGGCCGGAGCCATAACGGTGGCGTCGCAACCGTCACGGTCGGCGGCACGAGCATCCGTATTCCAGCCGTGCGCGACGGCGATGCTCTATTCCTGCGGTATCGCGGGTTCGAAGGGCGCATCGGGATCGCGCTGACTGTCGCCGCCGAAGCCGCCAAACGGGGCGTCAGCAGCGATGCCGGCAACAGCGTCCGCGCCAGCATGCCCGGCACGGTGGCGTTACTTCATGTCGCGACGGGTGATCGCGTCGCAGCCGGCCAGGTCGTAGCCGTGCTCGAATCGATGAAGCTCTTCATGGAGCTGAAGAGCCCCGCCGCCGGCACTGTCAGCCAGATCGGCACCCGCGCCGGCGCAACGGTCGCGGCAGGCGACGTCCTGGTAGCGATTGAGCCTGATTGAGCTACGCCGTCATTCCGGGCGCCCCTTAGGGGCGAGCCCGGAATGACGGAGGTAAACCCGCTCAGAACCCCGCTGCCAGTCCATCCTTGCGGTGGTCGGAGCCGGCGACGTAGCCGTCCTCGAGCCGGTGGATGAGCTGCGCTCCGCCAAAGCCAAAGGCGTTGTCGGGCTCTTCCAGCGAGATTTCGTGGCCCATCGCGGCGAGGGCGTTGAGCGACGCCTGCGGCATCACGCTCTCGATCGCGACCTCGTTGCCCCTCACGAAGCGCCAGCGCGGGGCGTCGCTTGCGGTCTGCGGGTTCTGGCCGAAGCAGCGGGTGCGCAGGACCATCTGGAGGTGCCCTTGCGCCTGCATCGGCCCGCCCATTAGGCCAAAGCTCATCAGCGGCGCATCGTCCTTCATGACGAAGCCCGGGATGATCGTGTGGAAGGGGCGCTTGCACGGCGCGACCTGGTTGGCGTGGCCGGGCTGCAGCGTGAAGCCGAGGCCGCGGTTCTGCAAATGGATGCCGGTGCCGGGCACGACCACGCCGGAGCCAAAGCCGCTGTAGTTCGACTGGATGAAGGACACCATCATGCCCGACGCATCGGCAGCGCTCAGATAGACGGTCCCGCCTGTGGTGGGCGCACCGACCGGCGCAAGTTGCGCCTGCGTGCGCGAGATCAGCTGCGCGCGCTTCTTCAGATAGGACGGATCGAGAAGCTGCTCGGTGGTGACGGTCATGGCGGCGAGTTCGCCGACATAGGCGTCGACATCGGCGAAGGCGAGTTTGATCGCCTCGATCTGGAGATGCAGCGCCTCGGGGCTTTCGGGCGCGAAGGCGTCGATATCGGTGTGCTCGAGCATGCCGAGCGCCATCAGCGCGGCGATGCCCTGGCCGTTGGGCGGGATCTCGTGGACGTCGACGCCGCGAAAGCGCGTCGAGATCGTGCCGCACCAGTCGGATTCATGCGCAGCCATGTCCTCGCGCGTCAGCGCCGCGCCGTGCTCGGCAGCGAAGGCTGCGATCTTGCCGGCGAGATCGCCGCGATAAAAGTCCTCGCCCTGGCTGGCGGCGATGGCTTCGAGCGTGCGTGCGAGCGCCTCGTTGCGCACGATCTCGCCGGCCCTAGGCGCGCGTCCACCCGGCATGAAATTCTCGCGGAAACCGGGCTGCTCGGCGAGCACGGCTGCGCCCTTCTCCCAGAGCACCGCAATCGTCGGCGAGAGCGGAAAACCGTTGCGGGCATAGTCGATCGCCGGCTCGAACAGCTCGGCGAAGGGCAGCTTGCCGAAGCGCTCGGAGAGCTTGACCCAGGCCGAGACCGCGCCGGGCACCGTGACGCTTTCCCAGCCGCGCTGCGGCATGCTCTTGAGCCCGGCGAAGCGCTCGGGCGTCCAGCCGGCCGGCGAGCGGCCCGAGGCGTTGAGGCCGTGCAGCTCCTTGCCGTCCCAGAGAATGGC
This sequence comes from Allobosea sp. P1_B10, assembly GCF_056406735.1. NCBI lineage: Bacteria > Pseudomonadati > Pseudomonadota > Alphaproteobacteria > Hyphomicrobiales > Alloboseaceae > Allobosea > Allobosea sp. P1_B10. The sequence goes on along the minus strand of NZ_JBFTZP010000006.1, from coordinate 141,359 downwards.
GAAGGCGTCGCTGCCGATGCCGTTGCCGGTCGGCTCGACCACGGTGAGCGTGATCGCGGCGGTGAGCGCCGCATCCACCGCGTTGCCGCCGCGCGCCAGCGCGCGCACGCCGGCCTGAGCCGCCAGCGGCTGCGAGGTCGTGACGATGTTGCGGGCCATCACCGGCACGCGCCGGACAGAGTACGGAGAGGCGTAAGAGAAGGACGTCATCGAAACTCTTTCGGCTGCTGGTGATGTGATCTCGGCTATCGAATGGCGTAAGGGCAAGGGAGCTGCCAACAGGTACGGCCGGCCTATCCCTGGTTCGTCGCGGCAGCGCGGCTCTCGCGCAGCCAGTCCATTGCCTGATAGCTCCAATAGGTCAGCTGCGCAGCCGCCACGCCTGCAGGGCCGCCATTCCAAACCAGGCCGAACGGGGCGAACTGGCGGATGCGATCCGACTGCCCGGTGATCGCCTCGGCAACCACGCGCCCGCCGATCGCGGTGGTGTTGAGGCCATGCCCCCCAAAACCGTGGCAGTGCCAGACATTGGGCCGGATCTGGCCGATCTGCGGCATCAAATGGCGTGCATAGGACATCAGCCCGCTCCAGGCGACATCGACCTTGATGCCGGCGAGTTCGGGATAGGTCTCGATCATGGTCTTGCGCAGCATCTGCGCCAGCCGGCGCGGCTCGCTGGTGCGCGTGGTGATGCGGCCGCCCCAGAGCAGCCGGCGACCATCGTCGACGAGGCGGTAATAGTCGCCCGCGCGCCGGTCGTCGCTGACGGCGGCCCGCGTGCGGATGCTGGCCGACAAGGCCTCCGGTACGGCCTCGGTGATCAGCACATAGGTCGCGATCGGCAATTGGCTGGAGCGCAATTCCGGCATCAGACTGTCGGTGTAGCCGCCGCCGGTGAATACGACATGCTTCGCCCTGACCTCTCCGGTCGCGGTGCGGACGATCTTTTCGGGCGCGTCGAGCTCGGTCGAGATCGCGTGGGAGCCCTCGTAGATCCGGCCACCGCCTGCCTCGATGGCGGCAGCCAGCGCACGCGCATAGTTCAGCGGATGGATGTGGAAGGCCTGGGGGTCGTGGAGCCCCTGGAAATAGCGCTTCGAGACCAGGCGTTCGCGCACCGCCTGCGTGTCCAGATAGTCCACCCGGTAGCCGTTGCGCGACTGCAGCCGCTCCTGCTGGCGCTTCATGCCGTCGGGATCGTGATAGCGGATCACCTTGAGCCAGCCATCGACGCGCTTTGCATCCGAGATGCCGAGGTCGCGGATGTTGTCGCCGACGATGTTCACGCCCTCGATCGAGAGATCATAAAGCTTCTGCGCCGGGTCCTCGCCGAGCGCCTGCTCCAGCGAGGCGAGCCCGCGCGCATAGCCGGCGCTGACGAAACCGCCATTGCGGCCCGAGGCTCCCCAGCCGACCGCCTGCGCGTCGAGCACGACCACGGAGCGGCCAGCGCGCGTCAGTTCGAGCGCAGCCGTGAGACCGGCAAAGCCCGCGCCGACGATACAGACATCCGCCTTTTCGACCCCGGTGAGGGAGGCACGCTGGCGACGGTCGGTGAGCGTGCGTGTGTAATAGGTGTCGATGTAAGGCGTCATCTGGAATCCGGCAGGCTGGAAGGGCGTGGCAAGTATCGCCAACGGCTTGCAATGGACGCTCCATAGGACTTTCGCGCGAAGATTGACAACCTGCGAAAACGCCCCCGCCGCGAGCAGCGACGGGGGCGTAACTATCGGGGGAGTGGATCGATCAGGCGCCGAAGGTTGCGCCGTAACTGGCGGTCTCGCCATTGGCGAAGCCGGTCAGGATGGCGTCCGCGCGCGCTTGATAGACCTCGCCGGCATCAACGGCGGCATAACCGACGATCTGGCCGAAGACGGCGCCACGCGCCTGGATGTCGGCCTGCGCCTCGCTGAGGCCCGCGCCCGTGTAGAGATTCTCGAAAAACGCGATCTGCGACATCAGCGAGGCCTGCTGAGCGGTGTTGGGCACGGAGCCGAAAATGTCGACATAGGCGCCCGCCACGAAGGCGTCGTCGGTGCCGCCGGCATATTTCGCCTGGAATTCGGCAGTCGAGGCGAAGCCACGTCCCAGGGCCTCGTAGGGGCCAAGCTGCGGCGAACTGCTGCCCAGTACGTCCTTGTAGTAGTCATATTGCTGCTGGGCGAACACCGTCAGCGAATCCAGCTTGTCCGAAGTGGGGATCGTGCCGTTGACGATGCCGGCGACGAGCAGCGCCGGAATGGTCGAGTTCCCCGCGTCCTGGATCAGCGCATCGACATAGGCGTCGAAGCTGAACTTGTTCTGGGCGAGGCCGACGCCGACCGTCTCAGCCACCCCTGCCGGAGCCTCTGCCCTGACGACAGCACGATAGGCGCCGGCGGAGTCGTTGAGCGTATCCTGGGGAACGAAGGTGTTGGTGGCGATATCGACGCCGCCATCCTTGAACTGCAGGAACTCCATGTTGCGCAGCGTGTCGGTGCCGTCACGGGCCGCGTTGGCGTCCGCTACCGTCATCGCGCCGCCCGTTGCCGCGAGCGTGTAGTCGGTATGGTTGCCCTGGTAGATCCCGATGTCGAAGCCGCTGGCACCGTCCAGGATATCGTCTCCGGCAGCGCCGAAGAGCTTGTCGTTGCCGACACCGCCTTGCAGGAAATCGTTTCCGGCCGTGCCGGTCGCGCTCGTGCCGCCGTTGATGGGCACCACGACGATGCCGGGACCATTGCCGCCCGGCGTGCCCGGAGTGCCGGGCTCGCCAGTGCTTCCCCCGAGAAGGCCGCCAAGGCCGCTGCCGATGCCTGACAAGGCATCACCCAGCCCGCCGCCAATGTCTGAAACCGCCGAGCCCGTTCCCGCGAGCAGGTCGCCCAGGCCATTGTCGACAGCGCCGAGCAGGTTGCCCAGACCTGAATCCGGGCCGAGCAGGCCGCCACCCAGAATATCCCCTGCCCCGTTCGTGCCCGGCAGCACGGCGACGTCCGCGATCCCCGGGATGTTGAGATTGATAAGCCCATTCTGCCAATTGCTCGACGTTCCGACGCCGACAGTGAGCAATCCGCCCAGGTTAAGCAAATTTGCCATAGCGCTTACCTCCAGTTGCGATAAGCCGTTAACGCCTGGATACGCAAAGCAGATGCATATGAGATCGCGATAGCGGCCATCATCATGGAGGAATGATTGACGGTTGTAGTGGCCTTTGACGGAGAAATTGATTCATGTTTGCAGGAAATGTAACCAGATAACTTCGCCACTCGAAGGAAACTCGGAACATTACCTGAGGGAAGCTCGCGCGTGGGGCCGCGTGTCCGCTCTGCGCGCAATCGCGGACCTGCCCCCACATGCACGCGCTTCCGGTTCTGCGCGCGGCTGGTAGAGAACGACACGGTGGCGCGCGTCGACGCGGCGGCGCCGCGGTTGGCTATGGGATCCCGATGACCGTTGAACCGTCCGACACCGGCGCGCAGGGCGATGCTGCGAATGCGCCGGCAAACCGGGCTCGCTTTCGCGCGCTGTTCTCATCGATCGCCCTGCCGATGTTTCTCGCGATCGTCGACCAGACCATTGTCGCGGCGGCGCTCCCGGCGATGGCGGCGACACTCGGCAATGTCGAGAATGTCTCCTGGGTCGTGGTCGGGTATCTCGTGGCCGCAACCATCGCGGCACCTGTGTACGGCCGGCTCGGGGATGCATTTGGCCGCCGGAGCATGATGTTCGTGGCGCTCGGCATCTTTTCGGTCGCCTCTATGCTCTGCGCCGTCTCGCAAAGCATGATGATGCTGGTCATCTGTCGCGTCCTACAGGGACTTGGTGGCGGCGGGCTGATGACGACATCGCAGGCGCTGATCGGCGAGACGATCCCGCCGCGAGAACGGCCGCGCTACCAGGGCTACCTCGCGACCATCGTCGTGGCGTCGAGCATGTTCGGGCCGGTCGCCGGCGGCTTCATGACCCATGCCTTCGGCTGGCGCTCGATCTTTCTGGTCAACCTGCCTGCAGTCCTGTTCGCCGCCCTGCTGGCGCGCCGCCTGCCGGCCCGCTCGCTCAGGCCGCAGACGCGATTCCGGTTCGACTTCGTCGGGCTCGGCCTGTTCATGGTGCTGGTCGTCTCGCTGCTGCTGAGCCTGTCCTACCTGCCGCGCCACGGGTTTTCGCTGGCGCCATGGTTTCTGGCGGCCGGTGGCGTCGCCTGGCTTTCGGTGCTGGCGCTGCTGATCGCGCATGAGAGCCGCACGCCGCAACCGCTGATCCCGGTCCGGCTGCTGCGGCACCCGGCGATCTGGCGGGCCGACATGCTGGCGACCTGCCATGGCGCGGCGCTGGTCTCGCTGATCACCTATCTGCCGATCTATTTCGTCGTGGCACGCGGCACGAGCCCGGCGCAGACCGGCCTTCTGCTGCTGCCGCTGACGGCATGCGTAGGCATGGGATCGATGCTGACCGGCAAGCTCGTCACGATGAGCGGGCGGGTCGCGATCGTTCCGACGATCGGGCTGGCCTGCTCGACCCTGGCATTGCTGGCGCTGGCGCTATCGGCTCGTTATCTCAGCCTGCTGCAACTCAGCGCCCTTCTGGGGCTGATCACCTTCTTCATGGGCTCTGTCATGTCGGTGGTCCAGCTGACGGTCCAGTCATCGGCACCGCCCGAGAGCATCGGCGCTGCCGCCGCGTCCGTGCAGCTGTTTCGAACCATGGGCTCCGCTCTTGGGGCCGCAATCGTCGGCGCGGTGCTGTTTGCCATGCTCGCCTCGACCGATCCGGGCACAGCCGCGCATTTCACCGCAATCCTCGAGCGAGGTCCCGCAGCCTTCGAGACGCTTGCCGAAGGCGACCGGCTGGCGCTGCGCGAGGCTATCGCCGATGTCTTCCGGGTGGCCTTCCTTGCCATCGCCGGCTTTACCACGCTTGGTACGATCCTGGCCGGAACCAATCCCCGCCGGCGTCTCTGAGGCGCGCCATCAGGCGGCCTCGTCGTTATCAGCGAGACGGTTCTTGAACAGCCGCCAGAGCGACTTGCCGAGCCGCCGCGAGCTCAGATGCGCTCCGGCGAGACGCTTCTCGAGCGTGATCTTGCGGTCGTGGAACTCTTCCAGACCTGGGCGATGACCGACGCTGATGACAGTCGAGGCGGCAAGCTCGGCCTCGAACAGCGCAAGCAGGGAATTCTGGCTGTCCTCGTCGAGCGCAGAGGTCGCCTCGTCCATGATGACGATGTCGGGCGTCTGGATCAGGAGGCGCGCAAAGGCGACCCGCTGGCGCTCGCCCCCCGAGAGGATGCGGTCCCACTTGTCCTCGTCGTCGAGGCGCTTTGCCATATAGGCCAGGCCGCACCGCTTCAGCGCCGCGAGCACGACCTCGTCGTCCACCGGCGTCTCGGCCTCCGGATAGAGCAGCACGGTGCGGAAGGTGCCGAGCGGCAGATAGGGTTTTTGCGGCACGAAGGCGATCGACATGCCGCGTGGTACCGTGATCGAGCCCGAACCCCATGGCCAGAGGCCGGCCAGGGCGCGGATCAGCGTGCTCTTGCCGGTGCCGCTTTCGCCGACGATCAGGACCTTTTCCCCGCGCGCGATCGCAACCGTGGCATCGGCGATGACGACCCGGCCATTGCTGTGGGCGATGGAGAGGTTGTCGAGATGGATCGCGCCGTCGTCGCTCTCGCCGAACTCGATCCGCGTCTCGCCTTCCATGATCGTGCCGATGTCGAGCCCTTCGAGCGCCTCCTGCAGTTCGTCGACGCGCGCGACGGATGCGAACCATTCGGCCAGGCGGACAAAGTTGTCGACGAACCAGATCAATGCCGCCTGGACGGCGCTGAAGGCGGCGACGACCTGCATCACAGCACCCAGCGTGACTTCGCCCGACAGATATTTCGGGGCGATAAGCAGCAGCGGCACGATCGGGAACAGGGCGCCGTTCGTGTTGAGCACCAGGGCGATGACGCCCTGCTGGCGCACCACCTTGAGCCAGGCTGAAACCACGCGCCCATAATTCTCGCCGACCGATACGCGCTCATCGGCGTCGCCGCGGATCAGCGCGATGCTCTCGGCATTTTCCCGCAGGCGGGTCATTTCCGCGCGGAACTGAGCCTCGGTCTCGTTCTTGGCCGAGATCCGCGCGACCAGCGGCCGGCCTGCCCAATAGGCGGCAAGGGAAGCGACCAGCGCATAGAGTATCGCCGCAAGGGCCATGTAGCTCGGGATCACCAGATCGTAGCCGGCGATCGTGAAGCTGGCCGAGCCGGCAACCCGCCAGAGGATCGCGGCGAAGGTCGCCGCGGTCACCGCCGCACTGATCAGCCCGATCGCGAATTCGACGAGTGGCTCGATCGACAGGCGCACATCCTCGGCGATGCGATATTCCGGGGCGCTCTGTTCGGTCGCCGTGAACTGCATGCGGTAATAGCGCTGGTCGGCGATCCACCAGCCGGCGATCCTGCGGGTCAGATACTCGCGCCAGCGCACCTGGAGCAGCATGCGGCTGATCACCAAAGCCGACAGCGTCAGGGCCGACACCGCGATCAGGACAGGCAGCCACGCCACGACGGTCCAGACGCGCGACACGTCGTGCTTCTCCAGCGCGTCGAAGAACAGGCGGTTCCACAGGTTGACGGCAACGGCGGTCGCGATCTGTGCCGCGACGAAGAGCAGAACCGTCAGGGTATAGCCCCAGGCCCGCAATCGCGTCGGCCCTGTCCAGAACCCCAGCGCCGTGGAGAAGAACCGGCGCATGCGCGAGCGAGGGGGAACGCGCGGTGAATCTGGCATACTCTGGCTACTCCGCTCGACCCCGCAGCTGCTTGGTGCTGCACTGCGAAACGTCGCGCGTCTGACGGTGTTCCAGAGGAGCCGGAGTTAAGTGCGCTGGCTGCGGGCATGGCGCGCCTCAGGGCCGGGCGCGGCATGTCGCCTTGGGGCTCAGATCCTGGCTTCGGCGACGCCCAGCTTATGGAGGAGTTGCTCGCGGTTCATGCAGGAGACGTCATAGGTGACATGGCGCCCCTTGAAATCCGTGCGCTGCGCGAGCGACCTCGTCATCGAGCGGGTGACATCGTCGATCCGCGCCTCGCAGGCCGCGACGGAGGTGAAAGCGGGCTCGTTCACGCGGGTGGTGGTGCAGCTCGGCTCGCCCGACACGCAGGCGAGGACGATCATCGTGAAGGCATCCATTCTCCGCTCCGCTGTTGCGAAGGCCTGCGATCGAGATCGCTCGAGCTTGCCGGCGGATGGTTAACCGATGCTTTCGAGAGCGGGCGGGATGCCCCTGATTTTTGCGACGGCGGCCGGTGGCCGCCATCGCTTGTTGTCACTGCCGGCACCGGAACCGTTCAAGCGGCCCCGGGCGCAGCTTGCCTAGCTGCGGTACCAGGCACCGATATTCCAGGTCGTAACGTCCCAGCCCGAGATATCGGGCTGCAGGCTGTTCACCGCCGCGCCGACCGCCGTGCGGGAGCTGACGGGCAGGATCACATTGGCCTGGCAGAAGATCTCATCGACCTTCATCAGCAAGGCTGCGCGCTTGACCGGGTCGAGTTCCTTCTGGGCTGCCAGATAGGCCTCGTCAGCCGCCTTGTCGGAGTAGCGGGAGACATTGCGCCCCTGCCACTTGTTCTCCTTGTTGGCGACCTCCCAGGAGACGAGCTGGTTGAGCAGCCGCTCCGGGTCGGGCTGCAACTGCGTCGTCGTGTACATTTCGATGTCGCAGTAGAGCTTGGTGTAGGTGTCGGGGTTCGCCACGTCCGAGGAGAAGAACACCGATGCGGTCACCGACTTCAGCTCGAGGTCGATGCCGGCACGCTGGCAGGCCTGCTTGACGATGGCCTGGATCTTCTGGCGCGGCGCGTTGATCGAGGTCTGGAAGACGTATTTGAGCTTCTTCCCGTCCTTCTCGCGAACCCCGTCGGCGCCGCGCTTGTAGCCGGCGTCGTCGAGGATCTTGTTCGCCTTCTCGACATTGAACTCTCAGCTTAGGAGACTTGAAGCGCTTGGGCGCGTTGACGAAGCTGCCCGTCGCGACGCCGCCGCGACCGAAGATGAACTTCTCGATCGAGTCGCGGTCGATCAGCAGGTTGATCGCCTGCCGGACGGCCGGATCGCTCAGCGTCGGGTGCCTGGTCTTGATGCTCGAGCGCTCGCCATCGACCTCGGTCCACGGATCGGTCGTGTTCAGGATGATGAACTCGATGCTGCCGGCCGGCACGGCGATGACGCGGCCGCGTCCGCCAGTTTCCATGCGCTTGAGGATGTCGTCCTCGACCTGCAGGTTCCAGGCATAATCGTACTCGCCGGTCTGCAACACGGCGCGGGCGGCCGAGACAGCATCGCCACCGCCCTTGACCTCGACGGTGTCGAAATGTGGCTGGTTCTTGACGTGGTAGTTTTCGTAGCGCGCAGCGGTGAGGATATCGCCCGGCTTGAACTCGACGAACTTGTAGGGGCCGGTTCCGACCGGCTTGAGATTGGCCGGGGCCTCGCGCGAGGTCTTGCCCTTGAAGTTCTCGAAATGATGCTTCGGCAGGATCATGCCGACCACGCCGACGAAGGCGTCCGCCCAGAAGGGCGTGGGCTTGTCGAAGATCACCTTGACCGTGAAGTCGTCGACCTTCTCGACCTTGATCTCCCTGTAGGAGCCGTTGGTGTAGGCGGCGGTCTCCGGGTCACCCGCATAGGCTGCCGTGAAGACGACGTCATCGGCGGTGAACGGCTTGCCGTCGTGCCAGGTCACGCCGCGCTTCAGCTTCCAGGTCACGCTCAGGCCGTCGGCCGCGAGACCGCCATTCGCCCGCGAGGGGGCCTCGGCCGCCAGGAACGGCACGAGATTGCCGTCGGCATCCCAACCGGCCAGCGGCTCGTAGAAGACGCGCGAGGCCAGCTGGTCCTTGGTGCCGGAGGCAAAATGCGGGTTGAGAAGGGTCGCAGCCTGCCAGATCAGGATCTTGAGGGGCCCGCCGCCGCCGGCCTTGGTCGGCTTGTAGTCGAAGGCCGACTGCGCCATCGCGACGTCGTTCCAGGCCAGAAGCTGGCTCGCCACCGGCGCGGCGATGCCCACGGCAGCCATCTTTTGCATAAAGGAGCGACGCGATACTTCACCGCCCTTCACGCCCGAGATCAGACCGTGAATATCTTTCTCATTCATTTTGAATTCCCCAACTCGGCACGACAATAGCTGGCGTCGATGCATTGTTCTTATCCGCCAGTGCGCCAGCAGGGCACGGCCGGCCGGACGGGTCAACCGACGTCGATGCACGTTGCTGCGTCACCCGATGCAACCCGGCCGGGTGATCGGCCCGGCGCAAGCGCCGAGGCGAGCTTGCGGCGAGCCTGGACCAAGCCATTGAAGAAGCTGTCCTCGGCTGCGCGAAGGAGCCCGCGGGGGCGTAGCCAGCGCGTCCCGAAGCGCTTGATCAGAGCTCGCGATGTCGCAGGCCCCGCGCGGGCTATCGCTGGCTTGGGCCGCGAAGTATATCTCCCCGATACCAAGTAGATCTCACATGGAGTAAAACTTGCGGCCCATCTGCGCGCTCCCGGACGGACTTGATTTTTTCCAAAGCGAACCCGGGAACGAATGGCGGTGAAGCGCGTTAGAGCGTGTTGGGTTGACGTTACCGGGCATTGGGGGTGTCCACGAATATGGTGCTTGAGCGCAATCAAACGGACGATCGGTATCGGCTGCTGATCGATGCCGTGACCGACTACGCCATCTATATGCTGGACCCGACCGGCCTGGTCTCGAGTTGGAATCCGGGCGCCCGCCGCTTCAAGGGCTACCAGGACCACGAGATCATCGGGCACCATTTCTCGCGCTTTTACACGCCCGAGGACCAGGCCTCCGGCCTCCCTGCCCGTGCGTTGGAGATCGCCCAGAAGGAAGGACGCTTCGAACATGAGGGCTGGCGCGTCCGAAAGGACGGCACCCGGTTCTGGGCCCATGTCGTCATCGATCCGATCACACACCCGGTCAGCGGGCGCGCGCTCGGCTTCGCCAAGATCACGAGGGACCTGACGGAGCGGAAGAAACGCGATGAGGCGCTCCGGCGCAGCGAACAGTCGTTTCGACTGCTCGTTCAGGGCGTCACCGACTACGCAATCTACATGCTCGATGAGAAGGGCATCGTGACCAATTGGAACGCTGGCGCCGAACGGATCAAGGGCTACAAGCCCGAGGAGATCATCGGCCAGCATTTTTCGGTGTTCTACACGCCCGAAGAGCGCGGGCGCGGGGTTTGTGATCACGCGCTGGAGATCGCCAGGTCAGCAGGGAGTTACCAGACAGAGGGCTGGCGCGTCCGCAAGAGCGGCGAGCAGTTCTGGGCCAGTGTCGCGATCGACCCGATTCACGACGACGAAGGAAGCATCATCGGCTTCGCCAAGATCACCCGCGACATGACAGAGCGGCGGCGCTCCGAGGAGGCCCTCGAAGTCGCCAGGGAAGCGCTCTATCAGTCGCAGAAGATGGAATCCCTCGGCCAGCTCACCGGCGGCATCGCGCATGATTTCAACAACCTGCTCAACGCCATCACCGGAAGCCTCGAACTCCTGCGCAAGCAGGTGACGGACGAACGGCAGCTCAGCCTGATCGGCAACGCCCTGCAGGGCGCTAGCCGCGGTATCACCTTGACCCAGCGCATGCTCGCCTTCGCCCGCAAGCAGGAGCTGCAGCCGAAGCCGGTCGGGGTCGCGCCACTGGTCGCAGGCATGATGGATCTGCTGAGCCGCTCGCTGGGCCCGACAATTGCGGTGGAGACCGATTTCCCGGACGATCTGAAGGCCGCCTTCGCCGATCCCAACCAGCTCGAGCTCGCGATCCTCAATCTCGCTGTGAACGCGCGCGACGCCATGCCGGCGGGCGGAAAGATCGAGATTTCGGCTGAGAACGCCGTCGTGAGCGAGGAAAACCGCGGCACGCTCTCGCCCGGCAACTATGTCCGGATTGTCGTCGCCGACAACGGCACCGGAATGGACGGCAAGACGCTGACCCGCGCTCTCGAACCGTTCTTCACCACCAAGGGCGCAGGCAAAGGGACCGGCCTTGGGCTTTCGATGGTTCTGGGCACGGCCGAGCAGTTGGGCGGGAGCCTCAATCTGGCAAGCGCCCCCGGCAAAGGCACGACGGCGATCCTGTGGTTGCCCGCAAGTGAGTCCGAGGCAACGGCCGTGTCAGATGATGCCCCCTCCTATCTCGCAGCAGAAGCGTCCAAGGCCTTGCGCATCCTTGCGGTGGACGACGATGCGCTCATCCTGATGAACACCGTCGCGCTGCTCGAGGATCTTGGCCACGTCGTCGTCGAGGCCAGTTCCGGCCGTGAGGCTCTGGCGAGGCTCGAGGAAGGCCGCGGCTTCGACCTGATCATCACCGACCACGCCATGCCGCAGATGACCGGCGGACAGTTGATCACGGAGGTGAGCAAGCGCTGGCCGAACCTGCCGATCATCCTTGCGACCGGATACGCCGAGATTCCCGAAGGGCTGCGCCCTGGCGTGAAACGCCTGAACAAGCCGTTCTGGCAATCGGATCTCGAAAAGGCGATCGCAGAGTCCGCCGTGCCACCTCCGCTTCAGTAGGCGGGATGGCGGCAGCGCCAGGAAGTGGGCTCGCGGCGGGGCCGCCTGCCCTCACCCTTGCTCTATTGTCGAGGCCGGCTTCTGCATGCGCCGGATCCAGTAGTTTGCAGCCGCGCCGATCGCCACGCCGATGACGACGCCGCTCGCTTTCACGAGAAAATCCTCGAACCTGCCATGGCGATCCGGAAGGACGTTCTGCAGCCATTCGAGCGTTCCCGCGCAGGTGACGATGAGGGTCAGGAGGAGAAGCGGTCGGCGCGGCAGCGCCAGCGCGAAGGCGATGCCGACCACTGCAAAGGCCGCGAACCGTTCGACGCTGACCGGCAATGCCGAGATCGGCCGCATCTGGATCGGTGACAGCGTCGCCATTGCGACAGCCGCCAGTGCGGCGCAGCCACCGATCAGGGCAATCTTGCGGATGTGACGAAGCGAGAAGGCGATGGGCATCGCCGCCCGGTAGCACAAGCCGGGCCAAGGTTACATCCCAGCGTTGCGACAGCGAACCGCCAGGCTGCGAAGCGCTGCGCTGGCGCCAGCGCGCTGCCGCTGACTGCTGCAGAGGGCGACGCGTGGTTGACGTAGGAAATCCACGCCGGGCGAGACCACGACATTTACCATTCTCCTGAGTAGTCTCAAATGTTTAGAGATTATCCGCGCCTCGATAGATATAGTCCGGCCTGCATTGATGGAATCGGAAAACATCTCGGCATGTGCGGGTTCGGCGGATATTTCGGCACAGTCCGGGATGGGAGGGCACTCCTTGAACGGATGACGGCTGCCATCGCGCATCGCGGCCCCGACGAGCAGGGATTTTTCACCGCGAGGACTGCCGGCCTTGGCCATGCGCGCCTGTCGATCGTCGGCCTCGGCGATGGGCAGCAGCCCATGTCGGACGCCTCGGGCGAGCTGACGATCGCCTTCAATGGCGAGATCTTCAACTATGTCGAGTTGCGCGACCAGTTGCGCGCCAAGGGCCGCGTCTTTCGGACCAGCAGCGACACCGAGGTGATCCTGCATCTCTATGACGAGATGGGCGACGACTGCGTCACCGTGCTCAACGGCGACTTCGCCTTCGCGATCTGGGACGGCCGCCGCCGCCGCATGGTGCTGGCCCGCGACCGCATGGGCGTCAGGCCGCTGTTCTACACGCGCAGGGGCGAGCAGCTCTTCTTCGCCTCGGAGGTCAAGGCGCTGCTGCAGGTGCCGGGCGTCAGGGCGGAGATCGACCCCGTCGCGCTCGACCAGATTTTTACGCTATGGGCGCCAATCGCGCCGCGCACGGCCTTCCGCGACATCTACGAGCTCGAGCCCGCCAGCCTGATGATCGTGCAGGAGGGCAGCGTCTCGACGCGGCCCTATTGGAGCCTGAGCTATCCCGACCGGGACGCACCGCCCCAGTATCGCGACGAGCGTGTCGCGGCGGAGGAGTTGCGCGCCCTGCTGACGGAGGCGACCCGCATCCGCATGCGCGCCGATGTGCCGGTCGGCGCCTATCTCTCGGGTGGCCTCGATTCCTCGATCACCTCGGCTCTGGCGGCCGGAATGGCGCCCGGCGGGCTTCGGACCTTCTCCGTGACCTTCGACAGCGCCGAACACGACGAGAGCCCCTTCCAGCTCGAAATGGCGCGTGCATTGGGCACGCATCACAGCGCTGTGGCGTGTGGCGATGGCGATATCGCCTCTGTCTTTCCCGATGTCATCCGCTTCACGGAACGACCGATCCTGCGCACGGCGCCGGCCCCGCTCTACAAGCTCTCGGGCCTGGTCCGCGAGGCCGGCCTCAAGGTCGTGCTGACGGGCGAAGGCGCCGACGAAGTGTTTGCCGGCTACGACATCTTCAAGGAGGCCCGCGTGCGCCGCTTCTGCGGCCGGCAGCCGGGCTCGCGGATCAGGCCGCATCTGTTCCGCAGGCTCTATCCGTATCTGCCCGGCCTGAAGCAGCAATCGGCCGAGTATCTCGCGTCCTTCTTCGGGGCGGGAGGCACGGGCCTCGACGATCCCCTGTTCTCGCACCGCGCGCGCCTCGACGGCACGGCGGCAACGAAGCTGTTCTTCTCCGGCGATCTCCGGGCGAGCCTGTCCGGTTACGATGCGGCCGAGGATCTCGCCGCACAGTTGCCCGCGGACTTTGCTCGCTGGCACCACCTTCACCAGGCCCAGTACCTGGAGGCCCGCTTCCTGCTGCCGGGCTACATCCTGTCGAGCCAGGGCGACCGCATGGCCATGGCCCATGGCATCGAGGGTCGGTTTCCCTTCCTCGACCACAACCTGGTCGAGTTCGCCTCAAAGCTGCCCCCCGGGATGAAGCTCAAGGGGCTGGTCGAGAAGCATATCCTGCGCGAGGCGACCAAGGACCTCCTGCCGCCGTCCATCGGCCAGCGGACCAAGCAGCCCTACCGCGCACCCGATAGCCAGTCTTTCGTGGGCGCGGGCTCGCGGGACTATGTCGGCGCGATGCTGGGCGACGCGGAGATCAGCGCCGGCGGCCTGTTCAATCCCAAGGCCGTAGCCAAGCTGCACGAGAAATGCACTCGCCAGCCGGCTTCGGGTTTTCGCGACAATGCCGCCTTCGTCGGCATCCTGTCGACGCAGCTCTGGCTGAAGACCTTCACCGACACCAAGACTTCGAGCGCGATTGCCGCGTGACATCGCCAAGACGGGGACAACCATGACCGATACCATCCGAGACGCAGTGAAGGCCTTTGTCGTCGAGAACTTCCTGTTCGGCGACACCAGCCACCCCATGGCCGACACGGACTCGCTGATCGAGAACGGCATCATCGATTCCACCGGCGTGCTCGAGCTCGTGGCCTTCATCGAGGACCACTATGCGATCACCGTCGCCGATGCCGACATCGTGCCGGCCAACCTCGATTCCCTGACGCGCATCACGGCCTTCATTGCATCGAAGACCGCCTCGCTCGCCGCAGCCTGACAGCGACAAGCGAAAGTCCCGGCCGATGCGCGTCGAGCAGTTTCTCATCACGAACACGGCCGCGCATGGCGCGAAGACCGCTGTCGTCACCGACCGGAAGCGGCTGAGCTACGCCGAGCTCGGCGATCTCTCGGACCGGCTGGCAACCGCTCTGGCCGTGAACGGCGTGAAGCGGGGTGACCGCGTCCTCGTCTTCATGGACAATTGCTGGGAAGCAGTCGTCTCGATCTTCGCGATTCTCAAGGCCGGAGCGACTTTCAGCCCGGTCAACGCCTCCACCAAGGCCGACAAGCTCGCCTATGTCATCGGCGATTGCGAGGCCGCCGCTATCCTGACGCAGGCCAGGCTGATGCCCGTGGTGAGCCAGGCGCGCGCACTTGCGAGCCGGCCGCTCTTCGTCGCTTCGACGCATGGGGCCGGCGGAGTACCGCCCGAGGGCGCCGCTGCCTTCGAGGCCTGCCTCGAGGTAGCACCCGAGCCTGTCGATCACGGCGGGATCGACATCGACCTTGCCATGCTGATCTACACCTCGGGTTCCACCGGACGCCCCAAGGGCGTGATGATGACGCATCGCAACATCGATGCCGCCGCCGAGTCGATCACGACCTATCTGCGCAACACGCCCGACGACATCATCCTCAACGTCCTGCCGCTGGCCTTCGACTACGGCCTCTACCAGATGCTGATGTCCGTGCGGCTCGGGGCCACACTTGTCCTTGAGAAGTCGTTCGCCTTTCCGCAGGCGATCTTCGAGCGAATCCGGACCGAGCAGGTCACCGGTTTCCCGCTGGTGCCGACGATGGCCGCGCTCATCCTGCAGATGCGCGATCTCGCGCCGGGCTTCCTGCCGAGCCTTCGATATATCTCCAACACCGCCGCTGCGCTGCCGCCGGGCCATATCGCGCGGCTGCGCGAGCTTTTCCCCGGCGTGCAGCTCTATTCGATGTACGGGCTGACCGAGTGCAAGCGCTGCACTTATCTGCCGCCCGAGGAACTCGACCGCCGCCCGGGCTCGGTCGGCATCGCCATTCCCAACACGGAAGCGATCGTCATCGACGATGACGGCAACCCGGTCGCTCCAGGCGAAGCCGGAGAGCTTGTCATCCGTGGCCCGCACGTCATGCAGGGCTATTGGCACAACGACGTCGCAACGGCGCAGATGCTGCGCGCGGGCCCGCAGCCCTGGGAAAAGCGCCTGCATACCGGCGACCTGTTCCGGACCGACGAGGATGGTTTCCTCTACTTCGTCGGGCGCAAGGACGACATCATCAAGACGCGCGGCGAGAAGGTCGCGCCGAAGGAAGTCGAGACGGTCCTGCACGCCCATCCCGGCATTGCCGAAGCCGTGGTGACCGGCGTGCCCGACCCCGTTCTGGGCCAGGCGATCGCGGCTCTCGTCGTGCTTTCTGACCCCGGCCTGAGCGCGCGCGAGATCATCCGGCACTGCGCGCTGCACCTGGAAGATTTCATGGTGCCGAAGCTGATCGAGTTCCGCGACGAATTGCCGAAAACAGATACCGGGAAGGTCAGCCGTAGGCTGGCAGCCGAAACATTGGGATCCGCCGCATGACGATCGCCCTCGCACCGGGCCGGCCCGCCTTCTCGGCCGCTACACTGACGCTCGACAATGCCGCCGAGACCGATCGCATCGTCGCCGCCTTGCGCGAGCAGCTTCGCGGCATGCGCAAGCGCGGTCTGGTGCTGGGCCTTTCCGGCGGCATCGATTCCAGCGTCTCGGTGGCGCTCGCCGTCCGGGCCGTCGGTGCCAAGAACGTCTTCTGCCTGTTGATGCCCGAGAGCGATTCTGATCCCGAGAGCCTTCGCCTCGGCCGGCTCGTCGCCGAGACCTTCGGCGTCCAGGCCATCGTCGAGGACATCGCCCCGTCGCTCCAGGCGATGGGCTGCTATGACAGGCGCGACGCCTTCATCCGCGAACTCGTGCCGGAGTACGGGCCGGGCTGGGAATCAAAAATCGTGATCGCCAATTCGCTGGCCGGCGATGGCTACAACATCTCGTCGCTGGTGGTTCAGGACCCGGACGGTCGCCAGACCAAGCAGCGCATGCCGCCGGCGGTCTATCTCGGCATTGTCGCGGCCACCAACATGAAGCAGCGCACGCGCAAACAGATCGAGTATTATCATGCCGATCGGCTGAATTTCGCGGTACTCGGCACCCCGAACCGGCTCGAATACGACCAGGGCTTCTTCGTCAAGAACGGCGATGGCGCAGCCGACGTCAAGCCGCTCGCCCATCTCTACAAGACCCAGGTCTACGCGCTTGCGGCCTATCTCGGCATCCCCGCGGAGATCTGCGCGAGGCCGCCGACGACCGACACCTATTCCCTCGCGCAGACGCAGGAGGAGTTCTACTTTTCCCTGCCCTATGACCGCATGGACCTCTGCTTGTACGGCCTCAATAACGGCCTGACGGCCGAGGACGTCGGCACCGCCGCCAAGCTGTCAGCTGTCGAGGTCGAACGCGTCTGGGCCGATATCGCGGCCAAGCGCCGGGCGACGCGCTATCTGCATCTGGGCCCGCAACTGGTGCGCCTGGTCGACGAGGTCGCCTGCTAGCGCTTGTGGTCATTCGGGCTCAGGCATCGCGATCGGGAATCGTCATTGCGAGCGAAGCGAAGCAATCCAGGGGGGGCGAAGTGCGCTGCCGCTCCTGGATTGCTTCGCTTCGCTCGCAATGACGGGTGAGGCCAGGCCATCAGTCAACTCATCGGGACATGGGCCTAGTCGAAGCGGCCTCCGGCCAGGCGGTTCCAGTGCTCGCCGGCCAGCCCGTTGAAGAAGCCCTCCCCGCTCAGGAGCGCATTCACAAGTTCCTTGTCGCGGGAATGGACGACCGTCGAGGCCGGCTGCGTCATCGCAACCCGCCGCCCCAGCATCGCAGCAAGCAGCGCAGGTTGCGTACGGCCGCGCAGGCCAGCCGCGCCGCGCTGCGCGGCATCGCCGATCAGGCAGTCGATGACCGCCCCGGCCTGCCCCGGCAGCGCCAGCACCTGCAGGACGCGCGCAATCCCGCCCGGACGCACATGATAGAGGAAGGCGCCAACCAGCGCCCCGCTGGGGCTCGATACCGATGCGAACACCGCCTCACCATAGTCGGGCTTGTCGGCGGCCTCGGCCAGGATATGCGCCAGCGGCGCCTCGCTCCAGTCGGGACGAAGCGCGAACTGCCGTGTCAGGGGCTCCATAAAAGCCGCGAAGGCTGGCTGGTCGACCTCCGTGACCTTGAGGCCGGCCTTGCTGGTCCAGACCAGCGGGGTGCCCGACCAGCTCAGCGCGTTTTCCGGCATTCGGCCACGCAGGTAGCGATCGATCGCGCGCGCCAGTGGAGCGAGCAGGCGCGCTGCACTGACGCGCCGCGACACCACTGCCAGCACGAAGGCAGAGGGTCGGATGACCCGGAGCCAGTCGAGGCTGTACGGCGGCAATGTCACGCCGCGCAGCTTCGTCCACATCTCGGCCGACAGGGCATTCGAGGTTTCGCTGAAGGAGATGTCCTGCGGCCCGGCGAGGAACGCCCGCAGCAATCTGGCTCCCGCCATCGCATCGTTGGCGCGGGGGTCGACCATCAGCGAACCGCAGACGGCGGCGCGCAGCTTGCGATCGCCATGCCGCATCGGCAGCGCGTTGACGCCGATGAAACCTGAAATTCCGCCATCAGTCGCGATATGGACAAGCGGCGCGATCTCTGCATCGTATCCCGGTGCCTCGAGATAGAGCTGGCGCAGATAGGTCTGCAGCGCCGGGGATGGCGGCTTGCGGGCGTCGCGGAAGCTTCGCTGAAAGAGCGCGGCGACCTCTGTAATATCCGCAGCCTGAAGAGGGCGGATCTGGCTCATGCCAAGCCCGCCGGGGATGAGGTCGCGGGCGCGTCTGTCCGCAGCTTGCGGAGCAGAGCGACACGCGGAATATCGACCTCGTCCCTGGCGAACGTCACGGGCTCATAGGCTTTGGTGCGGGCGATCAGGGCCGCCACCTGGCGGTCCTGCCCCTGCCCGAACTCGAACAGCAGCCAGCCGCCCGGCTTGAGGAACGCGACCGCGTCCCGCACGAGCCGCTGGTGGATCGATATGCCGTATGGCCCCCCGTCGAAAGCCTCGCGCGGCTCGGCCTCGAGCAGATGGGCGCTCTCCCCTTCTAGGCGCGCGCTCGAGATATAGGGCGGATTGCAGACGATCATGTCCGCAGCGTCGGCCAGGCCATCACCCTCCAGCGCGGCAAACAGGTCGCCCTTCCGGATGGTGACGCGGCCCTCAAGGCCGAGGCGCGCGGCATTGCTGCGGGCGAGCGCCACCGTGTTGTCGGTCAGGTCCGCGCCGAAGACCCGGGCTGTGTCGATCTCGGCTGCGATGGCCAGAGCCAGATTGCCGGAGCCGCAGCACATGTCGATCACGGTGGCGCCGGAACCGCCCTCGCGGAGGATCGCGACGGCGCTGCGTCCGAGCAACTCCGTTTCCTGCCGGGGCACGAGAACGTCGGGGGCCAGTTCCAGCGTCACGCCCATGAAACGGTGCAGGCGGGGCGAGGCGTCCCCGGCTTGGTCGGCAACTCTGGGCGGCACGGCGCTTCCTTACGTCACTTGGCGGCCATTTATGCACAAAGGCCTAGCGTGTCCCGGTAAACACCCGCTGAAGAATATCCTTCCTCTATTTCCGTGGGCAGAATAATTGCCTCTGCAAGAACAAGCCGGATGAATCTCGCCTCCGCAATGATGGCGCTCCAGATCTCCGAACCTTGGCAGGGATATGCTGCTCATCCCGCAGTGGACTTCATCTACACAACCTTGAGGGCCTTCCGGGAAGAGCACTCCACGGCCCGAGCCGGCCCTCTCGCGGGATGCCGCTCGTTTTGAATTTGTCGCAGGAACAACTGTCGCCGGTTGCGGTTGAGCAGCAGTCACGGTGCCGCGGGGCAATGCCCGGTGTCTATGACGCCACTCCGCGCCGCCCGGACGCACCCGATCCGTCGGGCTGAACCAGACGATCCCGCCTTCTGCGGCAACCGCTTCGTCGTAGCTGCCGCAGAGTATTGTCAGTCTGGCCTGGCCCACCGTGCAGCAATAACGGGAGTGAGCCTGCGATGCACTTCACCATCAATGGGAGACGCCTCGAGGTCGAGGCGGATATCCGGACGTCGCTGCTCGATCTGCTGCGCGAGACCTTGGGCCTGACTGGCTCGAAGAAGGGCTGCAACCAGGGCGCCTGCGGAGCCTGCACCGTGTTGGTCGACGGCGAGCGGATCAACTCCTGCCTCGCCCTGGCGGTCCAGTATGAGGGTCGCGCGATCACGACCGTCGAGGGGTTGGGCGAGCCCGGCGCGTTGCATCCGCTGCAACAGGCCTTTGTCGAGCATGACGGCTTCCAGTGCGGCTACTGCACGCCCGGGCAGCTCTGCTCGGCGATCGGCATGGCCGACGAGGTCCGGCGCGGCATTCCCAGTGTCGTCACGCAGGATCTTCGAGCGGGGACAATCACGCTGGACCATGCCGAGCTGCGCGAGCGCATGAGCGGCAATCTCTGCCGCTGCGGAGCCTATAACGGCATCGTCGAGGCGATCACGGAAACCCTTGGCAAGGAGGCCGCATGATCCCCTTCAGCTATTCCCGACCGCAGGACGCCGCCGATGCAATCCGGCTGGCCGGCGCCTCCAGCGCCGCGAAATACCTTGGCGGCGGCACCAATCTCGTCGACCTCATGCGCGAATCCGTCGAGGCGCCTGACAGCCTCGTCGACGTCACTGGCCTGTCGAGCGCCATCGAGGCGAGTCCAGATGGCAGCCTGATGGTCGGCGCGGCCGCCAAGAACACCGCGCTGGCGGCGGACCACAACGTGCGCGAGCGCTTCCCGGTCCTGTCGCGAGCGATCCTCGCCGGCGCCAGCGGCCAGATCCGCAACATGGCGACCGTCGGCGGCAACATCCTCCAGCGCACCCGCTGCACCTATTTCTACGACGGGGCCGCGCGCTGCAACAAGCGCCTGCCCGGCGCCGGTTGCGATGCGATCGACGGCTTCAATCGCTATCACGCGGTGCTCGGCGCGTCGCCGTCCTGCGTCGCCACGCACCCGTCCGACATGTGCGTTGCGCTGGCGGCCCTCGACGCAATCGTTCATCTGGAAGGCCCCGGCGGACGCCGCACCGTAGCCCTGGCCGATTTTCATCTCCTGCCGGGCGGGACGCCTCATATCGAGACGGTTCTGGAGGCCGGAGAACTGATCACCGCCGTTGAAATTCCGACCGTCTCCTTCGGCTCGCGGTCGACCTATCGCAAGGTGCGCGACAGGGCGAGCTATGCCTTCGCCCTCGTCTCGGTCGCGGCTGCGCTCGACATCGACGAGCGAGGTCTCGTTCGCGACGTCCGGATCGCGATCGGCGGCGTCGCCCACAAGCCCTGGCGCGCCCATGCAGCCGAGGCCGCGCTGAGGGGTCAGCGCGGGCAGGCTGCGGCCTTCGCGCAAGCCGCAAGCGTCGAATTCGCTGAGGCAGCCGGCCTTCAGCACAACGCCTTCAAGATCGGCCTCGCCCAGCGAACCCTGGCGGCCGTGCTCGAGGAACTGTCGGGAGACATGGCATGAGCCTGATCCAGGATGTGATGAAGACGGCTATCGGGCTTGCTCCGGAAAGCTGGCTGCCGGGTGGAACGCCGGATCCGCTGATGCGCAAGCATGGCATTCTCGGCAAGCCGGTGTCGCGCATCGACGGGCCGCTCAAGGTCATGGGGCGAGCGCGATTCGCAGCCGAGGTCACATTCCCCGGCATGGTCTATGCCGCCCTCGTCTACAGTACGATCGCGCGCGGACGGATCGCGACGCTCGACACCTCGGCCGCCGAGGCTGCACCCGGCGTCGCGCTGGTTATGACGCATCGCAATGCACCACGCATGAAACCGCCGCCGTTGATGAACTCCAAGCCGAAAGCCGCAGGCCCGAGCGACCTGCCGATCATGCAGGGTCCGGAAATCCACTGGAACGGCGAAACGGTCGCGGTCGTCCTGGCCGAGACGCAGGAACAGGCGGACTTCGCCGCCGGCCTGATCGACGTCACCTACGAGGCCATGCCCGCCGTGACGGCATTCGAGGTGGCCAAGACCAGGGCGCGCGCGCCCGACAACGTGCTGGGCGAGCCTCCCGAACTCGATATCGGCGATGCGGAGGCTGCCCTGAAGGCTGCGACCTATGCGGTCGACATCGACTACGAGACGCCGCGCCACAACCACAATGCGATCGAGCTGCATGCAGCCACCATCATCTGGGAAGGCGATCAGCTCGTCGTCCACGATGCAACGCAGATGGCCAACGGCACGGCCTGGACGCTGGCAGAGATATTCGGGATCAAGGAAGACCAGGTTCGTGTTTTGTCGCCCTATGTCGGCGGCGGGTTTGGCGGAAAATGCCTGTGGGACCATCAGATCCTGGCCGCCGCGGCCTCTAAGCTCGCTGGCCGCCCGGTGCGCATCATGCTGTCGCGCGAGGGCGTCTTCCGGCTCATCGGCGGCCGAACCTGCTCGCACCAACGCGTCGCGATAGGCGCAGACGACGACGGCAAGCTGAAGGCGCTGATCCACACCGGCGTGGTGGCTATGACCACGCATAACAACTGTCCCGAGCAGTTCAGCTTCCCGGCCCGCCATCTCTACGCATCCGAAGCGATCAAGGTGTCGCAGAAGGTCGCGGACATGGACATGCTCGCCAACACCTTCATGCGCGCGCCCGGCGAATCCATCGGGACTTTCGCCCTGGAGTGCGCGATCGACGAACTCGCCGAACGGATGGCGCTGGACCCGATCGCGTTGCGGCAACGCATCGAGCCCGAGAAGGACCCGACGACCGGCAACGCCTTCTCCTCCCGGCATCTGATCGAGGCGTATCAAAGCGGTGCCGAACGCTTTGGCTGGCGGGAGCGCAGCGCTACGCCACGCGCGCGTCAGGACGGCGAATGGCTCATCGGCCTGGGTTGCGCGACCGGCACCTACCCGTACTACCGGATGCCGGGCGGCGCGGCCCGCATCCGGATCGGCGCGGATGGCCACGCGACCGTGTCGACCGCGGCACATGAGATGGGCATGGGCACCGCGACCGTACAGAGCCAGCATGCCGCCGAGCGGCTCGGGCTGGAGCTCGACCAGGTCAGCTTCGAGCATGGCGACACGAGGCTGCCGCCAAGTGCGCTGGCTGGAGGCTCCTCACAGACCGCCTCGATCGGCGCGGCCATCATCGCGGCCCATGAAAAGCTCGTGACGGAGTTGCTCCGGCTGGCCGGAAACGATTCACCGCTCGCAGGCCTGAAGCCCGGCGACATCGAGGCGCGGGCAGCAGGCCTCGGCAAGATCGGCGAAGCCAGTCGCCATGAAACCTATGTCTCGATCCTGGCACGGGCAAAGCGCGACGAGATCGTCAGCGAGGCGGACGCACCGATGCCGCTCGAGACCATGAAATACTCGATGCACTCCTACTCCGCGCAATTCTGCGAGGTCAGGGTCAGCACGGTCACCGGCGAGATCCGCGTCAGTCGCATGCTCGGTTCCTTCGACTGCGGTCGCATCCTCAACGCCAAGACCGCCGCCAGCCAGTTCAAGGGCGGCATGGTCATGGGATTGGGGCTGGCGCTGACGGAGGAGACGCTGTTCGACGAGCGGATGGGCCGGGTCATGAATCCCTCGCTCGCCGAGTATCATGTGCCCGTGCACATGGACGTGCCGCGCATCGAGGTGCTGTGGACCGATAGGCCGGATCCGCATGCGCCAATGGGCGCTCGCGGCATTGGCGAAATCGGCATCACGGGTGTCGGCGCTGCTGTCGCCAATGCGGTCTACAACGCGACGGGCAAGCGCATCCGCAGCCTGCCGATCACGCTCGACAAGGTGCTCGGCTAGGCAAGCGTTGCGCTAGACTAGGCACTGCCGGGTTGGGGGCGCGTCGGCGCCTTTCACCAGATCGGCGCTTCATTCATGGTCGAGACGTGGGCGGAGATCACTTTCCAGCCGATCTCGGGAAAGCGCACCCAGCTCTGGCTCTGCCTGCCGATCAGGTCGCGCCCGCGCACCTTGAACTCGAGGTTCACGGTCGCGATGTCGCGTCCCAGCGTCAGGATCTCGAGCCGGATCCGCTTCTCCTTGATCCCCGGCCCAGGCGGCCTTGCGACGCGATGACCATGTATTTCAGCGAAGCCGTAGCCGTTCTCGTGAAGGGCGTAGCGGATTGTATGCGGGCTGTTCCAGAAGGTCGCGTCGAGGACATCGACATTCTTGTCGATCAGAGCCTGCTCGTAGGTCTCGAACAGGGTTGCGACTTCGGCGACGATATCGGGAAGATTCGGAGCAAGATCGGTCACGCTGTCATCTCCAGGGCCTGTGCGACGGCAATCAACGCGGCATCGGCGCCGCGGCCGCCAATGATCGACAGTCCAACCGGGGCCCCGTCCACACTGGCGCCGGGCAGGTTGACCTGCGGCGAGCCCGTGAGGCCGCCTTGCGCGCAGAGGCAACTGATACGGTCCCGCAGGGGCTGCAACTCCGCCAGAGGCAGGCCACGCTGCGGCGCGGGAAACGGCGTCGTCGGCAGGCACAGGATGGTGCCCGGCGGCAGCAGGAACCTCAGCCTTGCCCGCGCCTCCTGGCGCATCAGCGCCGCCCAGTTGCGATCGGCAGCAGGCATCTGCGCCCCAATGAGAAGGCCCGATACGACGCTGAACGCCATCCGCGGATTGGCGCGCTCGATCCAGGGCTGGAACGTCTGCCAGGCCTCGACAGGCTGAAGGGTACGCTGCGCCCTCGCCCAGACGGAAAGGCCCTGCGGCGCCATGCTGTCTTCGCGCACCCGGCCGATCAGCCGTCCGAGCCGTTCGACCATGGGCTGCAAAGCGTCGGCCACCTCGGGATCGGCAAAGCCGAAGGCATCGGTTGCAATGAGCAGCGTCGTCGGCAGGGCGGCCGGCGCTTCGCCTAGCATCGCCGTAGATACCCGGGCGAAGACGTCCGCATCGCGCGCGAACCACCCGGTGGTATCGGAACTCGGGGCCTGCGGCATCATGCCGGACACGTCGACGCGGCCATGCGTCGGGCGGATGCCATAGAGTCCGCAGAAGCTCGAGGGCACCCGCACGGAACCGCCGGTGTCCGTGCCCAACGCGAAATCGCAGAGGCCGGCGGCCACTGCAGCGGCCGAGCCCGACGACGAACCGCCGGGCACCCGGTCGGGTGCCGCGCTGTTGATGGGCGTACCATCGAACGGGTTTTCCCCGAGAATGCCGAGCGAGACCTCATCGGTGACGGTCTTGCCGACGAGTTCGGCACCGGCGTCGAGCAGGGTCTGGACGGCCCAGCCATGGCGCTCCGGAACGGGATTGAATTTTGCCCAGTCATGATTGCCGCCGCCCGTCGCGACGCCCGCGACGTCGAACAGATCCTTGGCGGCGAAGCTCAAGCCCGAGAGTGGTCCGCCTGCCCGACCGGGGATGCGGATCCGCGATCCGGGCACGAATGCATTGACACGATCTTCCACTGGCAACCCTCGCTGAGCCGTTCCGGCGAGAGAACGGTAGACACGCCATCCACCGCTATCCCGGTCTCGCAGGCGGGTGTCCAGCCTGAAGATTGGTCATTGCTGGTCATGCGCTGGGCGGTACAGAGGCGTCGTGAATAACAGCCATGGGCCGGCCTTGCGCAAGGGCGAACCTCGCGGCCCAGCGGGGCGCATCGGGGCTGGCACTTTTCCTGCCGAAATGCGGCACTGACCACGAAAGAGCCGACATCGAGGGCAGTTCGCGGGCGCCGGTCCAGCGAAGCAGCTTGGGGATAGGTAACTTGGGGAGTGGTGCCGCTTGAGGGATTCGAACCCCCGACCCCCTCATTACGAATGAGGTGCTCTACCAGCTGAGCTAAAGCGGCGACGTGCAGGCATCTAGCAGCACGCCCGATTCTTGGCAAGGCGATCCCTGGCCCAAACTTCGAGAAACCGTCAGGGCTTCCGCAGTTTCTCCGTCTCGGGCTTCTCCTGCCCGAGCGCGACGATGCCGCGCCGGATGGCGCGCGTTCGGGTGAAATGCTTGTGCAGCGTCTCGCCATCGCCATAGCGGATCGCGCGGGTCAGCACCGACAGATCCTCGCTGAAGCGGCCGAGCATCTCCAGCACCGCATCCTTGTTGTGCAGGAAGACGTCGCGCCACATCGTCGGGTCGGAGGCCGCGATGCGCGTGAAATCGCGGAAGCCGCCGGCCGAGAATTTGATCACCTCGGACTGCGTCACCGCCGCCAGGTCCTCGGCCGTGCCGACGATGTTGTAGGCGATCAGATGCGGCAGGTGGCTGGTGACCGCGAGCACGAGGTCATGGTGCTGCGCCGTCATGATCTCGACGATGGCGCCCATCCCCTCCCAGAACTGGCGCGTGCGCTGGATGGCCTCGGGGGCGGTGTCCTCCGGCGGCGTCAGGATGCACCAACGGTTCAGGAAGAGGCTCGGGAAGCCGGCGTCCGGGCCCGAGTTCTCGGTGCCCGCCACCGGATGGGCCGGGACGAGATGGACGCCGGCCGGCAGATGCGGTGACACCGCGTCGACCACGGAGGCCTTCACGGAGCCGACATCGGAGAGAATTGCGCCCGGCTTCAGGAACGGGGCGATCTCTGCGGCGACCGCGCCGCACGCGCCCACCGGCACGCACAGGATGATGTGGTCGGCATCGCGGACCGCATCGGCGGCGGTCGCGGCGATCTCGTGCCCGAGCCGCAATTCGCCCGCCCGCATGCGGACGGCCTCGTCGCGATCCGACAGCACGATATGCCCCGCCAGGTTCAGCTCGTTGGCCGCATGCGCGATCGAGGAGCCGATCAGCCCGATGCCGATTATGGCGAGGCGGCCGAAGACCGGCTCGTCGCGGCGCGGGGCGAAGCTCTCGGCCATCACTCCTTGCCCAGGAAGCTGGCGAGCGCGGCGACGACGAGGCGGCTGGCCTCCTCCGAGCCGATCGTCAGACGCAACGCATCGGGCAGGCCATAGGCGGCGACGCCGCGCAGGATCAAGCCTCGCTGGGTCAGGAAGGCATCGGCCTCCTTGGCGCTCTTGCCCGGCGTGGCGGGGAAGTGGATCAGGATGAAGTTGCCAACCGACGGCGTGACCGTGAGGCCAAGCTTCTCGATCTCCGCCGTGGTCCAGGCGAGCCACCTGTCGTTATGGGCGATGGCAGCCGCGATATGCGCCTCGTCGGCAACGGCCGCGACGCCGGCTTCGAGCGCCGCTCCATTGACGTTGAAGGGGCCGCGAATGCGATCCAGGGCATCGACGACATGCGCGGGTCCGTAGAGCCAGCCGAGGCGCAGATTGGCGAGGCCATAGATCTTCGAGAAGGTGCGCGCCATCACGACGTTCTCGCTCTCCGCGACCAGTTCGATCCCGGCCGCATAGTCGTTGCGGCGGACATACTCCGCATAGGCCGCGTCCAGGACCAGCAGCACGTTCGAGGGCAGGCCGGCATGGAGCCGCTTGACCTGCTCGAAGGGGAGATAGGTGCCCGTGGGGTTGTTGGGGTTGGCGAGGAAGACGATTTTCGTCCGTGGCGTCACGGCCGCCAGGATCGCGTCGACATCGGCCGTGAAGTTGGTCTCGGGCACGACGACCGGCTTCCCGCCGGCCGCCAGGATGGCGATGCGGTAGACCAGGAAGCCGTGCTGCGTGAACACGCCCTCATCGCCGTCGCCGATATAGGCCTTGGTGATCAGTTGCAGCAGTTCGTCGGAGCCGGTGCCGCAGAGAATACGCGAGGCGTCGAGGCCATAACGGCCGGCGATGGCTTCACGCAACTTGGAGGCAGAACCGTCCGGGTAGAGCTCGAGCTTTCCGGCCAGCGCGCCATAGGCGGCCACCGCCTTGGGGCTCGGGCCCAGCGGGCTCTCGTTCGAGGACAGCTTGTGCAGCTTGACGCCCGCGGGCGCAGCCGACTTGCCGGGCACATAAGCCTCGATGTCGAGGACGCCGGGGCGGGGAACGGGGCGGGATGTGGCAGCGGCCATAGCCAGTCGACTTTCGGTTTGATCTCCTCGCCGTCATCACGGCCGGAGCGAAGCGAAGAGGCGGGATCCATTCCTGAACGTCGTCGGTCGAGGTTTGGAAATGGATCCCGGGTCTCCCTGCGGTCGCCCGGGATGACGGTGCGGACGTCAGTTAAGATAGAACATCAGCTTCAGGAACGGGCGGATTTGAAAGCGAAGCGGGCGGCGTGGCTGCCGATCTCGGCGAAGTCGCTGAGCCCGGCGGGCAGCAGCGCGTCGCGGATCGCGCTCTGGTCGACCTCGCCGGAGGCGGCGACGAGCAGCGAGAGATGCGATCCATCTGCGGCGCTGGCTGAGACCTCTGCGAGATGCTGGCCGAGCGAAGCGCCAAGCGCCTGCGACCAACGCTCGACGCGGGCGGCATAGAGCACGATCTCGCGCACCGCAGCATCGGCCAACGGCTTCGCCACACAATAGACCGGCGTGCCGGCGGGATGGTTCGGGCGCTCGATGAAGGGCAGGCGCGCGATGATCTTGGGGCTGTCGGGGCCGATCAGGTCGCGCCACCAGATCCCGGCGCTGGCGCCCTGGTCCATGCGGAAGATGCCGAGGTCGCCAGCCGACTCCGCCACAGCCGCGATCACGGCGCGCGCATCCTCATGCGTGACGAAGGGCACCGTGAAGCCGAAGTGGAAGCGGGCGGAATCGCGCATCGCCGCATCGCCGCCGGAAACGTCGGCATGGACCGCGTAATTTGCCTGCACATACGTGAAGGTCGCGATGATGATGCGCCAGATGCCCTCGATCGTATCGAGCGGCAGCAGGCCTTTGTGACGCAGCGCGAGGCGCTTCATCATGTCGGCCTCGCGGCCTGGCCGGAAAGCGGAGCCGGAAGCCTGCGTTTTCTTGACTGAGATCAGGGTCTCGATGATCGAGGAGCGCTCCATCAGGAGCGCGTGCATCTCCGAGTCGATACGATCGATCTCGCTGCGAAGGTCGGCAAGGGTCGTCGGAGCGGCTTCGGTCATGGCCTGATCTTACTGGTTGCGCGCGTGTCTTAGCTCTCAATACGAGGCTTGGCAAAGCCACTCCATTGCATCGATGCGTTGACAGCCAAGCGTATGCGCGCCATCGATCTGGTTCGATCTTCCGAACAAGCCGACCGACACGACAAATCTGACTGCCAAAGCGGACGACTATGGCGAATGAGTTTCAAAACCTGGCGGACCCGCTGAAGGAGGCCAACGAGCCTTCGAGCCCCGTGGCGCGCTTTGGACCAGACGCGCCGCTGCGCATGGACAGTGGCGTCCTGCTCGAAAACTGGCAGATCGGCTACCAGACCTATGGCGCGCTCAATGCAGCCAGGTCGAACGCGATCCTGGTCTGCCATGCCCTGACCGGCGACCAGCATGTCGCGAGCCGCAACCCGATCACCGGCAAGGGCGGCTGGTGGACGGCGATGATCGGGCCCGGCAAGCCGATCGACACCGACCGCTTCTTCGTGATCTGTGCCAATGTTCTGGCCGGCTGTACCGGCACGACAGGGCCCGCCTCGACCAACCCTGAGACCGGCAAGCCCTGGGGCCTGTCGTTCCCGATGGTGACAATCCGCGACATGGTGCGGGCTCAGGCCGCGCTGGTCGATTCACTGGGGATCGAGACACTGTTCTGCGTTGCGGGCGGCTCGATGGGCGGGATGCAGGTGCTGGAATGGGCAGCGAGCTATCCCGACCGTGTCTTCTCCGCCCTGCCGCTTGCGACCGCCGCCAAGCATTCGGCCCAGAACATCGCCTTCCACGAGGTCGGCAGGCAGGCCGTGATGGCCGATCCCGACTGGCGCGGCGGGCGCTATCTCGAAGAGGGCACGCGCCCGGCCAAGGGCCTGTCCGTGGCGCGCATGGGCGCGCACATCACCTATCTCTCGGAGCCCGCCCTGCACCGCAAGTTCGGCCGCAGGCTGCAGGATCGCGAGGCGCCGACCTTCTCCTTCGACGCCGATTTCCAGGTCGAGAGCTATCTGCGCCATCAGGGTATCTCGTTCGTCGAGCGCTTCGACGCCAATTCCTATCTCTATGTCACCCGCGCCATGGATTATTTCGACCTCGCGGCCGACCATGACGGCGTGCTGGCAAAGGCCTTCGCCGGCACCAAGACGCGCTTCTGCGTCGCCTCCTTCACCACGGACTGGCTGTTCCCGACCGCGGATTCGCGCGCCATCGTGCACGCGCTGAATGCGGCCGGCGCCTCGGTCTCCTTCGTCGAGCTCGAGAGCGACAAGGGCCACGACGCCTTCCTGCTCGAGGAGCCGAACCTGTTTGCGACGACGCGCGGCTTCATCGGCGCGGCCGCACGGGCCAGGGGAATTTGACGATGGCCCTGACCGACAACCAGACAAACCGTATCGACCTCAAGCTTGTCGCCGAGATGGTGGCGCCGGGCTCGCGCGTGCTCGATGTCGGCTGCGGCGACGGCGCGCTGCTCTCGATGCTCGCGGACACTCGCAATGTCGATGCGCGCGGGATCGAATTGTCGCGCGAGGGCGTGGCCGGCTGCGTCGCGCGCGGCCTCTCGGTAATCCAGGGCGATGCCGACACCGACCTCGCCGAATACCCGGACGACAGCTTCGACTATGTGATCCTGTCTCAGACGATCCAGGCGACGCGCAATCCGCGCCTCGTGCTGGAGCACATGCTGCGGATCGGCCGGCGCGCCATCGTCTCCTTCCCGAATTTCGGGCATTGGCGGATGCGCAGCCAGGTCTTCTTCATGGGCAGGATGCCGGTGACGGAGGCCCTGCCCTATTCCTGGTGGGACACACCCAACATCCATTTCTGCACGATCCGCGATTTCAAGACGCTGTGCGAAACTGTCGGCGCCGAAAAGGAACTCGCCGTCGCGCTGGATGCTGCCGGCGGACGTGTCGGCGTCAGCGCGCCCTGGTGGTTCTGGAACCTGTTTGGCGCGCAGGCCGTGTTTCTGCTGAAGCGGGGCTGACCGCCAGCGCCGACATGGTCGGGCTTGTAACGGCCGTCTTTTGAGTTCCGGCACACCGGAAGCACGCCGTCATCCCGGACTTCGCGAAGCGGAGATCTGGGATCCATTTCGGAGCGCTTGCCGGCGAGGCTCGGGAACCCGGGTCTCCCTGCGGTCGCCCGGGATGACTGCACGTCGCGCGATTTCGATCGAGTTCCGATGACGCGAACCTCGGGGCACCGCCATGCGGCGTCCCGAGGTTGATGCAAGCCGCCTCAGTTCAGGGGCACGCCGGCGGGGCGCTTTTCCTTCACGGCAGCGATATCGCCGAGCATCAGGCTGCCCGGCCCGACCGTGACCGGCACCACCTCGCCGTCGCTGACCTTGCCGGCGAGCAGGAGTTCGGCCAGCGGGTCCTGCACCGACTTCTGGATCGCGCGCTTGAGCGGGCGCGCGCCATAGGCGGGGTCGTAGCCCTTGTCTGCCAGCCACTGACGGGCATCGTCGGACAGCTGCAGCACGATCTTGCGGTCGGTCAACAGCTTGGCGAGCCGGGCCATCTGGATGTCGACGATGGCGCCCATATCCTCCCGCCTCAGGCGGTGGAACAGGATGATGTCGTCGATCCGGTTCAGGAATTCCGGCCTGAACGCGTGCCTGACGACGCCCATGACCTCGTCGCGCACAGCCTCGCTATCCTCGCCCTCGGGCTGGTTCACCAGATACTCCGAACCGAGGTTCGAGGTCATGATGATCAGCACGTTGCGGAAATCGACGGTGCGGCCCTGGCCATCGGTGAGACGGCCATCGTCGAGCACCTGCAGCAGGACGTTGAACACGTCTGGATGCGCCTTCTCGACCTCGTCGAACAGCACCACCTGGTAGGGCCGGCGTCGCACGGCCTCAGTCAGGGCACCGCCCTCCTCATAGCCGACATAGCCGGGAGGCGCGCCGATCAGCCGCGAGACCGAGTGCTTCTCCATGTATTCGGACATGTCGAGCCGCACCATCGCGGTGTCGTCATCGAACAGGAACGACGCCAGCGCCTTGGTCAGCTCGGTCTTGCCGACGCCGGTCGGGCCCAGGAACATGAAGGAGCCGATCGGCCGGTTGGGATCCTGCAGGCCCGCGCGTGCGCGGCGAACGGCGGTGGAGACCGCCTCGACCGCCTCGCGCTGGCCCACGACCCGGGCCGACAGCACATCCTCCATGCGCAGCAGCTTTTCCTTCTCGCCCTGGAGCATGCGATCGACCGGAACACCGGTCCAGCGACTGACGATCTGCGCGACATGGTCAGCCGTGACGGCCTCCTCGACCATGCCCGAGGTGTCGCCGATCGCCTCGATCTCGGCCAGCGCCTTTTCGAGTTGTGGGATCTCCCCATAGGCAAGCTCGCCGGCGCGCTGGTACTCGCCCTTGCGCTGGGCCTGCGCCAGTTCGTTGCGGGCGTTGTCGAGCCGGGTCTTGATCTCGGCGGCGGCGCCGAGCTTGTCCTTCTCAGCCTTCCAGCGAGCGGTGATGGTGGCCGAGCGCGTCTCGAGTTCGGCAAGCTCCGACTCCAGGCGGCCCAGGCGCTCCTGCGAGCCCTTGTCGCTCTCCTTCTTCAACGCCTCCTGCTCGATGCGCAGCCGCACGATCTCGCGGTCGATGGAATCGAGCTCCTCGGGCTTGGAATCGACCTGCATGCGCAGCCGCGCGGAAGCCTCGTCCATCAGGTCGATGGCCTTGTCGGGCAGGAAGCGGTCGGTGATGTAGCGGTTCGACAGCGTCGCGGCCGACACCAGCGCCGAATCCGTTATGCGGACGCGGTGATGCTGCTCGTACTTCTCCTTCAGGCCGCGCAGGATCGAGATCGTGTCCTCGACCGAGGGCTCATCGACGAAGACCGGCTGGAAGCGACGGGCGAGCGCCGCGTCCTTCTCGACATATTTGCGGTACTCGTCGAGCGTGGTCGCACCGACACAGTGCAGGTCGCCCCGCGCCAGAGCCGGCTTCAGCAGGTTTGACGCATCCATCGCGCCGTCGGATTTGCCTGCGCCGACGAGGGTGTGCATTTCGTCGATGAACAGGATCACGCCGCCCTCGGCCGCCGAGACCTCGTTGAGCACGGCCTTCAGCCGCTCCTCGAACTCGCCGCGATATTTCGCGCCGGCGATGAGCGAACCCATGTCGAGCGCGAGCAGTTCCTTGTCCTTGAGGCTCTCGGGCACGTCGCCATTGACGATCCGCAGCGCCAGCCCCTCGGCGATTGCGGTCTTGCCGACACCGGGCTCGCCGATCAGGACAGGATTGTTCTTGGTCCGGCGCGACAGCACCTGGATGGTGCGGCGGATCTCCTCGTCGCGGCCGATGACCGGGTCGAGCTTGCCCTCGCGCGCCGCTGCCGTGAGGTCGCGGGCGTATTTCTTAAGCGCGTCATAGCTCTGTTCGGCCGACGCGGAATCCGCCGTGCGGCCCTTGCGCAGCCCCTCGATGGCCGTGTTGAGGCCCTGCGGCGTCACGCCGGCCTTGGCAAGCGCCTTGCCGGCCTCGGTGTCCTTCTCGACCGCCAGCGCCAGCAGCAGGCGCTCGACCGTGACGAAGGAATCGCCGGCCTTTTCGGCGGCCTTCTCGGCGGTGTCGAAGACGCGAGCCAGGCCAGGCGTCAGGTTGATGCCGCCTGCGCCACCACCGCTGACCTTGGGCAGCTTGGCAAGGCTGGCATCGGTCAGCTGCAAAGCCAGCTTTGCCTGCCCGCCCGCACGCGTGATCAGGCCGGCGGCCATGCCTTCATTGTCGTCGAGCAGCGCCTTGAGCAGATGCTCAGGCGTAAACTGCTGGTGGCCCTCGCGCAGCGCAATCGTCTGCGCGGCCTGCAGGAAACCCTTGGCCCTGTCGGTGTACTTATCGATGTTCATTCGCAATCACTCCGCCCGCCGGCACGCCCCGAAGCGACGTGGGTCCGGCTGCCTTTCAAAAAGATGGAGCGCCCTGACGAGCCGCCCCTCGCCGCATGAGATAGGTGTGACATCGGCGCAACGGAAGGGGTCCGCAGCGACGATAGTTGACGCCGGCCGCCGGGGCGGCGAGCCTGTCGCCATGGCCGGGACCAAACGCCAACAGGCAATTCGAAAAGCACTGCGCGCGTTGGCGCCCGGCATCCCGCTCGCGGATGCCGAGGCCGTGCTGACGCTCGCCGAACGACGGCACATGAAGGACCTGCCGCCCTCCACAGCGCTCTGGCTGTCGCTGGGGAGCCATGTCCGGCACGTCCATACCGACTACGAGCAGCTGCTTGCCGATGGCTATGATCGCGAGGCCGCGCGGTTCTTCATCGCCGACGACACCGATGCCGTGCTAGCGGGCTGGGGCTGCCAGCGCTCCGTGATCGAGCTGGAGGCGTCCGAGGAAGAGGCGATCAAGGTCAAGGTCACCCGGCGCTGATCGGATCATCCACGTAAATTGACTATCGCGCGCTCGAGATGCCGCTACCTTGCCTTCCACCTGCCTGACCCGGACCAGTTCCATGCGCATCGCCTCGCTTTATCGCTACCCCGTCAAGGGCCTCTCGCCCGAGCGCCTGGCCACAGCAGAACTGGCGGCAGGACACTACTTTCCCGGCGACAGGCTCTTCGCCATCGAGAACGGGCCGTCGGGCTTCGATCCAGCCGAACCCGTTCACCAGCCCAAGATCAAATACTTGATGCTGATGCGCAACGAGGCGCTGGCCCGGCTGAACACGCGCTATGACGATGACAGCGGCGCGCTCGTCATCGGCCTCAAGGGCCAGGAAGTGCTGCGCGCGGACACCGCGACGCCCGAGGGGCGCGGGCAGATCACCGCCTTCTTCGAAGATTTCATGCCCAGCGAGTTGCGCGGAAAGCCGCAGTTGCTGAGCGCACCACCCAGCTATCGGTTCACCGATTCGCGCTCGGGTTTCGTCTCGATCATCAATCTCGCCAGCGTGGCGGATCTCGCGGAGCGGATCGGCGCGCCCGTCGATCCCCTGCGCTTCCGCGGCAACATCATGGTCGAGGGGCTGGAGCCGTGGGCGGAACTCGACCTCGCCGGCCGGGAGCTGACCACGGCATCGGGCGTCCGACTGCGTGGGATCAAGCGCATCGAGCGCTGCGCCGCGACCAATGTCGACCCGGTCACAGCCGCCCGCGACCTGCAGATTCCGAAGGCCTTGATGAAGGCTTACGGACATGTCGACTGCGGGCTCTATTGCGAGATACTCGGCGCAGGCACGCTCTCGGAGGGTCTCCAGATCCGCATCGACGAGACAGCCCAAGGACCGCTCGGCCTCGCCTGAGACCAACGGAAAAGGGCCCCTTGCGGGGCCCCTTGATGATGTGTCTCGCGTGGCGGCCGGAGCCGCATCGGCTTATTCGGTGACGTTGTCGAGGTCGGAACCCGAGCCGAGCGCGTCCATGACCTCGCGCGGCGAACGCCGGCGGCCACGCGGCCGCTTGGGAGCAGCATCTGCCGCCTGAGCATCCGGTGCATCCGTCACGGGCTGCGCCGCGACGGGAGCCGCCACAGGTGCAGGCGCGACTGCGGGCGCCGGTACCGGAATGGGGACAGGCTCCTCGGCGACTGCAATCGGGACCCGGACAGGCGTGGTGAGGAAGGACGGCAATGCCGCCGCAACGTCATCACCGGCTTCATGCTCGGGCTCGCGCTCACGGCGCGGACGACGTTCCGGGCGCGGACCGCGTTCGGGACGATCACCACGCTCGAACCGACGCTCGCCCTGAATCGGAGCCGGAGCCGGGATCGCGTCGGGCTGCTCGCCCATGCCGACAGGAATGTCGGAACGCGGCGCGTCGGGGCGCGGTGTGTAACCGCCTTGGACCGGCTGCCCGCCTTCGGCACGATCGAACCGGCGCTCGCCGCGATCGTTGCGATCGCCGCGATCGAATCGGCGCGGGCCGTTGCGATCGCCGTTCTGGCGGTCATTGTTCTGGCGGTCAGGACGCTCGAAGCGCTGGCCACCCTGCTGGCGGTTGTCGTTGCCTTCGCCGTCCTGGCGAGGGGCACCGTTGCCGTTCATGCCGCCCTGGCGCTGCTCGCCATTGCGCTGATCGGAAGGCTGCGGTGCGCCGGGCTGGAAAGCCTGCACCTCATCGTCGCCCTCCTCCTCGCCTTCCTCGCCATCATCGTTGAAGGCGCGATTGGGCGGGAAGCTGTGGCCGAACTGCTGGGCCATCTGCTCCTGAGCCGCCAGCAAGATCCGATAATAATGCTCGGCGTGCTGGAAATAATTCTCGGCAGCGACAGGATCGCCAGACGACTGCGCATCGCGGGCAAGCTGCAAATACTTCTCGGCAACGTGCTGAGCCGTGCCGCGAACCTTTACGTCCGGACCGTTCGACTCGTAGCTGCGCTGCAACGGATTTGGGGACTTGCGATTGCCATTGTTGTTGCTGCCGCTGTTATTGTTGTTGTTACGGCCGCGCATGCGCCGGTTCTGACCTGGTCTCATTCGCGTATGTCTCGCGCTCTATGCTCAAAGCAACCGTGACGGCATCATGCGCGTACCAATGCACAGCGGGTTGCGACGCTGCATCGGCTGAGTGTGACCTGAC
Source organism: Allobosea sp. P1_B10 (assembly GCF_056406735.1). Taxonomy (NCBI): domain Bacteria; kingdom Pseudomonadati; phylum Pseudomonadota; class Alphaproteobacteria; order Hyphomicrobiales; family Alloboseaceae; genus Allobosea; species Allobosea sp. P1_B10. Next base: position 105,335 of record NZ_JBFTZP010000006.1, on the reverse strand, counting down.
GGGGTGATACGCCGTTCTTGGCCTTCACGCGCTCTTTTCCACCAAGGGCTTCCCGCCCTGTGAGCCGATCGGCGCCTCCGCGCCTCCGGATGTCAAATCTGGGTTGTCAGTTCCGTCAATCCACGGACATCGCCCAAGGCAAGCCTTACCATTGAGGGGACTGCTCGAGGCTCGGCGCTGACACACACCAGCTTCGGCTGACTGTGTACATAGCCGTTTTCCTGCACGGCTCCAAGCAAAATCGCATTAAAGCCTGTTGATATCACGCAATCGCGAAGATCAGGGCGCGGATATGATCTCCGAGATCGCGGCGCGAGCCGCGATGAACGAAGCCCGATGCCTCCATGATGGCGACGACGTCGGGCTCCTGCCCGGCCCCGATCTCGAATACAACGGAGCCCCCGGGAGCGAGCCGTGCCGGGAGGCCTGCCGCAAGAAACCGGTAGGCATCGAGCCCGTCGCTACCGCCATCGAGCGCGCGCATCGGGTCGTGCTCGCGTACGCCTACGCTCAACCCGGGGATCTCGCCGGCCGGGATATAGGGCGGATTCGAGACGATCAAATCGAAGCGGCCGACCAAACCGTCGACCCAGTTGCCGGGCTGGAAGCTGCAGCGATCACCGACACCGTTGAGCTCGGCATTTCCGCGCGCGGTCGCGCAGGCTTCCTCCGAGATATCGACGCCGAGGCCGCGCGCCTGCCCGCATTCACTGAGCAGGGATATGAGCAGGCAGCCTGTCCCGGTGCCGAGATCGAGGATCGACATCGGCTCCTGGCGACGCGGGCCGAGTTCGGCAAGCGCGGCCTCGACAATCGTCTCGCTGTCAGGTCGCGGCTCGAGCGTCGCGGGCGAAAGCTTGAAGGTGAGGCTCCAGAATTCTCGCTCGCCCAGGATGCGCCAGATCGGCTCGCCAGCGATATGACGGGATGCGTACGCGTCGAGCAGCACGATCGTGGCCGCATCGAGCGGCGCGAGCGGGTCGAGCGTGGAGGATGCGTCACCCAGCGCGCCTTCGACAAGATAGCGCGCATCCTGCGCTGCCGTGTCGCTGCCGGCATCGCGAAAACGCGCGGCGATATAACGCCGCGCGTCGAGGATGGTGGCAATGCCTATCGGGGTCACGCGCTCTGCCGTGACCTCGATACCTGGCCGAGGCGCAAGCCTCAGATGCCTTCCATGTTCCTGCGCATGCAGATCGCCACCTTCTGGCGGATCGCCGAGCGGCTCTCGCGAGCGCCCCGCATCTGCTGCTCGCAGAGACGGCGAGCCTGTGCCTGCGTCATCGACTTCTGAAGGGGCGCCGCCTCGCCCCGCGTGATCGACCGCAGCGCCCGCTCCTGGGCCTGTGCCTGGCCCGCAACGGAAAAGACCATCATCCCCGTGATCGCCAAGCCCGATATCATCCTGAACATTGTGTCCTCCAGCCGATTCTTGTTTCGGTGAAGTCTCAACGCCTGACTGCGAAAAGAGTTTCACGGGGGTCGTCACGACGAACTCTGCGAAGCGAGCAGCGCGGCCTGGTGTTCGGCGGTCAACGCATCGATAATGTCATCGAGCACCAGGCCCTGCATCATCTCGTCGAGCTTGTAGAGGGTCAGGTTGATGCGGTGATCGGTGACGCGACCTTGCGGGAAGTTGTAGGTTCGTATGCGCTCGGAGCGATCGCCGGAACCGATCTGCGAGCGTCGGTCGGCAGCGCGATCAGCGTCGGCTCGGGTGCGCTCGATGTCGTAGAGTTTCGCGCGCAACAACTCATAGGCGCGCGCCTTGTTCTTGTGCTGGGACCTTTCATCCTGAACGACGACAGCAATCCCGCTCGGGATATGGGTCAGTCGCACCGCTGATTCGGTCTTGTTGACGTGCTGGCCGCCAGCACCGCCCGCGCGCATCGTGTCGATGCGGATGTCGGTGTCGTTCAGGACGACGTCGACATCGCCGGCCAGCGGCAGTGTCGCGACCGTGGCTGCGGAGGTGTGGATGCGCCCACTCGTCTCGGTATCGGGCACGCGCTGGACCCGGTGAACGCCCGATTCGAACTTGAGCCGGGCATAGACGCCCTTGCCTGAGATCTCGGCGATGACCTCCTTGTAGCCGCCCACGGTCCCCTCGCTCTCGGAGAGGATATCCACGCTCCAGCCCTTCTGGGCCGCATGGCGCTGGTACATCCGCAGCAGGTCTCCGGCAAAGAGCGAGGCCTCGTCGCCGCCAGTGCCGGCGCGGATTTCGAGGATGACGCCGCGCTCGTCGGCAGCATCTTTCGGCAACAAGGCGATCAGGATCTCGCGGGCGCGGGCCTCGATCTCGATGCGCGCCGCATCACGCTCCTCGTAAGCGAGGTCGCGGAACTCGGAATCGGTGGCGGGATCGTCGATCAGCCCCTCGGCCTCGCTCAAAGTCGCCAGCGCCTGGCGCCAGGCGGAAATGGCGGAGACGACGGGATCGAGCTCCGACAACTCCTTGGCAAGCTCGACGGTGCGCACGGCATCGGCCGAGCGGTTGATCTCGTCGGTCGCGGCGGCATGGCGCGCGATGATGCCGTCAAGGCGATCCTGGGGAAGCTGAAGCGACATCGTGAACTCGGCTACGGACTATGTGGGGTGGGCAGGCAGCGGCGGCAAACGGCGTCGCTAGACCGGCACTTTCAGCTCATTGGCGAGCGCAGCCAATTGCGGTCGCAGGCTCGTGACGCCCTCGGGAGAGGCCAGCATCCAATCGATCCGCTCGCGCAGCTTGCCGACATCTAGCGCGCGCAGCATCGCCTTGACCGGCCCGATAGCCGAGGAGGCCATCGAGAAGCCGCGATAGCCCAGCCCGATCAGGGCCATGGTCTCCAATGGCTTGCCGCCCATCTCGCCGCAGACGGTGACCGGACAGTCCGCCTCGCCCGCAGCCTCGACGATGCTGCGCAGGGCCCGCAGCGCGCTGACGCCGAGCGGGTCGAAGCGATCGGCTACGCGCTTGTTCTCGCGATCGGCCGCAAACAGGAATTGCATGAGATCATTGGTGCCGATCGAGAGGAAATCGGCCTCGCGGGCGATCTCGGCCAGTTCGAACAGCAGAGACGGCACCTCGACCATGACCCCGAGCTGCATCGTCGCCGGCGGGCTGTGCCCTTGCTTGGCCAGCATCGCCTGCTCCCGGGTGACGATCGTGCGGGCCCGGCGAAATTCGTCGACCGTGGCGATCATCGGCAGCATGATCTTCATGTCGCGGCCGGCGCCCGCTCGCAGCAGGGCGCGCAACTGCGCCCGCAGGAGGCGCGGCTTGTCGAGGCCGATGCGGATCGCACGCCAGCCCAGCGCGGGGTTCTCCTCCTCGACGCGCTCCATATAGGGCAGCACCTTGTCGCCGCCGATATCCAGCGTGCGGAAGGTCACAGGCTTGCCCTGGGCTCCGGCGAGGACGGCGCTGTAGAGCGATTGCTGCTCGCTGGTCGTCGGCATGTGCTGCGCGACCATGAACTGGAGCTCGGTCCGGAAAAGGCCGATGCCGGACGCGGCGGTCGCCTCCAGGTTCGGCATGTCGACGAGCAGCCCGGCATTGATCTGCAGCGAGATCTCGACGCCGTCCTTGGTGACCGACGGCAGCGCCTTGAGCTTGCGGTACTGCTCCTGCTTGCGCGCCCGCAGCCGCGCCTTGTCCTTGTAGGCGTTCTCGACATCGGGCTGCGGCCGGATCTGGATCTCGCCGGCCTGGCCGTCGACGATGACGGCATCGCCAGACTGGATCAGCGCCGTCGCATTGATGACCTCGCCGACGGCGGGAATGCCCAGGGCGCGCGCGACGATGGCGATATGACTGGTCGGACCGCCCTCCTCCAGCACCAGCCCACGCAGATGGGCGCGCTCATAGTCCAGCAGCGCGGCCGGCCCCATCGAACGGGCGATCAGGATGGCGTTTTCGGGCAGCTCCTCGCGGGCGACGCCGTTGGCCTTGCCCATCAGTGTGCGCAGCAGGCGGTTGGCGAGGTCGTCGAGATCGTGCAGGCGCTCGCGAAGATAGGGGTCGGTCTGGCGCAGCATCTTTGCGCGCGTATCGGATTGCACCCGCTCGACGGCCGCCTCGGCCGTCAGGCCCGTCAGCACGACGTCGCGCATGCGCCTGAGCCAGCCCTGGTCATGAGCGAACATGCGGAAGGTCTCGAGCACGTCGCGATGCTCGCCGGTGTGGGCGACATCGCCGCGCTCGACCAGTTCGTCGATCGAGGCGCGCATCTCGCCGATCGCGGCCTCGAGTCGCTTGACCTCGCCGGCTGGATTCTCCGCGATCAGATTGGTGATCGCGACACGCGGCTCATGCAGCACGGCATGGCCGAGCCCGACGCCGTCGGCGAGCGAGACGCCGATGCCGTGGATCGGCCGGTCGAGCCCGATCGAGGCACCGGGCGCGGCGAGCGACTTCAGCCCGCCAGCCGCGATCATCTCCGCCATGATCATGGCGGTGGTCTGCAGCGACTCGATTTCCTCGTCGCTGTAGAGGCGCGTTGCGCGGTTCTGGATGACGAGCACGCCCATCACCGCGCCGCCGCGCAGGATCGGCACGCCGAGGAAGGAGCGATAGATCTCTTCGCCGGTCTCGGGACGATAGGAGAAGGAGGGGTGGTTCTGGGCGTCCGACAGCGCAAGCGGTTCCGCCTCGCGCGCGATCAGGCCGACGAGGCCCTCGCCTGCGCGCATGGTGGTGAGGTGGACCGCTTCCCGGTTCAGGCCCTCGGTCGCGTAGAGTTCTAGCGAGCCGTCCTCGCGCAGGACATAGACCGAGCAGACCTCGGCAACCAGATTGCCCGCGATCAGGACGACAAGCCGATCCAGCCGCTCCTGCGGGCTGATCGAGGCTGCCATCACCTCACGGAGGCGGCGCAGCAGAACGCCTGGTCCTCCGAGAGTACCTCGCATCAATCTGAGCCCTCCGCCCGCCTCCTCAGCCATTACAGCCGATACCTGGGGGACCTCGGACAGCGCCTTGCCGAGTCGCAAGCGCTCCCGAGGTCTTGCCGCTTTCTAGCGATGCGGAGGCGGTTTCGGCAAGGGCTGCGAATGCGACACGCGGAAATCAGGCTCCAGCGCAGTCAATGTGACGTCGGACGAGGCGATGTGCGCTGCGGCCGCGCCTCTCCATTCGGCGGGGCCTTCGCGGCGCGCCCCCTGCCCTTCACGGTCGCGGCATCCTTCGGCGACGAGGCGACATAGTCGCTGGCCTTCACCTCGTCCTGCTGCGTCCGGGTCCGGACCAGTTCCAGCCTGGCACCCCTGGCACGCGGCGTCCGCTTCGGCGCGGGCTCGACAGGTGGGGTCTCGCGCGCACCGGCGCCCGAGCCGATCAGGGCCGCCAGATAGCGTTCGGTCCACCACGCGATATCGGTTTCAGCGATCGCATCGTAAAGAAGCCTGAAGCGGCGGATGCGCTCGGATTTCGGCATGGCGAGCGCGGTCCGGATGGCGTCGGCGACCTCATGGGTATCGTAGGGATTGACGATGAGCGCCTCGCCCATCTGCTGCGCGGCCCCCGCAAAGCGCGACAGCACGAGGACGCCGGGATCGAGCGGATCCTGCGCGGCGATGTACTCCTTCGCCACCAGGTTCATGCCGTCACGCATCGGCGTCACCAAGCCGACCTGCGCGCGCCGGTAGAAGCCTGCGAGCGCGGTGCGCGAATAGGCCTTCTTCACGACCCTGATCGGGGTCCAGTCGAACTCGCCCAGCGCCGCGTTCAGGCGGCCCGCGGTCTCATCGGACTGGCGGTCGAGCTCGGCATATTCGGGCACGTCGCTGCGCGAGGGCGGCGCGATCTGCAGGAGACCGACGCGGCCGCGATGCTCGGGATGACTGCGCAGGAACTGCCCAAACGCTTCGAGCCGCTGAACGATGCCCTTGGAATAATCGAGCCTGTCGACACCGATGACGAGCTTGCGCTCTCCGAGCGACTGCTTAGTCGTCCTGATCGGGCCCGGCGCGGTGCGGACCGAAGCCGCCGCCAGCTTCCTGAAAGCCTCGACGTCGATGCCGATCGGGAATGGCTGGATCAGCGTCTCGCGCCGCCCCATACGGACGCGGCCGCCATCGGCCACTGCGCCGCACAGCGAAACGAGCCCGTTTGTGATGTTTGCGACATCCACGGCTGTCTGCATGCCGATCAGATCATAGGCGCCGACCATGCTGATCAGCGTCGAACTGAAGGGCAGCGCGCCGAACACCTCGGCCGGCGGCCACGGAATGTGATGGAAATAGCCGATGCGGTTCTTGACGCCGCGCCTGCGCAACTCGGCCGCGAGCGGGATCAGGTGATAGTCATGGATCCAGAGCACATCGGTGGGCTCGAGCAGGCCCACGAGCGCCTTCGCAAAACGACGGTTCACGGCGAGATAGCCGGCATAGTCCGTCCGCGAGAACTCGGTCAGACCGAGGCGGTAATGCATGTTTGGCCACAGGGCCCGGTTCGAGAAGCCGAGATAGTAGCTTTGGCGCTCGGCCTCGCTGAGATCGGTGACGGCATAGGTCACCTTGCCGCGCTCGATGCTGCGCACGGCCGAGCTGTCGGATTGCTGGCCGCTCCAGCCGAACCAAAGGCCGCCCTGTGTCTCGAGGGCCTCGCGCAACGCCACCGCCAGTCCGCCCGCCGCCGCCTTCTCATGGCGATCGGGGATCGTGACGCGGTTGGAAACGATGACAAGGCGCATGTTGGGAACTCTCCTGCTCGGCCGATCAATTGAAATTCGACACTGGCCGCAGGAACAGAACGCGCTCGCAGGCGTAATGTTTCAGGGATCGTTGGTCAGCGACGGCGAAGCTGTGTCGGCATGACGTTGAAAGCATGGCAGCCAGCACAGTTTCGAAGCGCAATGCGGCAATTCTGCGAGCAGGCTCCAGGCAGCTCGGAAGCCGATCATTCAACCGCGGATAATTCAACCGAAGGACTTCAGGGCACGCAGGCCGCATTTTCGCCGGTCTCATGGCTCAGACAGACTGTGATGACGAACCTGATCGAAAAACAATTGCCGGGAGATATTCAGGGCCTCGCTGTCCCTGAGCCCGAGATCGCGCTTTTTCTTGATTTCGACGGGACGCTGGTCGAGATCGCGCCTGCGCCCGACGAGGTCCATCTCGACCRCCGCGTCGGGCCGGCGCTCGATGCCCTGCGCTCGAGCCTTGGCGGCGCGCTGGCGCTCGTCTCCGGGCGCCCGATCACCTTCCTCGACACCGTTCTGGCGCCTTACCGCTTCGATACCGCCGGTCTCCATGGTGCCCAGATTCGAACCGACGGCGAAATCCGCTCGCAGTCCGAAGTGCCGGACTCGATGCGCGAGGCCACGCGCGACCTCGTCCGCTTCGCCAACAGCAATGTCGGCGTGATCATTGAGGACAAGCGCATCTCGATTGCGCTGCACTGGCGCCTCGCGCCGCAGCTGAAGGACGAGGCGCTCGAGCTCATGCGCAAGATCGCGACGCGGATGGGCCCCGGGATCCGGCTCCAGGAAGGCAAGGCAGTCGCCGAGTTGGTCCCCGCAGGCGCGAGCAAGGGCAACGCCATCGCCTGGATGATGAGCCAGCCGCTCTATGCCGGGCGCCGGCCCGTCTTCATCGGCGACGACATCACCGACGAGGCCGGTTTCGAGGCGGTCAACGCGCTTGGCGGACTCTCGATCCGCATCGGCGACGGCGAGACCTGTGCGACACGCCGGCTGGCCTCGCCGACACAACTTCGCTCCCTCCTCCTGGCCGCCGCCGAAAGTGGCGTCCTGACTGTTTCCAGCTTTTCTCAGGAATGACGATGATAGTTTCGACGACGACAGTTGGCCCTCTCAGCGCGGGCCAGCACTCGGCATCGCTCGATCTCGGCGTGATCGGCAACTGCTCGATAGCCGCCCTGATCGACCGTCGGGCCCGGATCGTCTGGGGCTGTTTCCCCAGGTTCGACCGTGACCCCGTGTTCTGCGCGCTGATCAACAACCAGCCCGATGACGGCGACGCGATGCCGGAGAAGGGCGTCTTCGCGATCGAACTGATCGGCATGACGCATTGCGAGCAAAGCTATCTCGACAACACGGCGATCCTCTCGTCTGTGCTTTCGGACGATAGCGGCAACGCCATCGAGATCCTGGATTTCGCGCCGCGCTTCGTGCGCTACGAGCGCTTCTTCCGGCCGCCGCAGCTGGTGCGGCGCGTCAGGCGGATTTCCGGGCGCCCGCGCATCCGCGTGGTGGTGAAGCCAGCCCTTGGCCTCGGCGAAGAGCCCGACGAGCTGACGCGGGGCTCAAACCATGTCCGCTTCGTCGGCGCCGACCAGACCATCCGGCTGACCACCGACGCGCCGATCTCCTATGTCGTGGGCGGGGTGCCCTTCGCCGTCGACCGCCCGTTCTCGTTCTTCATCGGCTCTGACGAGGCGCTGCGCGCCGAGATCGAGACGACCTCCCGCGAGTTCCTCGACAAGACAACCGACTACTGGCGCGACTGGGTGCGCTCGCTCTCGATCCCCTTCGACTGGCAGAAAGAAGTCATCCGGGCTGCGATCACGCTGAAGCTCTGCTCCTTCGAGGAGAGCGGCGCGATCGTCGCGGCGCTCACGACCTCGATCCCGGAGGCGCCCGGCACCCAGCGAAACTGGGACTATCGCTTCTGCTGGCTGCGGGACGCCTATTTCGTCGTCCATGCCCTGAACCGCCTGGGCACGACGCGAACGATGGAGGACTATCTCGGCTTCATCACCAATGTCGTCGACAGCTTCACCGAAAGCGGCGCCAAGCACCTGCCGCCACTCTATCCGATCACGCGCGGCGGCGCCCTCGACGAATTCGAGGCGCCCAACCTCTCTGGCTATCGCGGCCATCAGCCCGTGCGCTTCGGCAATGGAGCGGCCACGCAGATCCAGAACGACGGCTACGGCGCCGTCGTGCTTGCGGCGACGCACTCCTTCTTCGATCAGCGCTTGATCCAGCCGGGCAAGGAGGCCCTGTTCGGACAGCTCGAACGCATGGGCGAACTGGCGATCGAGAGCTTCGACAAGCCCGATGCGGGTCCCTGGGAATTGCGCGAAAAGGAAGCCGTGCACTCCTTCTCCAGCGTGATGTGCTGGGCCGCCTGCGACCGGCTCGCCCGGATCGCCGGCACGCTCGGCCGCGCCGACCGCAAGGAGTATTGGCGCTCGGAGGCGAAACGGCTGAAGCAGGCCATCGCCGACCGGATCTGGAACGACGAGAAGGGCCATTTCGTCTCGACATTCGATGGCGAGGACCTGGACGCCACGCTGCTGCTCTTCGCCGAGCTTGGCTTCGTCAAGGCCGAGGACCCTCGCTTCATCGCAACCGTCGAAGCCATCGGGCGCGATCTGACGCGCGGCGACCTCATCCTGCGCTACGCGACACAGGATGATTTCGGCTTCATGCACACCGGATTCCTGATCTGCGCCTTCTGGTATGTCGATGCGCTGCACGCGATCGGGCGGCGCGAGGAGGCGATCGAGCGCTTCAACCGCATCCTGAAACAGCGCAACAGCTTCGGTCTGCTCTCGGAGGACGCAGACCTCACGACGGGCGAGCTCTGGGGCAATTTCCCCCAGACCTACTCCATGGTCGGCCTGATCAATTCGGCGATGCGCCTCAGCCGCGACTGGGAAGAGGCGTTCTAGGGATCGATCGTCATGGTCGGGCCTGACCCGACCATGACGCTGTCAGTGGGCTTCTCCGCCTAAGATGCTCGGGTCTGCGCTTCGCTTCGCCCCAGCATGACGGAGGCTTTCACTCCATCGCAGACGCCGTGCGCATGATCGCCAGCGCGAGCACCTGCGCGGCCGGCACGATGCTGTCGACCTCAAGGAACTCCTCGGGCGTATGCGCCATGCCGCCGATGGGCCCGATGCTGCAGAGCGTCGGGCAGCCCTGGGCCGCGGTGAAGCCGGAATCGGCGCAACCACCGGTGAACTCGGCCTTGACGCTGATGCCGTAGCCGGCTGCAGCGTCGCGATAGGCCTCGAACATCGCAACCGATTCCGGCGAGCTTTCCAGTGGCACGAACTCGCCCTTGATGATGAAGGTGCCGGTGGTGCCGGCGACCTCCGGGGTCTCGATGATCGCGCGGATCTTGCCGACCAGTTCGTCGCGCTGAGTAGCGGTGACATAGCGCAGGTCGATCTCGCACCAGGCATGCGGCGCGATCGTGTTGACGGTCTGGCCGCCGCCGATCAGCCCGACATTGACGGTGATGCCGCGCTCGAGATCCGTCAGGCCCTGCAGCCTTGGGATCTTGTGGCCGAGATCGACGATGGCCGAGGCGCCCTTCTCGTAGTTCGCGCCGGAATGCGCGGCCTTGCCGGTGAACTCGGCGCGGATGAAGACGCCGCCCTTGCGGCCGGAGGTGACCGACTGCTTGCGGTCCCGGGCGAACTCCGTGCCGACGGGCAGGCGGCTCGGCTCGGCGTTGAACACGCAACGGGCTTCGCGCGCAGCCGCCTCGATGATCGGCCGCGATGACGGCGAGGCGATCTCCTCGTCGCTCGTCGTCAGCATCAGCAGGGGGGCCGAGAGGCCCTCGCATTCGGCAAAGGCGGCAGCCACGAACGCCTCGATGACGAGGCCTGCCTTCATGTCGGCGACGCCGGGGCCATAGGCACGGCCACCCTTGATGGTGAAGGGCCGGCGCGTCGGCTCGCCGACCGGGAACACCGTATCGCGATGGCCGAGCAGAAGGACCGGCCGCTGGTCGTTGGCGGTGGGGTTGGGCAGCCGCGCCTTGACCGCGTCGCCATATGTCGCGTCGGGTACGATCTCGACCTCGAGGCCGTTGCGCTCATGGAAACGGGCGAGCACCTGGCCGGCGCGATCGACGCCCGCCTTGTCATAGGAGCCGGAATCGGTGTCGACCATTTCGCGCAGCAGCGCGATCATCGCCTCTTCGCGGGCGGCGAGCCAAGCCGTTACTTTGGTTTCCTCGGGCGTCAACGCAGTCATCTCTTCCAGCCTTCATCGTTCCAAACGGGACGAACCCCAGCTTAAACGTCGGGCGGTGTCGGCGATAGCGCACCGCGTTGATTTCGGGGCCTGCCGCGGCCACAAGAAGAGTGACGGAGCGAGAGGCTATTCACAGATGAAAGCGCTACTTCGAGTGCTCCGCGCGCGGGCCGAAAGATCTCGCAACGTAATATGATCTGGCACGAGAGGGGCTCGGGCGCGCATAGGCGTGAGGTCAAGGCCGAGACGGCGGGGGTGGTAAACCCCGAGTATATCTACTCCAGATTGCGTCAGACGGATTCTCCGATCCAGAACGTCATTCCGGTTGCATCATTGGCCCGGTTTCTGGCAATCGCATAACGTCTTTGCTAACCACACGCAGCGAGACAAGGTTAAAGCGTGGATAACGCGAACAAATACTCTGAGTTTCAACATATTCTTAAATCTACGCCGCTATGGTCTGAGCAGCGACAAACATAGATCGCACACAACAGGCGTCGGCAGGGATATCTTGGCTATGACCGTGTACAATGAAGTTCCCGCGGATGCGTTGGCGGGCAGCATGCGTGACTTCCGCGTTCCCGCAGGCGCTGATCTGGAACGGCGTGTCGGAAACTTCTTCAAGTGGCAGAATTTGCGCCGCCAGAACGGCCTCTGGCCCTTCTCGCGTGCCACCGATTTCGGTCCGCGCACCGAGGTTTCGGCCTCCGACGATCGCGGCATCAACATGCAGGGCGTCAACTTCGCCTCGCAGGACTATCTCAGCATGTCGTCCAACCCCGAGATCAAGCAGACGGCGCTGGACGCCATCGAGCGCTACGGCGTCCATAGCGCCGGATCGGCGGCGCTTGTCGGCAACACCACCCATTCGGTGGCGCTCGAGCGCAAGATCGCCGAATTCCTCGGCATGGAAGACGCCTTGCTCTACCCGACCGGCTGGGGCGCAGGCTACGGCGTGATACGCGGCCTGGTGCGCTCGTCGGACCACATCGTGATGGACACTCTGAGCCACACCTGCCTGCAGGAAGGCGCCAACGCCGCCACCCGCAACATCTATCAGTACCGCCATCTCGACATGGCCCATTGCCGCCGCTGGCTGGAGAAGATCCGCTCCACCGACACCGAGAACGGCATCATGGTGGTGACGGAAGGCCTGTTCTCGATGGACTCCGACGTGCCCGATCTCGCGGCGATGCAGGAACTCTGCAACGAGTTCAACGCCACGCTGATGGTCGACGTCGCCCACGATCTCGGCGCGCTTGGACCGGGCGGACGCGGCACCATCGGCAGCCAGAACATGCTGGGCAAGATCGACATCGTGATGGGCTCGTTCTCGAAGACCTTTGCCTCGAATGGCGGCTTCGTCGCCGTCAAGGAGCGCCCGATCAAGGAATATCTGCGCTTCTACAGCCCCAGCACGACCTTCTCCAACGCGATGTCGCCGGTGAATGCCGCGATCGTGCTCAAGGCCTTCGAGATCATCGACACGGCGGAAGGCGAGACCCTGCGCGGCGAGTTGATGAGCAACGTGCTCGAACTGCGCAGCCAACTCACCGCCGCCGGCCTCGAATACTATGGCGAGCCCTCGGCTATCGTCGCGGTCAAGATGGGCACCGAGGGCCTGGCCCGCCTGGTCAGCCGCCGCCTGCCGGAACTCGGATTGCTCTGCAATCTCGTCGAGTACCCAGCGGTCCGAAAGGGCGCTGCCCGCTTCCGGATGCAGGTCATGGCCAAGCACAGCATGCAGAACATCAGCGACGCGGTCTCGCGCATCAAGGCTGCCCGGCTGGAAGCCGGCATCGAGCTTGCCGCGATGGGCGGCGACGCACCGGCGAGTCGCGCGGTCGCCTGATCCGACACGAAGCCAGAAGCCCGCCGGCGCAGCGACGCGCGGGCGGGCCTCCGCATGCAGACATCGCCCGTTTTGGTGCGATTAAACCAAAATTCAGACAGTCCTGCTCTGATCCGGCTCCATGGCGGGCGGTTTTGCCCCGTCGCACGCAGCCTGGCGCCCCGCCACGTTCGAGTACCGGCCCATGACTGCGATCGCGCTTGCGACACCGACCGAAAGCCAGCCGACCGGCTTCGCCAACTGGGCAACCGCCCTCCTCTGGGTGGTGGCTCCGTCCGGGACCGCAATCTCGCTCTGGCTGAATGACGGCCGCGACATCGCTTTGTTCATGGTTGTGCTCGGAATCTCCGCCATCGCAACGCTGTGCGTCCATTTCCGCAGACGAGCCGTGTCCAGCCAGATCGCAATGGCCCTGGCGACGACCTGCGCCGTCCTGCTCCTGACCCAGACCGCCTTTGCCACAGGCTGGTCGGGCGCCGTCCAGATCGGCATGATCCTGGCGCTCACCGCCACCGCAGGTTGGCGCCGCTGGGAGCCATTGGCGGCAGTGGCCGCGCTGATCATCACAATCGCAGCGACGCTCGGCGCACCGGCAGAGACTGGCATCCCCTCGCTGGCTCAGGCGTTCTACATCGTAGCCGTCATGCTCCAGACCGGCGCGCTGATCCGGCTGACGAGCGCGCAGCCGCGAGCCGCATCGGAGCCGCTGGCGACGGCGGCCGCCCAACTGGCACAGCTCGAAGCCGAGACGCAGGCCTCCGCAGAGGAGTCGGCCCGGCGCGAGGCGCTGCGCCGCGAGAACCTGAAGGAGGTCATGACTTCGTTCGATGGCGAATTTCTCGATATGCTCGACGCGATGGTCAAGAACATCCGCGGCCTCAAGCAGACGGCCGGCGATCTTGCCCAGATCGCGGATTCCACCAATGACGAGGTCATTGCAGTCGCGTCGACCTCCGAGGAATCGTCGCGCAACGTCGCCGATGTCGCGACCGCGACCCAACAGCTGTCATCGGCGATCGGCGCCATCGACGAACAACTGGCGACGACACAGACGCTGGTCGCCACCATGAACGAGAGCGCGCAGGAGACCAACGTGACAGTCGACAGGCTCGACGATTCCGTCCGGCGCATCGACGGCATCGTCAGCCTGATCCGGGGCATCGCCGAACAGACCAATCTGCTGGCGCTCAACGCCACGATCGAGGCCGCACGCGCCGGCGATGCGGGGCGCGGCTTTGCCGTCGTCGCGGCCGAAGTGAAGACCCTTTCGAACCAGACCGCGATCGCGACGCAGGACATCGCCGCGCAGATCGCCGACATCAAGCAGGCGACGACCCATGCGGTGAACAATATCCGCAGCCTCTCGTCCAACATGCAGCAGATGGAAGAACGCACGGTCGGGATTGCGGCCGCGCTCGAGGAACAAGGGCAGATGACCTATGTCATCAGCCGCAGTATCGGCGAGGTCGCGACCGGCACCGCCTATCTCGCCGAGACCACGAACTCGATCCGCGAGACCGCCACGCGCACGCATGAAGTGGCAGGCAGCGTGCTCAACTCCACACAGACCCTGGAAGGCCGGGCGGCCGAGCTCGAGACCGCGGTGCACAAGTTCATGCAGCGCGTCGCGACCGCCTGAGCGGGGCGCCCGAGGGGACTGCCCGACTGCCCGGTCAGCGCCGGGCCTCCGTCGCCATCTTGACCGCGAGGCCCGCGAGCACGGTACCCATCAGCCAGCGCTGGACCAGCGCCCAGAGCGGCCGCTCGCGCAGGAACGATGCGATCGAGCCTGCGGCGAAAGCGATTGTCGCGTTGACCGTGACGCTGATCACGATCTGAACCAGGCCAAGCGCCAGCGACTGCCCCAGCACGTTGCCGGCGGCGGGGTCGATGAACTGCGGCAGCAACGCCAGATAGAGCATTGCGATCTTTGGGTTCAGCAGGTTCGTCAGGAAGCCCATCGCGAAGAGCCTGCGCGGGCTGTCATGGGGCAGCGCACGGACCTGGAACGGCGAGCGTCCGCCCGGCTTCACCGCCTGCCAGGCAAGCCAGAGCATGTAGGCCGCCCCGCCGAAACGCAGCGCGTCATAGGCGTATGGCACCGCAAAGAGCAGCGCCGTGATGCCGAACGCAGCACAGAGCATGTAGAAGACGAAGCCCAGCGCCACCCCGCCAAGCGAGATCAGACCGGCGCCTCGCCCCTGCGAGATCGAGCGCGAGATCAGGTAGATCATGTTGGGGCCGGGCGTCAGCACCATGCCGAAGGCGACAAGCGCGAAGGCGGCGAGACTGGTTGGTTCCGGCATGGCGATCCTCGTACGGCAAGGCCCCGGCACCATGCTGAGATTTGCCTGACGCGGCAATCGCATAGGCAGATGGCCGGCATCGCGGAACCACGCGGCACCCTGCTCGTTGTCCGCGCAGCGACCCGGCGCTGCCCTCCTCGATAGCGAGCCCCAGATGACCCTGTTCAGCCGCATCCTCTATACGGCGATCTCGATCACATTGCTGGCTGCCGCCGTATCCCTCATCGGCGTCGCGGTTTGGCGCACAGCTACCGGCTACTGGACTGGCGAGGCGGCGCTCGAGACCATGCTCGACGGGATAGGGCTGATCATCATCGCGGTCGCAGTCGCCGATGTCGGCAAGTTCCTGTTCGAGGAAGAGGTCGTGGCCGACCGCGAAATGCGCCATCCGGCCGAAGCCAGGGGCTCGCTGACCAAGTTCATGTCGATCATGATCGTGGCGCTCTCGCTGGAGGCACTCGTCCTCATCGCCAAGACCTCGCGCGATACGATGAGCGACATCGTCTATCCCGGCCTGCTCGTGATGCTGGCAGTGCTGGCCATGGTCGGTCTCGGCCTGTTCCAGAAGCTCAGCCAGAACGCGACGGCGGCCGTGCCGGAACGTGCCGAGGCGATCGCGAAGCCAGGAGCCGGCAAGAAAGCCCGGTCCGCATAGCCACCCGGGAAGCCTCGCGGCTGATTCAGTGCAACTCGTCGACCAGGAACAGGTCGGTATCGCCGGGCCTGGCACCGGCTGCGGTCAGCATCGCGTGGATCTGCCCACGGTGGTGGGTCTGATGGTTGAACATATGCGCGATGGCAAGCGAGCGCGGCGCGGACATCTCGCGACCTGCAGCGCCCGAATACCAGATGAGAGTGCCGCGCAGCCAAGCGCTCTCGACGGTCTCGGACCAGGCCAGGATCGCGTCGTCGCGCTCCTGGCGGGCGCTCTTGAACGCGTCCCAATCAGCAACATAGATCGTCGAATCGCGACCGCCGATCGGCGGCTTCGGTGTGCCGGTCAGGCGATGCAGCCAGACCTCGTCGGCCCAGAGCAAGTGGTTGAATGTCGCGTGGATCGACTTGAAGAAGGCGCCGCGATCGCGGCGCCGCGCTTCGTCATCGAGTTCGCCGGCAGCCGCGATCAGGCTGCGGTTCTGCCAGGCGTTGTAGCGCGCCATCATCTGGACGAAAGCGGGATCGACCATGGCGCGTCTCCTCAGATGATGTTGTCCTCAAGCAGCGGCCGGTTTGCCACGACACGCTCATGCCCGAGATCGGAGAGGTCGAGGCTGCGATAGCCGCCATGAAGGATGTGCTCGGCGATGCCGCGCCCGACAGCCGGAGACTGTTGCAGACCGTGGCCTGAGAAACCATTCGCAAGATACAGGTTCGGCAGACCGACTGCCGGCCCGATGATGGCGTTATGATCGAGCCCGCACATATCGTAGGGGCCGGCCCAGGCCCGGCCCGGCTTGATCTGTTCGAAGGCCGGAATGCGATGCGCCAGCGGCATCCACACAGCCTCGTCGAAGAACGGCCAGTCGACGTCCTCGACACCGGGATCGCCCTCGACCCACTCGACGTCCTGCTCAGGCGTCAGCGGCGAGCAACTTCCGATGAACAACTGCCCCTCGGGACCACGTGCGCCTTCGGGCCTGCACCAGGCGCCGGAGGTGTCGATCAGAAGGGGGCAGTTGTCGACCTCGCCCTTGCACATGAAGGAGAAGACGTAGCGCTTCATCGACTTGACCGGAATGGAGATGCCGGCTGTCTCGGCGAGGCGCGCGCCATGCGTGCCCGAAGCGTTGACGGCGGCGCCGCAGGCGATGCGGCTCCCGTCCGTCAGTTCGACCCCGGTGATGCGGCCGCCTTCGGTGAGATAGCGAGCGACCTCGCCCTGCCGGTATTCGACACCGAGCGACCGGGCCTTCTTGCGAAATGCTTGCAACAATGCCCAGCCATCGAACCAGCCCTCGCCACTGACGCCGTAGGTCCCGCAAGCGAGATCCGAAGTATTTAGCCAGCTGAATTTGCTGCGCAACATATCTGCAGCATAAAGCGCGATATCGGCACCCTCGCTGGCCTGCAGACGCTGGCTCGCGGCCAGCCCCGGGGCGCCCTCGTCGCCGGCGAGATAGAGATAGCCGCCTTCGTGCAGGTCGATCGCGGGGACCTCTCCGTCGACCGAGAGATGGCTCCCGATGTCGCGCAGGAAGTCGATTCCGTGGAGCGAGATACGGATGTTCACGGCGCTCGAGAACTGCTGGCGGATCGAGGCCGCCGAGAGCGCCGAGGCCGAGTAGCGGTAGGTCGGATCCTTCTCGATCACCACCACCTTGCCCTTGAAGCCGGGATCGGATGCGAGATGATACGCCACGGACGAACCGATGGCGGCGCCACCGCAGATCACGACATCGGCGCTTTCGGAAGGAGTCGGCATGGCAGTCCCGCGGAGCAAGGGCCGCGCCGAGCGCGGCAAGGTTTGTGAACTCAGCGCATGAATGACGCGCCGAACGGCCCTTGTCGAGGGGGTCAGGCAGGGACCCCGCATTCACCCAGCAGCCAATCGCGGAAGGCGATCACCGAGGGCAACTGTGCCTTGGTCTCGGGATAGACGAGATAATAGCCCTCAGGCCCGGTCACGGGCCTGTCGACCGGAATGACGAGCGCGCCGGAACGCAACTCCTCCTCGACGAGAAAGCGCGGCACGATGGCGAGGCCCAGCCCGGCCACCGCAGCCTGCGAGACCATGGCGAACTGTTCGAAGCGCGGCCCCATCAGGGCGCGCTCCGGCGCCAGGCCCTGCTGCTCCAGCCAGTTGGCCCAGGCGCGCGGCCGGGTCGACTGCTGCAGGAGCGGCACGCGCAGCAGGTCGGATGGCCCGGTCAGGGCGGCGCGCGCAACCAGCGCCGGGGCAGCGACGGGCACGACCTCCTCCCCCATCAGCCGGTGCAGGCGCGCGCCGGGCCAGACGGGATCGCCGAAATGCACAGCCGCATCTATCTGCTCGCGCGAGAAATCGAAGGGCACGAGCTTTGTCGTGAAATTGATGGTGATGCCCGGATGCGCCTCGATGAAGCGCGGCAGGCGCGGAATCAGCCAGCGCGTGCCGAATGTCGGCAGGATGGCAAGGTTCAGCAGGCCGGCCGCTCCGCGAAAGGCCATGGCCGACACCGTGGCAGCCGCCAGCCGCGACAGGCCATCGCGGATCTCGGCGGCATAGGCGCTGCCGGCGGGCGTGAGGCCGACGCGCTTCTTGACGCGCTCGAACAGGGCGACCCCTAGCGTCTTCTCGAGCAGCGCGACCTGCCGGCTGACCGCGCCCTGCGTCAGGTTCAGCTCCTCGGCGGCGCGCGTGAAACTGCCATGGCGGGCGGCGGCCTCGAAGGCGGCGAGCGCCGACAGCGAGGGTACGGAGAGACGGCCGGGAACAAGCTCGAGGTTCATGATCAATTCTCATCAAGTCGTGAGAACATATCGGTTGCCGCGACGGGGTGGAAGAGGGCATTCTGTGGCCAATCCGGGCCGGTATCTGATACCCGTCCGAGCCCTTATCCCGAGGCGCTGGGTTCAAAGCCAGGCGTCTCGGCATAAGGGCTATTGTCCGTGACCAGAAAGCTAGGCCCCATCATGAGCTCGACTCTGCCGAAAGACTGCCTTGCCCTACTGACCCGCCTGGGCGTGTCGGAAAGCGCCTTCGCCGCCAAGGGCATGGTCGCGCGCTCGCCGATCACTGGCGAGACCGTCGTCACCCTGCGCGAGACCACTCCCGCCGAGGCCGAGGCCGCCATCGGCCGGGCCCAGGCCGCCTTCCTGGCCTGGCGCAAGGTTCCCGCACCGCGCCGCGGCGAGTTCGTGCGCCTGCTCGGTGAAGAACTGCGCAAGGCCAAGGACGACCTCGGCCTGCTGGTGACGCTGGAGGCCGGCAAGGTCACCTCCGAGGGCCTCGGCGAGGTCCAGGAAATGATCGACATCTGCGATTTCGCAGTCGGCCTCTCGCGCCAGCTCTACGGCCTGACCATCGCCACCGAGCGTTCCAACCACCGCATGATGGAAACCTGGCATCCGCTGGGCGTCTGCGGCGTGATCTCGGCCTTCAACTTCCCCGTCGCCGTCTGGTCGTGGAATGCGGCGCTCGGCTTCGTCTGCGGCGACAGCGTCGTCTGGAAGCCTTCCGAGAAGACCCCGCTGACCGGCCTTGCCGTGCAGGCCATCGTCGAAAAGACGATGAATCGCTTCGGCCCCGAGGCTCCCGAGGGCCTGTCCGAGGTGCTGATCGGCGGTCGCGAGATCGGCGACATCCTGGTCCAGGACCATCGCGTTCCCGTGGTCTCGGCCACCGGCTCGACCCGGATGGGCAAGGAAGTCGGCCAGAAGCTGGCGGCACGCTTCGCCCGCGCCATCCTCGAGCTCGGCGGCAACAACGCCGCCATCGTCGCCCCCTCGGCCGATCTCGACATCGCGCTGCGCGGCATCGCCTTCGCGGCGATCGGCACCGYCGGCCAGCGCTGCACCACGCTGCGCCGCCTGATCGTCCACGAGAGCGTCTATGACGCGCTGATCCCGAAGCTGATCAAGGTCTATGGCTCCGTGAAGATCGGCGATCCCCGCGAAGCCGGCGTGCTCGTCGGCCCGCTGGTCGATGAGGACGCCTACAAGGCCATGCAGGCCGCGCTGACCGAGGCCAAGGCCGCCGGCGGCAAGGTTCATGGTGGCGAACAGGTCACGGTCGGCACCGGTGGCTTCTATGTCCGCCCCGCGCTGGTCGAGATGCCCGAGCAGACCGGGCCCGTGACCCGCGAGACCTTCGCGCCGATCCTCTATGTCATGAAGTACAAGACGCTGGATGAGGCGATCGCGATCCAGAACGCGGTCGGCGCCGGCCTGTCCTCCTCGATCTTCACGCTCAACATGCGCGACGCCGAGACCTTCGTGTCGGCAGAGGGCTCCGATTGCGGCATCGCCAACGTCAATATCGGCCCGTCCGGCGCCGAGATCGGCGGCGCGTTCGGCGGCGAGAAGGAGACCGGCGGCGGTCGCGAGGCCGGCTCGGATGCGTGGAAGGCCTATATGCGCCGCGCCACCAACACCGTGAACTACGGCACGACCTTGCCGCTGGCGCAGGGCGTCAGCTTCGACGTCGATGCGTGAGAGATAGGACCGTCATTCTCGGGCGAGCCAATCGCAGACCCGAGAATCTCATGATCAGACCCTGGTTTCGGCGGTGGTCGGGTCAAGCCCGACCATGACGGCAGAGATCATAAGGAGACAACCATGACTGAAGCTGCACGCAGCCACGCCGGCCACAGCAACAAGCTGGCCCAGTTCACCTGGGACGATGCCTTCCTGCTCGACGACCAGCTCACCGAAGACGAGCGCCTGATCCGCGACAGCGCCCGCGCCTATGCGCAGGAGAAGCTCGCCCCGCGCGTCTCCGAGGCCTATCTCGACGAGAAGACCGACCGCTCGATCTTCAACGAGATGGGTGAACTCGGCCTGCTCGGCGTCACGGTGCCGGAAGAATATGGTTGCGCCGGCGCCAACTACGTCTCCTACGGGCTCGTTGCCCGTGAGGTCGAGCGCATTGATTCCGGCTATCGCTCGATGATGTCGGTCCAGTCCTCGCTGGTGATGTACCCAATCTACGCCTATGGCAGCGAAGAGCAGCGCAAGAAGTACCTGCCCAAGCTCGGCTCGGGCGAATGGGTCGGCTGCTTTGGCCTGACCGAGCCTGACGCCGGCTCCGATCCCGGCGGCATGAAGACCCGCGCCGAGAAAGTGTCCGACGGCTACAAGCTCACGGGCTCGAAGATGTGGATCTCGAACTCGCCGATCGCCGATGTCTTTGTGATCTGGGCCAAGTCCGCCGCGCATGACAACCAGATCCGTGGCTTCATCCTCGAAAAGGGCATGAAGGGCCTGTCCGCCCCCAAGATCGGCGGCAAGCTCTCCCTGCGCGCCTCGATCACCGGCGAAGTCGTGATGGACGGCGTCATCGTCCCGGAAGAGAACCTGCTGCCCAACGTCTCGGGCCTGAAGGGTCCGTTCGGCTGCCTCAACCGCGCCCGCTACGGCATCTCCTGGGGCGTGCTCGGTGCTGCGGAAGACTGCTTCCACCGTGCCCGGCAGTACGGGCTCGACCGCAAGCAGTTCAACAAGCCGCTCGCCCAGACGCAGCTCTACCAGAAGAAGCTCGCCGACATGGTCACCGAGATCTCGCTCGGCCTGCAGGGCTCGCTTCGCGTCGGCCGCCTGCTCGACGAGGGCCGGATGGCTCCCGAGATGATCTCGCTCGTCAAGCGCAACAATTGCGGCAAGGCGCTCGACATCGCCCGCCAGGCCCGCGACATGCATGGCGGCAACGGCATCTCGATCGAGTTCCACGTCATGCGCCACGCCGCGAACCTCGAGACCGTGAACACCTATGAAGGTACGCATGACGTCCACGCCCTGATCCTGGGCCGGGCGATCACCGGCCTGCAGGCGTTCTTCTGAGCCCTTTGGACACGTCATGGCCGGGCTTGCCCCGGCCATCTCTTCCAGAACCAGCTTCCCCAAGAGATGGTCGGCTCAAGGCCGATCATGACGGTCCGGATCAAGCCTGATGACCCAACCTGCTCCCCTCGCCGGCCTGCGCGTCCTCGAACTTGCGCGCATTCTCGCCGGTCCCTGGATCGGACAGCTTCTGGCCGATCTCGGCGCCGACGTCGTCAAGGTCGAGGCGCCGGAAGGCGACGACACCCGCAAATGGGGCCCTCCCTTCGTCGAGGGAGAAGATGGCGAGCATCTTTCGGCCGCCTATTTCCACGCGGCCAATCGCGGCAAGCGTTCGATCACGGCCGATTTCCGCACCCCCGAGGGGCAGGCGCTGGTGCGCAAGCTTGCGGGCCATGCCGATGTCGTGGTCGAGAACTTCAAGGTCGGCGGGCTCGAGAAATACGGGCTGGACGCCGCGTCGCTGCGCGCGATCTATCCGCGCCTGGTCTATTGCTCGGTCACCGGTTTCGGCCAGACGGGACCTTATGCACCGCGCGCCGGCTACGACTTCCTGGTGCAGGGCATGGGCGGGCCGATGTCGATCACCGGTGAGCCTGAAGGCGCGCCGATGAAGGCCGGCTACGCCGTCGCCGACATCTATACCGGGCTCTACGCCTCGGTCGGCATCCTCTCGGCGCTGCGTCGGCGCGATGCCACCGGCGAAGGCGCCACGCTCGACATGGCGTTGCTGGACTCGCAGGTCGCGGTGCTCGGCAACCAGGCGATGAACTATCTCGTTTCCGGCAAGGCACCGCCGCGGCTGGGCAACGCTCATCCCAACATCGTGCCCTATGACGTGTTCCCGGTCGCCGATGGGCACATCATCATCGCGACAGGCAATGACGGGCAGTGGCGCAAGCTCTGCGACGTCCTGGGCGATGCAGCGCTCGCGAGCCACCCTGACTATGTCGACAACCGCTCGCGCGTCGCCAATCGCGTGGCGCTGACCGCGCTGCTGCACACGCTGACCCAGCGCTACGCCAAGGCCGATCTGCTCGCGGCGCTGGAGGCCGTCGGCGTTCCCGCCGGGCCGATCAATGGCGTCGACGAGGTCTTTGCCGATCCCCAGATCATCGCGCGCGGCGTCAAGGTCGATCTCGCCAGCCCGGCGGCGAAGGCCGGCGCGATCCCGACCGTGGCCTCGCCGATCGTGATGGACGGGATCAGGCAGGTCTCCCCGCGTCCGAGCCCGCGCCTCGGCGAGCATGAAAACGAGATCATGAGCGATCCCGCCTGGGGCGGAACCGCTCGATAGCATTCGCCGCCAGGGTGCGCGCAGCCCACACGCCAGCGCCGCGCCAGACGGAACCGGGATCACGTCGTCGCACCAGATTTCGCGATGACGACAAGCACAAGAGGAAGCAAGACCATGGCACCACGTACCGGCGGACAGATCCTCGTCGACCAACTCCTGATCCATGGCGCGACCGACGCCTTCTGCGTGCCGGGCGAGAGCTATCTCGCTGTGCTCGACGCGCTGCATGATGCTTCCATGAAAGTCACGATCTGCCGCGCCGAAGGCGGCGCCGGCATGATGGCGGAAGCCGCCGGCAAGCTGACCGGCAAGCCCGGCATCTGCTTCGTGACGCGCGGCCCCGGCGCCACCAACGCCTCGCCGGCGATCCACATCGCCGACCAGGACTCGACCCCGATGATCCTGTTCGTCGGCCAGATCGAGCGCGGCATGCGCGAGCGCGAGGCCTTCCAGGAACTCGACTACCGCGCCGTGTTCGGCTCGATGACGAAATGGGCGACCGAGATCGACGATGCCGCGCGCATCCCCGAGATCATCAGCCGCGCCTTCCATGTCGCCACCGCCGGCCGCCCCGGCCCGGTCGTGATAGCGCTGCCCGAGGACGTGCTGACCGACCTCGCCGATGTCGCCGACGCGCAGCCCTACCAGGTCACCGAGACGCACCCGTCCCTGCTCCAGACCATCGACCTGCAGAAGCGCCTCTGGGCGGCGAAGTCGCCTGTCGCGATCCTGGGCGGCTCGCGCTGGGACCCGCAAGCGATCGCGCGCTTCGAGCGCTTCGCAGAGCGTTTCGACCTGCCTGTCGCGGTCTCCTTCCGCCGGCAGATGGTGTTCTCCGCCGACCACCCCAACTTTGCCGGCGATCTCGGCATCGGCCCCAATCCGCAGTTGCTGAAGCGCATCCAGGATAGCGACCTCGTGCTGCTCGTCGGCGGCCGTCTCTCGGAAATGCCGAGCCAGTCCTACACGCTGTTTGGCATTCCCGAGCCCGGCCGCCAGCTTGTCCATGTCCATCCCGACGCCGAGGAACTCGGCCGGGTCTATCGTCCGGCGCTGGCGATCAACGCCTCGCCGACGGCGTTCTGCGCCGCGCTCGAGACCGTGCACCCGCCGCAGGAGATCGCCTGGGCCGGGGCCAGCGCCGTGGCGCATGAGTCCTATCTCGGCTGGTCCGGCCAGCCCGCACCGGTCGCCGGCACCTTCCACCCCGGCGAGGCCGTGACCTGGCTGCGGCACTATCTCCCCGACGACGCGATCATGTGCAACGGTGCTGGCAACTACGCCACCTGGCTGCACCGTTTCCACCGCTTCACGAAGTTTGCGACGCAGCTTGCCCCCACCTGCGGGTCGATGGGCTATGGCGTGCCGGCCGCGATCGGCGCCAAGCGGCTGTTCCCCGAGCGCACCGTCGTCGCCTTCGCAGGCGATGGCTGCTTCCTGATGAACGGGCAGGACTTCGCCACGGCCGTGCAGTACGACCTCGGCGTCATCATTGTGGTGATCGACAACGGCATGTACGGCACGATCCGGATGCACCAGGAGAAGCATTATCCCGGTCGCGTTTCGGCAACGACGCTGAAGAACCCCGATTTCGCGGCCTATGCTCGCGCCTTCGGCGGCCATGGCGAGCGCGTCGAGACCACCGCCGAGTTCGGCCCGGCCTTCGAGCGCGCGGTCGCATCCGGCAAGCCCGCGATCCTGCACTGCATCCTCGACCCCGAGGCCATCACGCCGGCAAAGTCGCTCTCGACGATCCGCGCCGAGGCCTTTGCCGCCCAGGGCTGACGTCGCTCAATCCTGCGCCGCACCGCCCAGGCGGAACCACATGCGGCGCAGGAGACCGTCACGCCACAGCAGCACATGCACGAGCACGGCGCCGAAATGCATGGCGCCGAGCACGAGCAAGGCATCGCCCGTCCAGCCGTGCAGGCTGAGCATCAGATCATAGGTCGGCTTGTCGGGGCCGAAGGGATGGGGAACGCTGAACCAGCCGAAATAAAGCGTCGGGATCTGGAGCGGCGCCGACGAGACCATCAGGAACCCGGTCAGCGGCAGCGCCAGCGCGCAAAGATAAAGCCCGGCATGGACCGCGTCGGAGGCCAGGCCCAGCGCACGTCCTGAATTGACAGACGGGGGCGCCTTCACGGTGAGGCGCAGCAGCAGCCGCAGGGCCACGAATCCAGCGATTGTCAGTCCGACCGATTTGTGTAGCTGGTAGAACTCGAAGCGCTGGACGAGATCGCGCGTCTCCTCCCGCATCGGTCCCGCGATCAGGAACTGGAACGCGATCAGCAGCAGGGTCAGCCAGTGCAGCGCGACGATTGCGGGGTGCCAGCGCTCCGGCGGACCGACCCTGGTCATCGCAAGAGCTGCCCCTTGATCACGAGGTCTACCCGGTCATCGACGACGTTGACGTCGCGCCCGATCTCGAAGGCGGGCCGCAGGAAGGAGCCGCTGGCGTGGAACGCAATCCTTTCGCCACGTATGGCTCCGTCGATATCGCCGTCCACCGTCGCCGTGACCGTAAATGGCTGGGAGATCGCACGGATCGCGAGCTGGCCCGTGATTTCGAGCGTCCGTTCGCCGGTGCGCGTGACGCGCCCCGAGGTGAAGCTGGCAGTCGGAAAGCGGGCGGTGTCGAGCATGCTCGCGCCCTTGACGAAACCATCCATCAACGCCGACCCCGCCTGGAGGGAGCCGGTCTCGATCACGACCCTGATGCGGCTTCTCTCCGGCCTGTCGAGGTCGAGCGCCAGGGTGCCGTCATAGCGCTCGAAATGACCGGTCGCCACGACCGCTCCGAAACGATGGGCGACGAAGCTGATATCAGTGGCGGCCCGGTCAAGGCGCCACGTGCTCTGCGCAGACGCTGGCGCAGCGGAGAGCAGCATGATCGAGATGGCGGCGGCGCGGAGCATGCCTCATCTACCGCGCCGTTTCTGTCGAGTCCGTGGCGGTGCCAGCCCTACACGGAAAGGTGATTTCAGTGCGTTCAGGCTGGCTTCTTCGCGATCACGCCGTCGAATGTGGAGCGGATGGCGCGAGCAAGAGCAATCGCAGCCCAGCCCTGCATGATCAGTTCGATCGCCAGGAAGGTGCCGAGCACCCACAGGCTCGATGCCGGCCATTGTACCAGGATCATCACGCCAAGCAGCAGCGAGAGCGCACCCGAGACCAGGATCCAGATCCAGTGCGGGAGTTCCCGATTCTGGAAGGCCACGAAGATGCGCAGGAGTCCGGTCGCGACGAGGGCGCATCCTGCCAGCAGGGTCAGCGACGCCGTCGCTGCCAGCGGATTGGCGAAGGTGACGAGGCCGACGCCGACATATAGCAGTCCGATCAGGATATGCAGGGCGCGGCTTTTCCAGCCCTGGTGACGGAACGCGTCGACCAGCACGACGATACCCCCGACGAGGATCATCGCGCCGAACCAGATCGCGCTCGCCACGCTCAGCAAGGCGACGGCGCCCAGGCCGATCACACCGAGGATGACCAAAATGATGCCGGCAGCCAGCAGCCAGCCAGAGCTTCGCCGCAGCGGGACCAGATGCGTGCCGAGCGAAGCCGGGCGCGGGGTGGCAGCGGCGGATGAAGGAGCTTCGGACATTGTCATGTCTCCGGTTGACAGCAGGAGCCAGCTTTCTGGCCTGACGACGAGCAGTTTTCGCCAGCCCAACGGTGACGTCAACGCGCGACACGGTTATCGCAGTCATCGATTGATATAGTGCGGTCTCAATAGGTCGCACGACCACCGGACAGGTCGAAGACGGCGCCGGTCGAGAAACTGCACCGGTCGCTCGCCAGCCAGGCCACGAGTTCGGCCAGTTCATCGACCGTTCCGAGGCGCTTCAGCGGGCTCTTGCCGACCATGGTCGCGACCGTTTCGGGGCTCATCTGCAGGAGCAGCTCGGTCTCGATCGCCGCAGGCGCTATGGCATTGACCAGCACGCCTGTGCCCGCGAGTTCCTTGCCATGCGCCTTGGTCAGCGCGATGACGCCGGCCTTGGCGGCGCTGTAGGCGCCCAGGGTCGGCGTCCCCTCCTTTCCGGCGAGCGACGCGATGTTGACGATGCGGCCACGGCCGCGCCCGACCATCACCGACGCCACCGCCCGCGAGCACAGGAACGTGCCGGTCAGGTTCACGGCCTGGATCGTCTGCCATTGCGCCAGCGGCGTCTCGGCGATGGTCGTCGACGGGCCGGTCAGCCCGGCATTGTTGACCAGCACGGCTATCGCGCCGTGAGCCCGCTCCGTCTGCGCAAGGGCATCCGCCACGGAGCCTTCATCCGAGACGTCGCAGGCCAGCGCCGCATGGGCGCAAGCGGCGATGTCGACATCCCAGACAACAGGGGTGAACTCGTCCTGCGCCAGGCGATCGGCCACAGCGCGGCCAATTCCCTTTGCGCCGCCCGTGACAACGGCAACCCGCGCCTGCGCCATGGCTCAGGCGAGCTTGGCGGAGACGAGCTTGCGCAGGCCGCGCAGGTCCTTCACGAAGCCGCGAATGCCCTCCGACAGCTTCTCGGTGCCCATCGCATCCTCGTTCATGGCGAAGCGGAAGGCCTTTTCGTCGAGGGTTAGTTTTTCCGGAGCCTCGCCGGGCGCCTCGGGCTTCAGCTTGCGCGGGAGATCGCCGCTGGCAGCAGCCAGCTCGTCGAGCAGTCCGGGGCCGATCGTCAGCCGGTCGCAGCCCGCCAGCGCCTCGATCTCTCCGGTGTTGCGGAAGGACGCACCCATGACCACCGTGGCGATGCCGTAGGTCTTGTAATAGGAATAGATCGAGCGGACCGAGACGACGCCGGGATCGGTCTCGGCGGTGTAGGGGCCGCCGCCGGCCTTGACGTGCCAGTCGAGGATGCGGCCGACGAAGGGCGAGATCAGGAAGGCCTTGGCATCGGCGCAGGCGACCGCCTGTGGCAGCGAAAACAACAGGGTCAGGTTGCAGTCGACGCCGTCCTGCTGAAGCACCCTCGCGGCCTGGATGCCCTCCCAGGTCGAGGCGATCTTGATCAGGATGCGGTCGCGCTCGATGCCGCGCTCCTTGTAGGCGGCAATGATGGCGCGCGCCTTGGCGATCGTCGCCGCGGTATCGAAGGACAGGTCGGCGTCGACCTCGGTCGAGACCCGGCCCGGCACGATCTTCGTCAACTCGGCACCGAAGGTCACGGCAAGCCGGTCGCAGACAGCGTGCACGGCGGCGGCGCCGCCGGCTTTCTTGCCCCAGTTGATCGCCTCGTCGACGAGATGGGCATAAGGGGCGCTCTCGACCGCCTTGAGGATGAGCGTCGGGTTGGTGGTGCAGTCGACAGGCTTGAGCCGGCGCACCGCCTCGATATCGCCGGTGTCGGCGACGACCGTGGTCATCTTGCGGAGCTGGTCGAGCTTGGAAGCGGTCATGATGATCCTTGCCGTCTTGTCGTCTTGTGTTGGACTATCTTGCGCCAATGTGGCGTGTGTCTGACATCATTGCGAGCGCAGCCAAGCAATCCAGCCATGCATGTCCCGGCGGAATCGGCGCGCCGGTGCGCGGCCGGCAATGACGGTCAGAGAATGGGCGATGCGACCGCGGCAGGCAACGCCGAAACAGCGTTAGCCCGAGCGGCCGATATTTCAGGGCAAACGACTACTGGCCAATGCGGGGCTCGCCCATCAGCAGAGCGCGCGCAGCCTTGGTTTCGCGCACGACGAAGTCGACGATGGCGCGGACGCGCGCGACATCCTTCAGATCGGCATGGACGAGCAGCCAGAACGAACGCGTGATCGAGACCGTATCCGGGAGCACCGGGACGAGGCCGGGCTCGCCCTCCGCCATGAAGTGATGGATCACGCCGATACCGCCGCCCGCGATAACCGCGTTTTTCTGCGCCAGCACGCTGGAGCTCTGGATCTGCGGGCGCAGTCCCTTGGCGACCTCGTCGAGATAATCGAGTTCCGGCGAGAAGATGAGATCGTCGATATAGCCGACGATGCGATGCGAGAAGAGATCTTCGGGCTTGGTCACCTCGGGCATGGAATCGAGATAGGCCTGGCTGGCATAGAGGCCAAGCCGGTAATCGGAGAGCTTGCGCGCGACGACCTTGCCTTCCTTGGGTGGGGCGAGCGTGATCGCGACATCGGCTTCGCGCTTCGACAGCGAGAGCAGGCGCGGCATGGCGATGAGCTGCAGCTCAAGGCCCGGATAGGCCTTCGACAACGCGGTCAGGCGCGGCGCCAGGAAATTCGTCCCGAACCCATCGGGCGCGCCGATCCTCACCGTGCCCGACAAGGCCATGTCGGCCCCCCCGATATCGCTCTGGATCGCCAGCGCTTCGGTCTCCATGCTCTCGGCCTTCGCCAGCAGACGCTCGCCATGGGCCGTCAGCGTGTAGCCCTGCGGACGGCGCTCGAACAATTTCGCCTTGAGCGAGTCCTCCAGCGAGGTGATGCGGCGAGACACCGTCGCGTGGTCGGCGCCGAGCCGTCGCGCCGCCGCGGTCAGCCGCCCCGAACGCGCGACAGCAAGAAAGAAGCGCAGGTCGTCCCAGTCGAACCGCTCCAAATCGCTCTCCCCGGTATATGCGTTTTCGCACGACCTTCTACCAAGGATGGCTATAGTCGTGCGCAAACGTCGATGATAGTGCTGACGCCAGTTTTGGTTCTCACCACTTCGTAGGAGGGCGCGATGCGTCAGGTTGGGCATTTCATCGGCGGCAAGCATGTCGCGGGAACATCGGGGCGCACTGCCGACATCTTCCAGCCCATGGACGGCACCGTGATCGGCAAGGTCGCGCTGGCCTCCCCCGCCGAAATGCGTGCAGCGGTCGAGAACGCCGCCGCCGCGCAGCCGAAATGGGCTGCCACGAACCCGCAGCGCCGCGCCCGCGTGCTGATGAAGTTCCTGGACCTGATCGCGCAGAACAATGACGAGCTCGCCGACCTGCTCGCCCGCGAGCACGGCAAGACTGTCGCCGACGCCAAGGGCGACATCCAGCGCGGCGTCGAGGTCGTCGAGTTCTCGCTCGGCATCCCGAACCTGATGAAGGGCGAATACACCGACGGCGCCGGCCCCGGCATCGACATCTACTCGATGCGCCAGCCGCTCGGCGTCTGCGCCGGCATCACGCCGTTCAACTTCCCGGCGATGATCCCGCTCTGGAAGCTCGGCCCCGCGATTGCTTGCGGCAACGCCTTCATCCTGAAGCCCTCCGAGCGCGATCCCGGCGTGCCGATGCGCCTGGCTGAGCTGTTCATCGAGGCGGGCGGCCCTCCCGGCATCCTCAACGTGGTCAACGGCGACAAGGAAGCCGTCGACGCGATCCTGGACGATCCCGACATCAAGGCGATCGGCTTCGTCGGCTCGACGCCGATCGCCGAGTACATCTACTCGCGCGGCTGCGCCAACGGTAAGCGCGTGCAGTGCTTCGGGGGCGCCAAGAACCACATGGTGATCATGCCCGACGCCGACCTCGACCAGGCGGTCGACGCCCTGATCGGCGCCGGCTACGGCTCGGCCGGCGAGCGCTGCATGGCGATCTCGGTGGCGGTACCCGTCGGCAAGGCTACTGCCGACGAACTCGTCAAGCGCCTGATCCCGCGCGTCGAGGCGCTCAAGATCGGCCCCTCGACCGACAGCTCGGCCGATTACGGCCCGGTCGTGACCGCAGCGGCACTCGAGAAGATCAAGGGCTATGTCGAGACGGGCATCCAGGAGGGTGCAACGCTCGCCGTCGATGGCCGCGGCTTCAAGATGCAGGGCTACGAGAACGGCTTCTACATGGGCGGCTGCCTGTTCGACAACGTCACCAAGGACATGCGGATCTACAAGGAAGAGATCTTCGGGCCGGTGCTCTCGATCGTTCGCGCCGAAACTTATGAGGAGGGTCTCGCCCTCTGCAACGACCACGAATACGGCAACGGCGTCGCGATCTATACCCGCGACGGCGATGCGGCCCGCGACTTCGCCTCGCGCGTCCAGGTCGGCATGGTCGGCGTCAACATCCCGATCCCTGTGCCGCTGGCCTATTACACCTTCGGCGGCTGGAAGCGCTCCTCCTTCGGCGACCTCAACCAGCACGGCCCGGACTCGATCCGGTTCTACACCAAGACCAAGACGGTGACCTCGCGCTGGCCGAGCGGCGTCAAGGATGGTGCCAGCTTCGTCATCCCGACGATGGCCTGATAAGCTTCCAAGGCTGCTGCCCTCACCCGGGCGGCAGCCTTTTTCACATCAGGGACGATGCATGACCCAGTTCGCCCTCAACGAAGACCAACTCGCCATCCAGGAGATGGCATCCTCCTTCGCGACGGAGACGCTTGCGCCCCATGCCATGCGCTGGGACGAGGAGAAGCATTTCCCGGTCGATGAAATGCGTGCTGCCGCTGCGCTGGGCATGGGCGGGATCTACATCAACGAGGATGTCGGCGGCTCCGGCCTGTCGCGGCTCGATGCCGCGCTGATCTTCGAGGCGCTCTCGACGGGCTGCCCGACGGTCGCAGCGTTCATATCGATCCACAACATGTGCGCCTGGATGATCGATCGCTTTGGCGACGAGGCGCAGCGCCAGGCTCTGCTGCCAAAACTCTGCACGATGGAGCACCTGGCGAGCTATTGCCTGACCGAGCCCGGAGCGGGCTCGGACGCCGCCGCGCTCAAGACCAAAGCGGTTCGCGACGGCGACCATTACGTGCTCGACGGCCAGAAGCAGTTCATCTCCGGCGCCGGCGTCTCCGACCTCTATGTGGTGATGGCGCGCACCGGCGAGGCCGGCCCCTCCGGCATCTCCACCATCGTCGTCGAGAAGGGCACGCCGGGCCTGTCCTTCGGCGCGAACGAGAAGAAGATGGGCTGGAACGCCCAGCCGACACGCGCCGTGATCTTCGAGAACTGTCGCGTGCCCGTCGCCAACCGTTTGGGGCCGGAGGGGATCGGCTTCAAGATCGCGATGGCGGGTCTCGATGGCGGGCGGCTCAACATCGGCGCCTGCTCGATCGGCGGCGCGCAATCGGCCCTCGACAAAGCCATCGCCTATGCGCAGGAGCGCAAGGCATTTGGCGCACGCATCGCCGATTTCCAGGCGCTCCAGTTCAAGCTCGCCGACATGGCGACGGAACTGGAAGCGGCCCGCACCTTCCTCTGGCGCGCCGCGGCTGCCCTCGACGCCAAGACGCCCGATGCGACAAAACTCTGCGCCATGGCCAAGCGGATCGCGACGGATATCGGCTTCGAGGTCGCCAACCAGGCCCTGCAGGTCCATGGCGGCTATGGCTATCTCGCCGACTACGGCATCGAGAAGATCGTCCGCGACCTGCGGGTACATCAGATCCTGGAGGGGACCAACGAGGTCATGCGGATGATCGTCGCACGCGGCCTTGTCGGCCGGGCGAAGGGGAATTGAGCCTATGCCGCGAGCGGCCTCACGCGCTTCTCGATCTCGCCACCAGCCGCCCGGCGCGCCACCCGCAGGTCGTAGTCGGTCTGCAGCGCCATCCACATCTCGGGCGTCGTCGCGAAGAATTGGGCCAGGCGCAGGGCCGTGTCGGCCGTGATGGCGCGATCGCCCTTGACGATGCCGGAAATGCGGCTGACCGGCGCGTCGATATCCCGGGCCAGCCGGTTCTGGCTGATGCCGAGCGGTTTCATGAATTCTTCGAGCAGGATTTCACCCGGTGGGATCGGCTCGAGGTCCAGAGCCCGGCCTTCAATGGTAGTCGACGATTTCGACATCATGCGCCTCCCCCTCCTTCCAGACGAAGCAGATGCGCCACTGGTCATTGACGCGGATCGAATGCTGCCCCTCGCGGTCGCCGCGCAAGGCTTCGAGTCGATTGCCCGGTGGCACCCTGAGGTCATCGAGACGCCCGGCAGCATTGAGCAGCAGCAGCTTTCGCCGGATCACCCGCTCGATCGCGGCGAAACGCCGGACGGGCCTGCCGTAAAACAGGTGCTCGGCGTCCTTGTGCGCGAAGGATCTGATCACGGCTAAAATTATTCCGCGTTGAGTATTCCGTCAAGAAGAATGGGAGAAACGATCATGAGCATCATCGCCTTCATCGGCCTCGGCAATATGGGCGGCCCGATGGCCGGCAATCTCGTCAAAGCCGGGCATGTCGTGCGCGCCTTCGACCTCTCGCAGGCATCGAAGGACGCGGCCGCCGAACTCGGAGCCAAGATCGCCGGATCGGCCAAGGAGGCGGTCGCCGATGCCGATATCGTCGTGACCATGCTTCCGGCCGGCAAGCATGTGCTCGCGGTCTGGACCGATATCCTGCCGAGCGTGAAGCCGGGCGCCCTGCTGATCGATTCCTCGACGATCGACGTCGACAGCGCCCGCAAGGCGCATGAACTGGCGCAGGCGCGTGGCTGCCTTTCGCTCGACGCGCCGGTGTCGGGGGGCGTCGGCGGAGCAAAGGGCGCGACGCTGACCTTCATGGTGGGCGGTTCCGACGAGGCCTTCGCGCTGGGCGAGCCCGTCCTCAAGACCATGGGCCGGCGCATCGTGCATTGCGGCGCGGCGGGCAACGGCCAGGCGGCAAAGATCTGCAACAACATGATCCTGGGCATCTCGATGATCGGCGTGGCCGAGGCCTTCGTGCTGGGCGAAAAGCTCGGGCTGTCGCATCAGGCGCTCTACGATGTCGCCTCGACCTCGTCGGGCCAGTGCTGGTCGCTGACCACCTATTGCCCGGTGCCCGGCCCCGTCCCGACCTCGCCGGCCAACAACGAGTACAAGCCCGGCTTCGCGTCGGCTCTGATGCTGAAGGACCTGAAACTGTCGCAGGAGGCGGCGCAGGTCGCCGGTGCCTCGACGCCGCTCGGCGCGGCGGCTGCACAGCTCTTCGGGCTCCACAATGCCTGGGGCGAAGGCGGCGCGGACTTCTCCGGCATCATCAACATGCTGCGCGGGCGCGACACGGGCGCGTGAAGCGCGCTTGCACGGTGCCGGGCTGACCCGCTAGGACGAAGGGCATGAACGACGCCATGCCACGCCCTCGCGAACGCTCGGCTCTCACCGGCTTCGCCGTAAACCTTCTCGATCGCCGCGAGGACCTGCGCAACAAGCCCGATGCGGTCGAGGCCCTGCGCCACCGCTCGGATACGCGCCTGGCCGTCGTGGCGGGCGAGACCCCGATCCTGAAGCGGCTCGACGGCGAGGCCTTGTCGGCCTGGTTCAGCCCCGGCGAGACCGAGTTGCTCGGCCCCGCGCTGGAGGAGGCCTTCCTGGGCCTCGCTCCCGATGGCACGCCACGCTTCGCGCGGCTGATCGACAAGGCGCTGGTCGAGCCGCTGCGGGAGCGACCCGAGCTCATGGTGACGGATTTGCGTTCGGTGGCGCTCAAGCGCCTCGTGCCGAACGACGAACTGGGACCGCTGGGCGAGAGCAAGGCGCTGCTGGACTGGCACGCTCGCCATCGCTTCTGCGCGCAATGCGGCGGGCCGACGGAACTCGGCGCCTCCGGCTGGAAGCGCGAATGCAGCGCCTGCGGCGCACAGCACTTCCCCCGCACCGATCCGGTGGTGATCATGCTGGTGGCGCGCGGCGACAAGTGCCTGCTCGCGCGTCAGGCGCGCTTTGCACCGGGCATGTACTCCTGCATCGCGGGCTTCATCGAGCCCGGCGAAACCTTTGAGGACGCGGTGCGCCGCGAGAGCTGGGAAGAGGCCGGCTTGCGCGTCGGTGCCGTCCGTTACATCGCCTCGCAGCCATGGCCGTTCCCGTCATCCCTGATGATCGGGGCGATCGCCGAGGCACTCAACGAGGACATCGTGCTCGACATGACCGAGCTCGAGGCAGGCCGCTGGTTTTCTCGCGCAGAGGCCTTGCAGATGATCGAGGGCACGCATCCCGACGGCCTGGCCTGTCCCCAGCACATCGCGATCGCCAACACACTGCTGAAGGCCTGGGCGCTGGACGGCGAGAAGGCCTGAGCGCGCTTCGTCCAAGCTGACATCGTCATCATGGACAAGCCGCGAAGCGGCGCAGTTCCGGGATCCATCATCGGGCCCGACGACGCTTTACGATGGTACCCGGGACGAAACTGACGCTTCGCCCAGGATGACGGCGCGCTGAAATCAGCCCCCCGAATACCGACGCATTCGCCGGAACGCCGCGCGCCCTACTCGCCCGCGTCGGGAAAGCTCGAGCGAAATTCGTGGGCGGGATAGACGCCGAGGATTTTCACCTCCTTGGAGAAGTATTCCAGCTCCTGCAGCGCGCGCTTGAGGTTCGGATCGTCCGGGTGCCCCTCGACATCGGCGTAGAACACCGTCGCCGAGAACAGCCCATCGACCATGTAGCTCTCGAGCTTGGTCATGTTGACGCCGTTGGTCGCGAAACCGCCCATGGCCTTGTAGAGCGCGGCGGGGATATTGCGCACGCGGAAAACCAGCGTGGTGACCGTCTTCTCCATGCTCTGGCGGGCGAATTCCGGGTATTTCGACAGCACGACAAAGCGCGTCGTGTTGTGCTTCTCGTCCTCGATGTCCTCCATCAGAATCTCGAGGCCATAGACCTCGGCCGCAATATGGGGCGAGATCGCGGCGCGGGTGATGTCGCCGGCTTCTGCCACCTGACGTGCGGAGCCCGCGGTATCGGCGGCGACCTCCGCCTTGAGCCCGAGCTTGCGGATGATCTTCCGGCACTGGCCGAGCGCATGGATATGGCTCTGCACGGTCTTCAGCGTCGCGAGCGTCGCACCCTTGACCGCCATCAGGTGGAAGCGGATCGGGAGGAAATGCTCGCCCACGATGTGCAGCCCCGAGCGCGGCAGCAACTGGTGGATGTCGGCCACGCGTCCCGCGATCGAGTTGTCGATCGGGATCATGCCATAGCGCGCCGTGCCGTCGCTGACGGCGGCAAGCGCATCCTCGAAGGTCGCGCAGGGCAGCAATTCGCAATCGGGGAACGCCTGCAAGGCGGCCTGCGAGGAGAAGGCTCCGGGTTCGCCCTGATAGGAAACGATGATCGACATTGTGGGCTCTAGGCTCCGGCGCGGGATTTCAGGATCGCGCGAGCGCGCTCCAGGTCATGGGGGGTGTCGACGCCGAGCGGCACGTCGTCGACAACGATGATGTCGATGCGCATGCCGTCCTCGACCGCGCGAAGCTGCTCCAGCCGCTCGCGCTTCTCCAGCGGCGATGGCGGCAGGCTAACGAAGCGATCAAGCGCGCTGCGGCGATAGGCGTAGAGGCCGATATGGTGATAGAGCGGCCCCTCCCCGCTCGGCGCGGTCGCCCGCGTAAAATAGAGCGCCCGCATGTGCCCGGGCGCGATCTCGCTACCGATCGCCTTGACGACGCTCGGCTCGGTCTTCTCTTCCTCTCGGGTGATCACCGCCGCCAGCGTGACGATGTCGACGGCCGCATTGGAGAGCGGACCGACCGAGGCCGCGATGACGCGGGGATCGATCGTCGGCAGGTCGCCCTGGACATTGACGATGACCTCATGACGGCCCTCGGGATCGACGAGATCGGCCGCCTCCTTGATCCGGTCGGAGCCGGAAGGGTGGTCGTCCCGCGTCAGGACGGCACGGCCGCCTGCGGCCTCGACGGCCGCGAGGATCTCGGGGGAATCGGTGGCGACCACGACCGGACCGATGCCGGACTCCATCGCGCGGCGCCAGACATGCACGATCATGGGCTCGCCATGAATGTCCGCGAGCGGTTTTCCGGGAAGCCGCGTCGCCATCATGCGGGCAGGAATCAGGATCAGGGCGTCCGGCATGGTCAGGAAGGCTCGAGGGAAAGCGGGGGGAAGCGTCAAAAAGTCTCAAAGCGGTGCGTGCTTATACGAGTTGCATTGCAGCGCGCAAAGCGGTTAAGCAACGGCCTAAGGCTGGAGCCTTTCAAGACTCCGGTCGAAGCGCTGTGTTGCCTCCCGCGCGTTGCGCGTCGTTGGGGCCGAGGGTTCGGATACGATGGACATCGAAACCAACAAGATTGCAGGCGCGGTGCTTTCCACACTGCTGGTGGCTCTGGGCTTGAATATGATTGCCGGCATTGTCTTCGCGCCGAAGAAGCCGGTTGTGCCCGGCTATGAGCTGGCGAGCGAAGAGCCTGCGGCTGCCGGCGGCGGCGCCGCTGCGGCCGCTGTCGAAGAGCCGATCGCCGTGCGCCTCGCCAAGGCCGATCCGGCCAAGGGCGAGAAGGCCGTGGCCGCCTGCAAGGCCTGCCACACCTTCGAGAAGGGCGGCGCCAACAAGGTCGGCCCGCATCTCTACGACGTCTATGGCCGCAACGAAGGTTCGGCCGCAGGCTTCGGCTACTCGGCCGCCATGAAGGGCCGCACCGACAAGACCTGGGACGCCGACGGCCTCGATCACTTCATCAAGAACCCGAAGGCCTATGTCCCGGGCACGATCATGGCCTTCGCCGGAATCAGCAAGCCTGAAACCCGCGCCGATGTCGTCGCCTATCTCAACACCCTCTCGGACGCGCCCAAGCCGCTGCCGAAGCCCTGATCGCTTGCGTCGATCCGACGCGCGCAGAATTGCATGGAGCCGGGCCTTCGCGCCCGGCTTTTGCTTGCGAGCGCCACGCTCTTGCCCTCACCATGAGGCAGATCTCGCTGATGATTGGCGAAAGCTGTCCGGGCACGACATCATGCGGCAGCGAATCAGTGGAGAACGAGAGCCCATGGCAATGCGCATCACCCGCCGCAGGCTGCTCGAAGCAGGTGGCGTCGCCGCCGCTGCCGCGAGCCTGCCGTCACTGGGCGGTGGGGCCATGGCGCGGGACGCAGAACTTCACGGGCTCTCGACGTTCGGCGAGCTTGCACTGCCGCCCGACTTCCCGCATTTCGCCTACGTTAATCCGAAGGCGCCCAAGGGCGGCACGCTGACGATCCAGATCAAACGCGCCGGCGGCAACCAGAGCTTCGACACCTTCAACACCCTGAACACCTTCGTGCTGCAGGGCGACGGCGCAGCGGGCATGGATGCCTGCTTCGACAGCCTGATGGCCGGGTCGGGCGATGAGCCCGGCTCGCTTTACGGCCTGCTGGCCAGGAGCGTCGCGATCTCGGACGACAAGCTGACCTATCGCTTCCGTCTGCGACCGGAGGCGAAATTCCATGATGGTTCGCGCGTGACCGCCGGCGACGTCGCCTTCACGATGAACCTGCTGAAGAGCAAGGGGCACCCTTCGTACCGGCTCATGCTGAACGAGCTGACTTCCGCGAAAGCAGAGGGCGACGACATCGTCATCGTCCAGTTCTCGCCCAAGCGCAGCCGCGACCTGCATCTCGTCGTAGCCGGACTCCCGGTGTTCTCGGAAAAATACTGGTCAACCCGCGATTTCGGGGCCTCGACACTGGAGCCGCCGTTGGGCTCGGGCGCCTACAAGGTCGGCCGACTCGAGCAGGGCCGTTTCATCGAGTTCGAGCGTGTCGCCGACTACTGGGGCAAGGACCTGCCCGTGAATATCGGCACCAACAATTTCGACCGGGTGCGTTGGGAGTATTTCCGGGACCGCCAGGTCGCGTTCGAGGCCTTCAAGAGCGGCATCATCACCTTCCAGGAAGAGTTCACCGCGCGGATCTGGGCCACGGGCTACGATTTCCCGGCCCTGCATGAGGGCAAGGTCAAGAAGGAGGCCCTGCCCAAGACCGACCCGACAGGCACGCAAGGCTGGGTCTTCAACCTGCGCCGCGACAAGTTCGCCGATCCGCGCATCCGTGAGGCACTGGGCCTGTGCTTCGACTTCGAGTGGACCAACAAGAACATCATGTTCGGCGCCTATTCCCGCCTGACATCCTACTTCGAGAACTCGGACTCCAAGGCCGTGGGCAAGCCCTCGGCGGAGGAGTTGGCCCTGCTCGAGCCCCTACGCGGCAAGGTGCCCGACGAGGTCTTTGGCGAGCCCTGGATGCCACCGGTCAGCGATGGCTCCGGCAGCGACCGCGCCCTGCTGCGGCGCGCCGACGAGATGTTCCGCGAAGCCGGCTGCAAGCGTGACGGCAATGTGCTGAAGCTGCCCAACGGCCAGCCCTTCGAGATCGAGTTCCTGGATTCGCAGCCGGCGCTGCAGCCCCATACCCAGCCTTTCCAGGCCAACCTAAAGCGGCTCGGCATCAACGCGACCTCGCGCATCGTCGATGGCGCGCAATACCAGCGTCGGCTCGACGAGTTCGACTTCGACGTGATCAGCCGGGCGATGGGGGGCAGCGCGATTCCCAGCGACACCATGCGGGTCGTCTACGGGTCGGAGGCGGCCAAGACGCGCGGATCACGCAATGTCGGCGGCATCGCCAACCCTGCCATCGATGCGATGATCGAGCGGATCGGCCAGGCCGACAGCTATGCCGAGGTCGTGGTCGCCGCCAAGGCGCTCGACCGGCTGCTGCGCGCGGGCCGCTACTGGATCCCGATGTGGTGGAACCCCAACGAATTGATCGCTTACTGGGACATGTACGACAGGCCTCAGACCAAGCCGAAATTCGGCTCCGGCGCGCCCTCGACCTGGTGGTTCGACGCCGAAAAGGCGAAGCGGATCGGAAAAGCGTGATGATGCTCGCTCCAGCAGCTGCGAGGCTTCGCCTGGCTCGCCGTCCCTGCGAACACAGCGAAGCGATCCAGGGAGGCGTAGAGCGTTTCCGCCCCTGGGTAGCTTCGTCGGCTCCGCCTCCTCGCAATGACGATCGACGCATCAAGGGTCGGGCGCACGCATGCTGAGCTATATCGCCCGGCGCATTGCGCTGATGGTTCCGACCCTGTTCGGCATCCTCCTGATTTCCTTCGTGATCGTGCAGTTCGCGCCCGGCGGGCCGGTCGAGCGCGTGATCGCGCAGTTGCAGAACCCGAATGCCGGCAGTGCGTCCGACCGCGTTGGCGGCGGCCAGGGAGGCGATGCCGGCGCGCAGATGGGCGGCGATTCCAACTCGTCCTATCGCGGCGCTCAGGGCCTCGACCCCGCCTTCATCAAGGAGCTCGAAAAGCAGTTCGGCTTCGACAAGCCGGCCCATGAGCGCTTCCTGAAGATGCTCGGCGACTACATCCGCTTCGATTTCGGCCGCAGCTATTTCCGCGATGCGCCCGTGCTCCAACTGATCAAGGAGAAGCTCCCGGTCTCGATCTCGCTGGGCCTGTGGATGACGCTGCTTTCCTATGCGATCTCGATCCCGCTCGGCATCCGCAAGGCCGTCAGGGACGGCTCGCGCTTCGACACCTGGACATCAGCCGTGGTCATCGTCGGATACGCAATCCCCGGGTTCCTGTTCGCAATCCTGCTGATCGTGCTGTTCGCCGGTGGCTCGTTCTGGCAACTGTTCCCGCTGCGGGGCCTGCATTCCGAGAACTGGCAAGAGCTTGGCCTGTTCGGCAAGGCTGTCGATTACCTCTGGCACATCGCACTGCCTGTCACGGCTATGGCGCTCGGCGCGTTCGCGACCTCGACGCTGCTGACCAAGAACTCCTTCCTCGACGAGATCCGCAAGCAATATGTCCTGACCGCCCGGATGAAGGGGCTGTCGGAGCGGCGCGTGCTCTATGGCCATGTCTTCCGCAACGCCATGCTGATCGTGATCGCCGGATTTCCCGGCGCCTTCGTCAGCGCGCTGTTTGCCGGCTCGCTGCTGATCGAGACGATCTTCTCGCTCGACGGGCTCGGCCTGTTGTCCTTCGAGGCGATCGTCAATCGCGACTACCCCGTCGTTTTCGCCAATCTCTACATCTTCTCGCTGATCGGCCTCGTCGTGCATCTCATCACCGACCTGACCTATACCTGGGTCGACCCCCGCATCGATTTCGAGACGCGGGAGGCTTGAGCGCATGAGCGATACGCTGCTCGCCCCTCCCCCGCCTGCCTTGCGCAGCGATGCGCCGCTGGCCCCCGTCGAGACCAGCAAGGGCTGGTTGAAACTCTCGCCGATCAACCGGCGCCGGCTCAACAACTTCAAGGCCAACAAGCGCGGCTGGTGGTCGCTCTGGCTGTTCTTGACGCTGTTCGTGCTCTCGCTCTTCGCCGAGTTCATCGCCAATGATCGCCCGCTGATCGTGCGCTACAAGGGCGAGTGGCTGTTCCCGATCGCGGTGAACTACCCTGAGGAGAAGTTCGGCGGCTTCCTGGCAACGACCGACTATCGCGACCCCGTCATCGCCAAGGAGATCGACGCGAACGGCTGGGCCATCTGGCCACTGATCCGCTACTCCTACCGCACGCATAACCTCGATCTGCCTGTCCCCGCCCCCGCCCCACCGACCTGGATGCTCAAGGACGCGCAGTGCAAGGGGATTGCGGAACGCACCGGCGGCTCGACCTGCCGCGACCTCGAATGGAACTGGCTCGGCACCGACGACCAGGGGCGCGACGTGGTGGCCCGGCTGATCTACGGCTTCCGCATCTCGATCCTGTTCGGACTGATCCTGTCCTCGATCTCCTCGGTAATAGGCATCGCTGCCGGCGCCATCCAGGGCTATTTCGGCGGCTGGACCGACCTGATCTTCCAGCGCTTCATCGAGATCTGGACCTCCATACCCGCGCTCTACCTCCTGATCATCGTGGCAGCGATCATCACGCCGAGCTTCTTCGTGCTGCTCGGCATATTGCTGCTGTTCTCCTGGGTGGCGCTTGTGGGCGTCGTCCGGGCGGAATTCCTGCGCGCGCGCAATTTCGAGTACGTTCGCGCAGCCCGCGCGCTCGGGCTCTCCAACCGCGCCATCATGGTCAAGCACCTCTTGCCCAATGCGATGGTGGCGACGCTCACCTTCCTGCCCTTCATCTTGAACGGCTCGATCACGACGCTGACCTCGCTCGACTTCCTGGGCTTTGGCCTGCCGCCGGGATCGCCGTCGCTGGGCGAATTGCTGGCGCAGGGCAAGTCGAATCTGCAGGCGCCCTGGCTCGGGCTCTCCGGCTTCGTGGTGATCGCGCTGATGCTCTCGCTGCTGATCTTCATCGGCGAAGCCGTGCGGGACGCTTTTGACCCGAGGAAGACGTTCGCTTGACCTCCTCCCCCCTCCTTTCCGTCCAGGATCTGTCCGTCGCCTTCCGCCAGGGCGGGCGCGAGTCTCTGGCCGTCGACCGTGTGTCCTTCGAAATCGCCAAAGGCGAGACGCTGGCGATCGTCGGCGAATCCGGCTCGGGCAAGTCCGTCACGGCGCTCTCGATCCTGAAGCTCCTGAACTATCCGGCCGCGTATCACCCCTCGGGCGCGGTGCTGTTCAACGGCCAGGACCTGATCGCTGCCGATGAGGACGCGATGCGCAGGGTGCGCGGCAACGACATCACCATGGTGTTCCAGGAGCCCATGACCTCGCTCAACCCGCTGCATACGATCCAGCGGCAGATCGGCGAGATCCTGGAACTGCACAAGGGCCTGCGCGGCGATGCAGCGCGCGCCCGCACGCTGGAACTGCTCGCGCTGGTGGGCATCCGCGATGCGGAAAGCCGGCTCGATGCCTATCCGCACCAGCTTTCGGGCGGGCAGCGCCAGCGCGTGATGATCGCGATGGCGCTCGCAAACGAGCCGGAACTGCTGATCGCCGACGAGCCGACCACGGCGCTCGACGTCACCGTGCAGGCGCAGATTCTGGCACTGCTGAAGGAGCTTCAGGGCCGCCTCGGCATGGCGATGCTGTTCATCACCCATGACCTCGGCATCGTCCGGCGCATCGCCGATCGGGTCTGCGTGATGTTGAAGGGTAAAATCGTCGAGCAGGGGCCGGTCGCGGAGATTTTCGACAATCCGCAGCACGACTATACCAGGCGCCTGCTCGCGGCCGAGCCCAAGGGACGGCCGGAGCCGATCGCGGCGGATGCCGCGACGCTGCTCGAAGCCGGACCGATGAAGATCTGGTTCCCGATCAAGTCGGGCTTCCTGCGCCGCACCACCGGCCATGTGAAGGCGGTCGACGGCATCACCATCCAGGTCCGGGAAGGCGAAACACTCGGCGTCGTCGGCGAATCCGGCTCCGGCAAGACCACGCTGGGGCTCGCGATCCTGCGGCTGATCTCGTCCGAGGGACCGATCGTCTTCCTCGGCGACAGGCTCGATGGGCTGACGAGTTCGCAGGTCCGCCCCAAGCGCGGGGATTTGCAGGTAGTCTTCCAGGATCCGTACGGTTCGCTGTCGCCGCGCATGTCGGTCGCCGACATCGTCGCGGAAGGGCTGACGGTGCAGCAGAGCGATCTGACTTACGTGCAACGGCGGGAAATCGTGGCCCGCGCTCTCAGCGATGTCGGGCTCGATCCCTCCGCCATGGACCGCTATCCCCACGAGTTCTCCGGCGGCCAGCGCCAGCGCATCGCGATCGCGCGCGCCATGGCGCTCAATCCGAGATTCGTGGTGCTGGACGAGCCGACCTCTGCACTCGACATGTCGGTGCAGGCCCAGATCGTGGACCTGCTGCGCGACCTCCAGGCCCGCCGCAAGCTCGGCTATCTCTTCATCAGCCACGACCTGAAGGTGGTGCGTGCGCTGTCGCACCGGGTCGTGGTGATGCAGAACGGCAAGGTGGTCGAGGAAGGGCCGGCCGAGGAGATCTTCGCCAGGCCGCGCGAGCCCTATACCCAGGCCCTGCTCGCCGCCGC
Source organism: Allobosea sp. P1_B10 (assembly GCF_056406735.1). Taxonomy (NCBI): domain Bacteria; kingdom Pseudomonadati; phylum Pseudomonadota; class Alphaproteobacteria; order Hyphomicrobiales; family Alloboseaceae; genus Allobosea; species Allobosea sp. P1_B10. The sequence continues at coordinate 61,957 of NZ_JBFTZP010000006.1, read as the reverse complement.
GCTCAATCTCGAGCCGGTCGGCACGGCTGCCGTCAAGGACTGACGCGATGGCGCGCGCCATCCTGATCGTGCTCGACTCCGTCGGTTGCGGTGGCGCGCAGGACGCTCATCTCTATGGCGACGCCGGCGCCGATACGCTCGGAAACATCGCGCAAGCCTGTGCCGAGGGACGAGGCGATCGAGATGGGCTGCGCTCCGGCCCGCTGCATATTCCCAATCTGGTGCGGCTCGGCCTTGCCCATGCCTGCGAGGCTTCGACAGGGCAGCCGATTGCGGGCGTACGCAAGCCAGCGGTCCCGACTGGCCAGTACGGCTATGGCGTCGAGATCAGCCAGGGCAAGGACACCCCGTCCGGCCATTGGGAGATCGCCGGCTGCCCGGTGCCGTTCAAATGGGGCTACTTCACAGAGCTCGAGAATTCGTTCCCGCCGGACCTCGTCGCCGCGATCATGCGCGCCGGCGAGGTGCCGGGAATCCTCGGCAACAAGCACGCCTCGGGCACCGCAATCATTGAAGAGCTCGGCGTCGAGCATATCCGGACGTCCCAGCCGATCTGCTACACCTCAGTCGACTCGGTCTTGCAGATTGCCGCGCATGAGGAGCATTTCGGGCTGGAGCGGCTATACGAGCTGTGCCGCAGGCTGCGTCCGATCGTCGATCCCCTGCGCATCGGCCGCGTCATCGCCCGGCCCTTCCTGGGCACGCCCGAGAGCGGTTTCACCCGCACCGGAAACCGCAAGGATTTCGCCATCCCTCCACCCGGCGAGACCCTGCTCGACCGGGCGACGGCGCACGGCCGGGCGGTCGTCACCGTCGGCAAGATCGGCGACATCTTCGCCCATCGCGCGACGGGCACCGAGATCAAGCCGTTCGGCAATGACGCCATGTTCGACGCGGCGCTGCAGGCGTTTGCCCAGTTGCCGGATGGCGGCTTCTGCTTCGTCAATCTCGTCGATTTCGACACCGAGTTCGGGCATCGGCGGGATGTGTCGGGTTATGCGGCGGCGCTCGAGGCCTTTGACGCGATGCTGCCTCGCCTCGAGGCCCTCCTGAAGCCCGGCGACCTCGGCGTGATCACCGCCGACCACGGCAATGACCCGACCTGGCCCGGCACCGACCACACGCGCGAGCATGTCCCGATCCTGGCTTTCGGCCCGGATGTCGAGCCACGCAGCATCGGGCGGCGCGAAAGCTTTTCGGACATCGCAGCCTCGATAGCGGCCTGGCTCGGTCTCGGCGCGATAGGTCCCGGCAACCCCTGGTAGCGGGCTCCGCGACCAGAACACCTCGTTACGATGACGATAAGGCACCCAGCGACCGCGGGGCGTTTTCGCGCGCGGACGTCGAGGATGCAGTCGAGCAGATTTACCGGATCGCAACAATTTCAGGTTGTATCATAAGGCATAGGCCATTCTGCCTATATGGATGTACTCGCCATGATACGCACACTCCAGCGTTTCCGAGACTGCCAGGCTGGCGCGAATGCTGTCGAATTCGCATTTATCGGGCCGATCCTGCTCTTGATGCTCTTCGCGATCATAGCCTTCGGCTATGTCTTTGGTGTCTATCATGGTGTCCAGCAGATCGCGGCTGAAGCAGCCCGCGCCTCGGTCGCCGGAATCACGGACTCCGAGCGCGAGTCGATAGCGCGCGAATTCGTCGCCGCCAGCCTGGGTTCATACGCCCTGCTCGACCCCGCCAAGCTGCGGGTCACCACAGCGCAGAGCGGCCCGCCGCGCCAGACCTTCGAAGTCGCGATCCATTACGACATGACGGACACGGTGTTTGCGAACTTCGCGTCGCTGGTCGCGCTGCCTCCACCCCAGATCGAGCGCCGGGCCGTTGTCCAACGCGGCGGGTACTGACCGGCACCCAGTTGCATTTCACCCAGGAGGCCTCTTTGCTCGGCAATGTCTTGGCGCTGCTACGGAACAAGCGCGGCGGCGTCACTATCATCTTCGCGATTTCGCTCGTCGCCCTGTTTGGCTTTGGCGCGTTGGCCATCGATTTCGGCAGCTTCTTCTACGAGAAGCGGCGGCAACAGACAGCCAATGACCTCGCCGCGCTGGCCGCCGCCAGCGACCTGCCTCGCGCGATGGCGGCCGCGCAAGCCGCAGCCACGAGCAACGGCTTCACGGGAACGAACGTCCGGGCCGTGACTCACGGGATTTACAAGGACGACCCTGCCACGCCTCCCGATCGCAGGTTCACGCCCGGCTCGGCCGCGAGCGCCAACGCGGTCCGGGTCGAGATGCGCAGCGTGACCTCGATGATCCTGGGACGCGTGCTGATGGCCGCCCCCGAGATCGGCGGTCTCATCAAGCCGGCCTCGGCTTCGCAGTCCACCCTCGAAAACGGCGAAGTGCCGATCGGCAGCACCGCGATCGCGGCACAGGATGCACAGGCCGCATTCGCCATCGGCTCGCGCCTGGTCAAGCTCGAAGGGGGCGTGCTGAACGCCCTGCTCGGCGGGCTGCTCGGCGGCGGCATCTCCCTCTCCGTGATGGACTACGAGGCGCTGGCGAAAGCACGCATCGACCTCTTCGCATTCTCCAAGATCCTGGCGACGCGGCTCAATCTCAGTGCCGTGACCTTCGATGACGTGCTTAAGGCGAATGTCCGTCTTGGCGATCTTCTTGCAGCCGCTGTCGATGCCGGGCTCGGTAACCCGACCAGCACCGCGACCGCCAGAAACGCCCTCGTTCACCTTGCCATCCCGCGCAGCAACGCGTCGCAGCGCGTGGATCTCGGCAAGCTGATCTCCTTCGGGCCTGCCGGAAGCACGCCGCTTTCGAGCCCCCAACCGCTCGCTGCATCGCTGTCCGCGCTGGATCTCGTCTCGGCCATCGCGCAGATCTCCAACGGCGCCCGCCAGATCGATGTCGGGCTGGGCGTGAACCTTCCCGGCATCGCTGCGGTCACGCTCAAGCTCGGCATCGGCGAGCGGCCGGTCGGCACCAGCATGGTCAGCGTCGGGCGGGCCGGTGCCAGCGTTCATACGGCTCAGACAAGGCTGCTCCTGACCATCGACCTTGTCGGTTCGGGCCAGGCCTCTCTGGTGAGATTGCCGCTCTACCTCGAACTCGCAGCCGCCACGGCCAAATTGTCGAGCGTGCAGTGCAGCCCGGGCGACGTCTCGACATCGCGTGTCACGCTGGGCGTGACGCCAGCGGTGGTCGACGCCTGGATCGGGCAGGTTTCGATGGCCGAGTTCAACAACTTCACCTCGGCCCCCAACCCTCCGGCCGTGGCTTTGCTCAACGTCGCAGGGCTGGCCAAAGTCACCGTCCGGGCTCACGTGACGATGACGAACCTCGCCGAGACGCCGGTCAGCTTCAACTATGCGGAGATCCTGCGAGGCGACAAGCGCACGACCTCGACGCAGAACTTCATCGCGACGTTACTCGGCCGCCTGTTCGGCGACCTGAATCTCAAGGTCGAGTTGCTCGGGCTGGGCCTTGATCTCGGGGGGATCGGCAACCTCGTCAACGGCATCGTCGGGGGCGCGGCCACGCCGATCGACCAGTTGCTCAACGCGGTCCTGGGGACGCTCGGCATCGGACTGGGCCAGGCCGACAGCTGGGTCAGCGGTGTGCGCTGCGGCGGGGCGGTGCTGGTGCGCTGAGCGGCGAACGCGGGCGCGTCTAGCTCCTCAGCCGCGCCTTGATCCGCTGCATCAGCCCGTCGCGCACGGCGCGATAGGCCTCGAGCTTCTGCTCGCGCGAGCCCTGCACGGCCGTGGGATCGACCGTCGGCCAGTACTCGACCTCGGCAGCCACAGTGCGGGTGAGGTCGAGCGCCTTGTGGTGCGCTTCCGGCGAGAGCGAGACGATGAGATCGAAGTTCAGGCCCTCCCACTCCTCCAACTCCTCGATCGATTTCGGCTTGTGCTTGTGGGCATCGATCCCGATCTCGTCGAGCACGGTCAAAGCGAAGGAATCGACCTCGCCGCGCCGCGCGCCCGCCGACTGGACATAGATCGACTTGCCGAAGAAGTGCTTGGCCATCGCCTCGGCCATCGGCGAGCGAACGGCATTCTGCGCGCACATGAACAGCACGCTCTGGACCTTGTGCGGCGCCGCCAGCTCCAAGCTTCAGCCCTTCCAGTGCAGGGCGTAGATCAGGGTGAAGATGCGCCGCGCCGTGTCGAAATCAACCTCGACCTTGTTGGCGAGGCGGTCCGCCAGAATGCCGGCGGCCTCGTCATGGAGCCCGCGACGGCCCATGTCGATCGACTCGATATGCGCCGGGGTGGCGGTGCGGATGGCGGCGTAATAGCTCTCGCACACCATCGCGTAATCCTTGATGATCCGCTTGAACGGCGTCAGTGACAGCAGATGGGTCACGATCGGCGCACCGTCCGCGCGTCGGATCTCGAAGGCGAGCCGGCGCTCGACCAGAGCGAGATGGGCGATATAAGGCCCGCATTCCTGGTCCGGCAGAGCGAAATGATTGCGCTCTATCAGGTCGTAGATCGCAATCGCGCGCTCGTGCTCCTGGTCGGGCGAGCCGCGACCGAGCGAGGCCTCGTCCAGCGTCACGCCGATCAGGCAACTGGTTTCAACCTTCGCGCTGTCGTCGGACATGCCGCCTCCGATCGTGATTGCCGCCTACAGGTTCAGTCTGATGGTCACGGAACGACCATGCGCCTGCAAGCCCTCCGCCTCGGCAAGTTGCGTCGCGGCGGACGCCAGCACGCGCAGCGACTCCGGACCGCATTTCAGCAACGAGGTCCGCTTCATGAAATCGACTACGCCAAGGCCCGACGAGAAGCGCGCCGAACGCGCTGTCGGCAGGACGTGGTTGGGGCCGCCGACATAGTCGCCGATCGCCTCGGGCGTATGCCCGCCGAGGAAGATCGCGCCGGCATTGCGGATCTTTGCCGAGAGCCGGTCGGGATCGACAGTCATGATCTCGAGATGCTCCGGCGCCAGCCGGTCGACCAGCGGCACCGCGGCTTCGAGGTCCGAGACCAGCAGGATCGCGCCGAACTCGGCCCAGCTGCGGCCCGCGATCTCCGCGCGCGGCAGGGTCTTGAGCTGCGCCAGCACCGCCTTCTCGACCGCCTCGGCAAGGGCAGCATCATCGGTCATCAGGATCGACTGGGCCGAGACATCATGTTCCGCCTGCGCCAGCAGATCGGCCGCGATCCATTCGGGATTGGCGGTCCTGTCGGCGATGACGAGCACCTCCGAGGGGCCGGCGATCATGTCGATGCCGACCTGCCCGAAGACGCGGCGCTTGGCGGCGGCGACATAGGCGTTGCCGGGCCCGACGATCTTCGCCACCGGCGCGATCGAGTCCGTTCCATAGGCCAAAGCCGCCACGGCCTGCGCGCCGCCGATGCGATAGACCTCGTCGACACCGGCCAGCCGGGCAGCCGCCAGCACCAGCGGGTTGGTCTCGCCGCGCGGCGTCGGCGCGACCATGACGACGCGCGGGACGCCGGCGACCTTTGCGGGAATCGCGTTCATCAGGACCGAGGACGGGTAGCTCGCCGTGCCGCCGGGAACGTAAAGGCCAACGGCCTCGATCGCGCTCCAGCGCCAGCCGCTCTCCACACCTGCCTCATCCGAGAACCAGGCATCCTGCGGCTTCTGGCGGGCGTGATAGGCCTCGATGCGGCTGCGCGCCGTCTCGAGCGCGGCCAGCAGTTCCGGAGAGCAGGCAGCCACGGCTGCGTCGATCTCGGCTTCGCTGACGCGCAGGGTGCCTGGCGTCAGGTCGAGGCTGTCGAACCGGCTGGTGTAGTCGATGACGGCCGAGTCCCCGCGCCCACGGACCTCTGCGATGATGTCGGCCACGACGCGATCGACCTCCTCGGAGGCCTCGCGCTTGGCGCCGAGCAGATCCTTGAACGCAGCCTCGAAGGACGCACTCCTGTCGTCGAGCCTGATCGGCATCGTAAAATCCTGAATAATGGTCTGGAGGGTCAGGCGTCGTCGGGGTGACCGGGCGTGGCCACGGCTTCCCATATCGGCCCGAGATCCTTCATCTGGGACTCGATGCACTCGACATCGAGGCGGATCGCGGCGCCGTCGGAAAAGTGCAGGGTCACGATACCGGCGGGCGCATCCTGCGCCTCGAAGGTGATCGCCAGCAAATTGAGGATCGCGCCGGGAACCGCGGGGTCGATCTTCGTGCTGCGGGCGGCCGCGACGCGGTCGAAATGAAGCGCCGCGAGACGGCGCCTGCGCTGGCCGGCCGGCACGCCCTGCCAGTCGAAACGCCTTGCCGCCAGGGCAAAGCGCTTCTCGGTTGGCAGATATGCGATATCGGCCACCTTCAGGACAGCGTCCTGGAGATGCGCCGAGACGATCGCGAGATCGTCCGTATCGAGCGCGATCAGCTTAAGCGGTTCTGCGACATCCTTTGGCATCGCCGAGTTCTGGCGAGGCTGCGCGCTGCCGTCAACCGCTGATGCGCTCAACGGCGGCTCCGCAGCGGCTGAGCTTGGCTTCCAGCGCCTCGAAACCGCGGTCGAGATGGTAGACGCGGTTGATCGTGGTGTCCCCTTCGGCAGCCAGACCGCCGATGACGAGCGAGACAGAGGCGCGCAGGTCGGTGGCCATGACCGGCGCGCCCGTGAGCTTCGCGACACCCTCGACATGGGCGACATCGCCGTCGAGGCGGATCTTGGCGCCCAGCCGCGCGAGTTCCTGCACATGCATGAAGCGGTTCTCGAAGATGGTCTCGCGGATGCGCGACGTGCCCTTGGCCCGGGTCATCAGCGCCATGAACTGCGCCTGCAGGTCGGTGGGGAAGCCCGGGAAAGGATCGGTGTCGATGTCGACGGCGTCGATGCCGTGGCCGTTGCGGCGGACGCGGATGCCCTCATTCGTCGCGGTGATCTCGGCGCCGGCCTGGGTCAGCGCATCGAGCGCCGACTGAAGCAGGTCGGGGCGTGCGCCTTCCAGCATGACGTCGCCGCCGGTCATGGCCACCGCCATGGCGTAGGTGCCGGTTTCGATCCGGTCCGGCAGGACCGCGTGATGCGCGCCGCCCAGGCGTGCCACGCCGGTCACGACGATGCGGGAGGTTCCAGCGCCCTCGATCTTAGCGCCCATCTTGGTGAGGCAGGCTGCGAGATCGGTGACCTCGGGTTCGCGCGCGGCGTTATTGATGACCGTTGTGCCCCTCGCCAGCACGGCCGCCATCAGCGCGGTGTGAGTGCCGCCGACCGTCACCTTCGCGAAATCGATCTCGGCGCCGCGCAGGCCCTTGGGGGCGCGCGCCAATGCATAGCCGTTCTCGATGACGATCTCGGCGCCGAGCTTCTCGAGCGCCATGAGCAGAAGGTCGACCGGACGCGTGCCGATGGCGCAGCCGCCCGGCAGCGAGACCTTGGCCTCGCCCATGCGGGCCAGGATCGGTGCAATCACCCAGAAGCTCGCTCGCATGGTCGAGACCAGTTCGTAGGGCGCACAGGTATCTGTGATCTGGCGCGCCGTCAGCGACATGGTCTGGCCACTCTCGGCGGATTGGCCGATGCGCTTGCCGGCGACGGTGCGGTCGACGCCCTGATTCGACAGGATACGCGAGAGCGCCGTGACATCGGAGAGCCGCGGCACATTCACCAGCGTCAACGTCTCGTCGGTCAGCAGGCTGGCGATCATCAGGGGCAGCGCGGCGTTCTTGGCACCCGAAATCTGGATGCTGCCATTGAGGGCCTGGCCGCCGGTGATGCGAATCTTGTCCATCTATATGTCCTGCAGGGCCTGACGCGGCGAATGCCGGGCGGTTCGTGAGAGGGTCAGGACCGGGGGGACTCGGCCTGGGTTTGTGACGCCGGCTCCTGCGCTGGCGCTTCGTCCACCCGGCGAGCGCGAGCCTGCGCCTTGCGGCGCTTCAGGTTCTCGCGAAGGGCGGCGGCAAGCCGTGCCCGTCTTTCCTCGTCTACGGTTGGTCTGCTGTCCACGGCATCAACTCGACGTCACGCTTCAACGCTGGGAACACGGCGGAATCGCGGCATATGGCTTAACCGGGCCGATTCATTTGGACAAGTGCACCGTCCCGGCGCCGCGCAGCATCCGGCACGGTTGCGTGTCGGATCGGGACATTGCGCCCGGGCGCCCTCGCCGCTTTCGCGACACCGTCGAGCCCTCCGAGGATAATCGCCCGAACCGGAGCTGTCTGAAGCTCGAAAGCCCAGCCGATTCCGGCGCTGGCGAGAACGTTTTTCCCCGACCACAGCATGCCGCGATCTTGCACGCGATTTGCGTGCCTTCAGCCACCGGCCGGCTTCGCTCCACACCGCAACGCAACATAGCCGGTTAAGGACAAAACCTAACGAAATTAACCATTTCTAAGGGATTGCGTTTACAGTTCGTTAACTTCGATTACCCTGCATTTTATTCAATTGCTGCACAGCAACACGGGATCCGAGGCATGCTTCAATCTCTTGCCCAAGCCGTCCACCCGACCACTGCCTCCGACCCCGACAACTGTGAAGTCATCGATGCGATCCGGCGCCGGGCGGGGTTCCTGCCCGAAGTCCAGCTGGCCTATGAGCCCGAGATCCAGACCCTTTGGGTCACGATCAAGCCCGAGCTGAAGCCCGTCTTCACCCTCCAGTTGCTCGACAGCCTCGGCAAGGTGCAGCAGGCGATCATGGCGCTGTGGGGTGCGCCGGAGCAGTATCATCGCGCCCCGGTGCGGTTCCTCGCCTTCCGCGGCGTCGGCCCCTTCTTCACGCTGGGCGGCGATCTCGATTTCTATCTCGATTGCCTGGCCAAGAACGACCGGGCCGCCCTGGCGGAATATGCAAAGCTTTCGATCGAAGGCGCGGTCGCCAATGCCAGCGGGCTCAACGGGCTGGTCGTGACGATGTCGACGATCCACGCCAAGGCGATCGGCGGCGGCATCGACGCCCCCCGCTCCTGCAACATCATGATCGCGGAGGAACAGGCCTCGTTCGTCTACCCCGAGATCAAGTTCAACCATTTCCCGATCACGGCGGTCGCGATCCTGTCGCGCCGGATGGGCGCGCGCGCCGCCGAGCAGATGCTGCTCTCAGGCGAAGAGCTCAGCGCCAACGCGTTCATGGCGGCCGGTGGGCTCGAAGCCGTGGTGCCGAGCGGGACCGGGGAAGCCTGGATCCGGAAGTACGCCGCGGATTCGCTGCCGGTCCACGCCGCCAAGACTGCGCTGTTCTCGGCCTTCAACCGCCGGGCCGGCGACCTGCGCGAGGAACTCGCGCATCTCGGCGAGATCTGGACGAACTGCATGCTCAGGCTCAATCCGAGCGCGATCTCGAAACTGCAGCGGATCGCGCAAACCCAGGATCGCATGCTGGCACGGGTCTATCAGCGGCCCGCCGGCAATGGACTTTCCGCCGCACTCAACACCTGACGCGCCGGCATCTGCCGCAGGGGCATCAAAGGACCGCCCGCAACTTGCTTGGATTCTCCTCCGGCCACACCAAACATTTACTTCTGCTGCTCTAAATCAATCTCACGGCTGTGATAATGTGGTTGAAGCGCAAAGTGCGCTCGTGCCGTGCAGAGGCAGAGGTGGATGGCAGGCCCCATCGGTCGATTGCTGACAGGAGGACAGGCTGAGGCTGGCGGGGAGTTTGACCTCCCCAGCTATCGGCTGCTTGTCAGCTCGCTGTTTTCGTCCCCCGCCTCGATCACTCCTGGCGGCATCGCCGGGATTCTGACTCCGTTCCTGTGCTGGGTCTCGACCGGGCTCGACCTGTTTCTGAACCTGACGATCCTGGTTACGCTGATCGTGATCGCCCGCCTGATGACGGTCGTGAACTATCGCAGGCGCGATCACGCCAATGACGATTTCGCCGAAACCCGGCGCTGGGATCGCGAGTATTTCCTCGGCGCGACCGTGTTCAGCATCGTGCTGGGCTATAGCTGCTACGCGGCGCTGGCGCACACCGACGACCCCGCCGCCCACATCACATCCGTCGCTTCGACGATCGCGCTCGCCTCCGGCTATGTGTCGCGCAATGCCGGGCGGCCGAAATTCGTGGCCGTCCAGTTGCTCGCCTTCTGCGTGCCTATGGCCGTCGGCCTGATTCAGGCCCACAACGTCTACTACCAGTATATCGGCTACTTCGCCTTCCTGTACCTCGCGGCCAATATCGCGATCACGAACTCGCTTCACCGCAACCTGTTGGCTCTGAGCGATGCCACAAAGCAGTCGAAGGCGCTGGCGACCGCACTGCATTCCCAGAACCTGACGCTCGATGCCGCCCTGAATACGATGATCCACGGGCTGGCGATGTTCGATCGCGATCTCAAGATCGCCGTCAGCAATGCGCCCTATCGGACGCTTTACGGCATTCCCGAGACGCTCTCCCTGCCCGGCACGCCGGTGACGGCGATCGCACGCTTCCTGATCGAACGACAGGTGATCGGCGCCGACCAGGTCCGCGAGATCCGCAGCGGGCTCGCCACCGTCCAGGACACGCAGGTCACGACGACCCGCGAGATCGTCACCCGCGCCGGGCGCGTGCTCGTCGTCACGATCGCGCCCGCGGCCGAAGGCGGCATCCTGCTGCTGACCGAGGACGCAACCGAACGCAAGGCCACCGAAGCCCGCATCGAGCAGATGGCCCGCTTCGACGAACTGACCGGCCTCGCCAACCGTTTCGAGCTCAACAACCAGCTCGCAGACGCCTTCAGCCGCCACGAGCGCACCGGCGAGGCGTTTGCGCTGCTCTATGTCGACCTCGACGGCTTCAAGCAGGTCAACGACAATCTCGGCCACGACATCGGTGACCAGGTTCTGGCCGAGACCGCCAACCGCCTGCGCGGCGCGATACGCAACGGCGATCTGCTGGCGCGCTTCGGCGGCGACGAATTCCTCCTGATCCTGCCTTCGGCGAGCCACGCCATCGTCACCAGCGTCGCTCAACGCATGATCGAGACCATGGGCAAGGTGTTCCAGGTCGACGGCAAGAGCGTTTACGTCACCGCCAGCATCGGCATCGCGATGGCGCCCGATGACGGAACGACGCCCACCGACCTGCTGCGGCATGCCGATACCGCGCTCTACAAGGCCAAGGCGGCGGGTCGCAACACGCTGACATTCTTCAACCCGGCCATGGCCGAGGAGATGCTCGACCGCCACGAACTCGAGGTTGACCTGCGCGGAGCGAGCGCCGATGGCTCGCTGGAGCTGTTCTACCAGCCGATCATCGACCTGAAGACCCAGAAGATCGTGACCCGCGAGGCGCTGATGCGCTGGCGCCACCCGACGCGCGGCATGGTGCCCCCCAGCATCTTCATCCCGATCGCCGAGCAGTCGGGGCTGATCGCGGCGATGGGTGATTGGGCGATCCGCCAGGCCTGCCGGGACTGCGTGCGCTGGGGCAACGACGTCGGCGTCTCCGTCAACATCTCGCCTCTGCAGTTCCGCGAGCCCAGGCGCATCGTCGAGACCGTCAAGCATGCGCTGATCCTCTCCAACCTGCCGGCATCCCGCCTGACGCTCGAGGTCACGGAATCGCTTCTGATCGAGGACAACAAGACGACGCTGTCGGTCATCGACGAACTGCGCGCGCTCGGCGTGCGCTTCGCCCTCGACGATTTCGGGACCGGCTATTCGTCGCTGTCCTACCTCTCGACCTACCCCTTCGCCCAGGTGAAGATCGACCAGAGCTTCAGCCGCAACGTGCATTCCAGCGAAGCCTCCAAGGCCATCATCGAAGCGGTTTGCCAACTCGCCCGACGGCTCTCGATGAACGTGGTGGTCGAAGGCATCGAGACCGAGCAGCAGCGCATCGCCGTGCAGTTGCTCGGCGCGCAGCGGGCGCAGGGCTATCTGTTCGGACGGCCCGAACCGATGTCGGATATCCTTCCCCAACAGGACCGCCGGATCGCCTGACCGGCCGGATGGCATGGACCGTGCGAAGGCATGGCCTTGATTCCGCCCGCCCCGCCACGCATCTGCGTGATCAGGCTGGCAGATTCGGAGGACGGCGTGAGCGAGACACAGGCTGCGACTGCGAGGGCCGCCGCGCTGACGCCGGATATCTGTGTGATCGGAGCGGGCCGAGGCGGGCTCGCCCTGGCAACCGCTGCGGCCGCCTTCGGCGTCTCCGTGGTGTTGGTCGAGCGCGGTAACATGGGCGGCGCGCGCCTTGAGGCCCGAACATCCGCCTTGCGCGCCGCAGCCAGCCGGGCGCAGGCAATGCGTGGAGCCGCTCGCTACGGCATCTCGGGCACCGAGCCACAGGTCAATTTCGCCGGAGTCCATGACCATGTGCAGCGCGCCGGTTCGGCGCTTGCAGCCAATCAAACAGCCGAGCGCCTGGGCGCACTCGGCATCACCGTGATCTCGGGCGAAGCGCGCTTCGTCAGCCGCAGCACGGTCAAGGTCGGCGAGCAGGCGATCAAGGCACGGCGCTTCGTCATCGCGACCGGCTCGCGGCCGGTCATGCCCGATATCGTCGGGCTCGACGCTGTACCGACGCTGACAGCCGGGAGCCTGCTCGATGTCGCCCGCCTGCCCGCGCGATTGCTGGTCCTCGGTGGCGGCGCGACCGGGGTCGCGCTAGCCCAGGCCATGGCACGCCTCGGCAGCGCGGTCACGCTGGTGGAATCCGGGAACCTGCTGTCAGACGAGGATCCGGAAGCCGTCGGCCTCGTCAGGCGCGCCCTGCTTCGCGAGGGGATCGCCCTGCACGAGCAGGCGAACTTCCTGCGTGCCGAGGCGCTCAAGGGGGGCGTCAGGTTGGTGCTGTCGCGGGGAGAGAACAGCGAATTTGCTGTCGAGGGCTCGCATCTGCTGATCGCGACCGGACGTAGACCCGATATCGAGGCGCTCGATCTCGAGATGGCGGGCGTCGGGAGCACTGGCGGAGGCGTGATCGTGAACAGCAGCCTGCGTGCGCAGAACCGACGTGTCTTCGCGATTGGCGGCTGCGCCGATCCTGGCATGGGAGCGCCAATCGGGCACAGCGCCATCCATCAGGCCGGGCTTGTGCTGCGAAACCTGCTGTTTCGCCTTCCGGTGAGGTTCGAGCCGCGCCTCATCCCGCGGCTGACCAGTTGCGACCCCGAGCTTGCCAGCGTCGGCCTTTCCGAAGTGCAGGCGCGAACGAGCCAGCGCGGCCTCACCATCTTGCGCTGGCCCTATGCCGAGATCGAGCGCGCGCAGGCCGAGCGCGAAAGCGACGGGTTCATCAAGCTCGTCTGCGACCGTCGCGGCAGGATCCTCGGCGCAACCATCGTCGGCGCACGCGCCGGCGACCTGATCGCGCCTTGGTGCCTGGCCGTGCAGAAAGGTCTCTCGGTCAAAGACATGGCGGCCATGGTCGTGCCATCGGGGGCCTTCGCCGAGATTTCGACACGCGCGGCGACCTCGTTCTATGCGGCCTTGGCCGCAAAACCGCGCCTTCGACGGCTGATCGGCTTTCTCCGGCGTTTCGGCTAGACTGCGGCCTTATGCTTCAACCGGATCTCGACACCACCAAACTCTCCGTCAGCGTACCGCGCGGCCTGACGCGGCTTGGCCTTTCGGCCAAGCTACTGCTGCTGACCGTGCTATTCGTGATGCTGGCGGAAGTCCTGATCTACCTGCCGTCCGTCGCGAATTTCCGGCTCAACTGGCTCAATGACCGGCTCGCCGCCGCGCAGGTCGCAGTTCTGGTGCTGGAAGGCGCGCCCGATGATCGCCTGCCCGAAGGCAGCGAAGCGCGGCTGCTCATGGGCGTGGGGGCCCGGGCAATCGCAGCCCGCGTCGGCGGGGCGCGGCGGCTGCTCAGCCTGGATTCGATGCCGGTCGAGGTCGCGCGCACAGTCGATCTCCGCGCAATGACCTGGACGACAGCCTTGCGCGAGGCGGTCGAAGTCCTGGCGACGCCGCCGCATGACCTGCCGATCCGCGTCATCGGCCAGGCCAAGGGCGAAGCCGATTTCGTCGAGCTCGTCATTGACGAGACGCCGCTGCGACGGGCCATGCTCTCCTTCTCGGTCAACCTGCTGCTGATCTCGCTGCTGATCTCGGGGCTGACGGCGGTGCTGGTCTATCTCGCGCTGAACTGGATGATCGTCGAGCCGATCCGGCAGCTCGCGGCCAATGTGATGGAGTTCGAGGTCGACCCCGAGAACCCGCGCCGGGTCTTCGAGCCCTCGCTGCGTGCCGACGAGATCGGCGAGGCCGAGCGGGCGCTGGCGCGCATGCAGAGCACGCTCGCGGGCGAATTGCGCACCAAGAAGCATCTTGCCGAGCTCGGCCTGGCAGTCAGTAAGATCAACCACGACCTGCGCAACATGCTGGCCGCGGCACAGCTGATGTCGGACCGGCTCATCGAGAGCCGCGACCCCAAGATCAAGCGCTTCGCGCCGCGCCTGATCGCGACGCTGGGGCGCGCCATCGACTTCTGCCAGGCGACGCTGGTCTATGGCCGGGCGGCCGAGGCCACACCGGTGCTGCGCGACGTGTCCTTGCGCCAGTTGGTGGCCGAGCAGGCGGAATTGCTGGGCTTGCCGGAGAATGCACAGCTGCGCTTCGCCAACGACGTCCCGACCAGCTTCACCCTGCCCTGCGACCCCGACCAGATGGCGCGGGTTCTGCTCAACCTGATGCGCAATTCGGTGCAGGCGCTGACGCAGGCCGGCGTGGAGGGAGAGGGCGTGCCGCTGCTGGCCGTGAAGGCGGAGGCAGCCGGCGGGGCCGCCGTTCTGCGCGTCTGCGATAACGGGCCCGGCGTGCCGGAGCGGGCGCGGGCAAACCTGTTCCAGGCCTTTCGTGGTTCGGTCACCCCCGGCGGCGTGGGGCTTGGCCTCGCCATCGCAGCCGAGCTTGTGCGCCTGCATGGCGGCACGATCGAACTCGAGCCCTCGCCCATGGGGGCGGTGTTCAAGGTCACGCTGCCAATGCGCAGGCAGAGCGGAAACTGACGTGGGGAGCCGGCCGTTCTACTGGCTTGCCCAGATCACCCGCGCCATGAAGGCGATGTCGTCGAGGTTCAGAACCCTGTCGGGATGCTCGGGATTGAGCGAGGCGAGCTCGATCGTCTTGGCCGTCTGGCGCTTGAGCTGCTTGGCCAGGACCTCACCCTCGATCGTCTTGACCACCACCCTGTCGCCGCGCCTGACGGTCGCGGTCGGCGAGACGATGATGGTATCGCCATCGCGATAGAGCGGCAGCATCGAATCGCCGGCGATCTCGAGTGCATAGGCCTTCTCGTCGGCGACGCCGGGGAAAGCGACCTCCTCCCAGCCGGTCCCCACCGGGAAACCGCCATCGTCGAAGAACCCGCCGGAACCGGCCTGCGCGAAGCCGATCAGCGGGATCGTGCGCGAGGGCGCCGGGCCGCGCCGCATCACCACGCTCATGAACTCGTCTAGCGAAGCGCCGGTCGCGATCAGGATTTTCGCGATCGACTCCGTCGAGGGCCAACGCTCGCGGCCGTCTAGCCCGATACGCTTCGAACGATTGAAGGTGGTCGCGTCCAGCCCCGCCTTGCGGGCGAGCCCCGAAGCGGTGAAACCGTAGCGCTGAGCGAGCGCATCGATCGCGCCCCAGATCTGGTCATGTGACAGCACCGCGGAGCCTCGTTGCTGATGTTGCCGATTGGCGACGATCGAAATAGGAAATATACCCTATTTGATGAGATTTCAATCCGTTTCTCGCTGGAATGTCGATAAGATTTGCCGAAGGCTCCTGCCACTGTTTATGCCGGATGCGACGATCACCAGGCGAGGCTGTCCGTGCCGCTCATCTACAAGATCTGCCCCGAAGCGCTATGGCGCGAAGCCGAGCTATCGGGCCGCTTCACTGGCGCTCCCGTCGACCTCGCCGATGGCTACATCCATTTCTCGACCGGAGCACAGGTGCGCGAGACGCTGGCACGGCATTTCGCCGGGCAGACCGAGCTGCTGCTGATCGCGGTCGATGGCGGTAAACTCGGCAGCGCGATGCGCTACGAGCCCTCGCGCGGCGCCGCCCTGTTCCCGCATCTCTATGCCACGCTTGACCCCAAGAGCGCGCGCTGGATCTCATCCCTGCCGACCGCTCCCGGCGGCGCTCATCTCGTACCGGAGGATGTCGCGTGATCGGCGCCCTGTTCAATCTCGCCCGCCCCCTGATCCACAAGCTCGATGCCGAGACGGCGCACCGCATGACGGTCGTGGCACTTGCTGCCGCGCCAGCGCTGAAGCCCGCGCCCGATGCCGCGATCCTCGCGACGACGGCCTTCGGACTGTCGTTCTCCAATCCGGTCGGGCTCGCAGCCGGCTTCGACAAGAATGCCGAAGCGGTCGACGGGGCGCTTGGCCTCGGCTTCGGTTTCGTCGAGATCGGTGGCGTGACGCCGCAGCCACAGCCCGGCAATGCGCGCCCGCGCGTGTTCCGGCTCGTCGAGGACGAGGCTGTCATCAACCGCTACGGCCTCAACAGCGAGGGCATGGAGGCCGTGGCGCAGCGCCTGGCCGCGCGGCGCAAGCGCGGCGGGCTGGTCGGCGTCAATCTCGGCGCCAACAAGGACTCGACCGACCGCGCTGCCGATTATGCGATCCTGGCCCGGCGCCTGGCCCCCGTCGCGGACTTCCTGACCATCAACGTCTCCTCGCCCAACACGCCGGGCCTGCGCGACCTGCAGGCGGAATCGGCGCTGGACGATCTCGTCGCGCGCGCGCTGGAGGCCCGCGACGCAGTCGCCATGAACGGCCGCAAGACGCCGATGCTGCTCAAGATCGCGCCCGATCTCACATTGCCCGAGCTCGACGGCATGGTTTCGGTCGCCCGCAAGCGCGGCATCGACGGCATGATCGTATCCAACACGACGATCGCGCGTCCGGCCTCCCTGATGAGCGCCTCCAAGGGTGAAACCGGTGGGTTGTCCGGCCGCCCCCTGTTTGCGCCCTCGACGCGGATGCTCGCCGAAACCTTCCTCCGTGTCGAACGCCAGTTCCCGCTGATCGGCGTCGGCGGCGTCGATTCCGCTCAGACGGCGCTGGGGAAGATCAGGGCTGGTGCCGACCTCGTGCAGTTCTACTCCGCCATGGTCTTCCATGGCCCCGGACTGGTGGCCAAAATCAAGACTGGGCTCGCTTCCGAGGCCAGGAAGGCCGGCGTCTCGACCATTGGCGAACTCGTCGGGCGCGACGCCATGGCAGTCGCGCGCGGCGAGGACTTCTAGCCTCGTCGTCATCGCGAGCGAAAGCGACGCGATCCAGAATCGTCGGACTCTACGTCCCCTGGATCGCTTCGCTTATGCTCCCAATAACAGGTTTCAGCGCCGCGCTGCGAACAGCCGGGCCAGCAGCCAGAGCGGAACGACGATGAGCGCGCCGGCCACGACCCACTGGCCGACTTCGCTGAGCGCGCCGAATCCGAGATTTCCGATGGAGCGGACGAAGCGCGCCACCGCCTCGTAGAGGGCTCGCGGCGAGATCCCGAGGAAGGCCATGCCCGCGCCGACCAGCAGCGATATGAAGATCAGCCGGACCAGCACGCCGAGCGGCGAGCCACCCAGAAACCGTTCGACGTTGCCATTGGCCATTGCAGAGAATCCCCGGATAAAAAATCTGGCTAGCGCCCGGCGCTTGAACCGGGACTGAATGAACGGAGTAGCCGGTCTCAGGCCGTCGCCGCTGCGCCTGCGGTGGCCCAGGCTGTGCCTGCGATCTTCGAAGCCGCGATCACCGCCTGAGTGCGGCTGTCGACATTGAGCTTCGTCAGGATGGCCGAGACATGAGCCTTTACGGTCGCCTCCGAGACACCGAGCTCATAGGCGATCTGCTTGTTCAGGAGCCCCTCGGACAGCATCATCAGCACACGCACCTGTTGCGGCGTCAGGGTCGAGAGCCGGCGCACCATGTCGGCGACCTCCGCGTCCACAGGCGAGGTGAGATCGACGCCGGGCGGCGTCCAGACGCCGCCATCGAGCACGGCCCGGATCGCCTCGCCCATCTGTGCGACATCGGCCGTCTTGGGCAGGAAGCCAAGCGCGCCGAACTCGATGCAGCGCCGGATCACCGCAGGGTCGTCATTGGCCGAGACAACGATGACGGGCACCTCGGGATGGTCCGCCCGCAGGAACAGCAGACCCGAAAACCCCTGCACGCCGGGCATGGTCAGATCGAGCAGGACGAGATCGGCGTCCTCGCCCTGCGACAGAGCCTCGGTCAGCGCCTCGAGCGAGCCGACTTCGCCGACATCGGCGCCGGTCAGGGCCGTCGAGACCGCCTGCCGCAATGCGCCCCGGAACAGGGGGTGATCATCCGCGATCACGATCCGCGTTGTAGGCTGCCGAGACATCGCATTCATCCTCATTCGTGCGCGCCGGTATATTGCCCCAGCCGCGCGGACGATCTCAAGCACCGCGCGGCCGGCCATGCAAGGCCGGCGACATCACGCTCCTGCCGGCAGCAGGCTTTCCAAGGCCTCGATGCGGTCCGCCTCCGCGGGCGGCTTGTCCCAACGGATGCGGTTGATCCGGGGGAAACGCATGGCGACACCGGACTTGTGGCGGGTCGAGCGCTGCAGTCCCTCGAAGGCCACTTCGAAGACGAGGCCGCTCTCGCTGGTATGCGTGACCTCGCGGACCGGGCCGAAGCGGTTCAGCGTGTGCTTGCGCACATAGCGGTCTAATTCGATCAATTCCTCGTCGGTAAAGCCGAAATAGGCCTTTCCGACCGGCACCAGTTCGTCCCCGCCCTCGCCCTCCCGCCAGACGCCGAAGGTGTAGTCCGAGTAGAAGGACGAGCGCTTGCCATGGCCACGTTGGGCATACATCAGCACGCAATCGACCAGGCGCGCCTCGCGCTTCCATTTCCACCAGTAGCCCTTGGGCCGCCCCGGCAGATAGGGCGAATCCAGCCGCTTGATCATGCAGCCCTCGACGGCTTCGGCATCGGCTCCGGCGCCAGCCTCGACAGGATCGGCGCGGGCGGCGGCGAGTTCGTCCCACGAAGCGAAGGGTATCTCGGGCGAGAGATCGAAGCGGATGCTGGCAAGCCGCGACAGGAACGCTTGCAGCCTTTGCCGGCGCTCGGACAGCGGCAGGTGCCGGATGTCCTCCTCGCCATCGACCAGGAGATCATAGACGCGGATATGGGCCGGGAACTCGCCCAGCATCTTGGCCGTCACGGTCTTGCGGTTCAGGCGCTGCTGCAGCGTGTTGAAGCTCTGGACCGTTGCATCCCGCATCACCAGCAACTCGCCGTCCAGCGCGCCATCAAGCGCCAGAGCCTCGACGAGATCGGGAAACGCGTCGGCGATATCCTCTCCGGTACGGGAGAAGAGCCGCGTCTGGCGCGTGCCATCCTCCCGGGTGCCGCTGACCGCCTGGACGCGGATGCCGTCCCATTTCCACTCGGCCGAGAACTCGGCAGGGTCGAGCCTGTCGAAATCGCTGTCCTCGATCGGATGGGAGAGCATGACGGGGCGAAACGGCGCGGGGTCCGTGGCTTCCGGGCGCGGTCCCCTGCCCTCGAGCCAGGCGAAAAGCTCGACATAGGGCGGCTCCAGCCCATGCCAGACGTGCTCGACCTCGTCGGCAGGGATGCCGCCGAGGCTTGCGGCCGCGGTCTTGGCGAGACGTGCGGAGACGCCGATGCGCAGCGAGCCGGTGATCAACTTCAGCAAAGCCCAGCGCCCGGTCTCGTCGAGCGCATCCAACCAGGACGACACGAGACGCGGCAGATCCGTCTTGCCGGCATTGCGCAGGCCTTCGACGACCTCCGGCAGGGTCAAGGGCGAGCGATTATGGCCGGCCTCTGCCACGGCATCACCTTCGCCGTCATCCCGGGCGAAGCGAAGCGGAGATCCGGGATCCATGCCTGAACCGCTCCGGAGTGGATCCCGGGTCTCCCCGAGGTCGCCCGGGATGACGTGGCTTGCGGCGTCGCTTGGGGCTTTTGAAGGCCACATCAGCGCGACGGTCTCGGAGAGATCGCCGACATAGTCATAGGACAGCGCGAACAGTACGGGGTCGGTGCGCTCGGCAATCAGCGCGCGGACCAGCCCTGCCTTGGCGTTGCGGAAGACGAGGCCTCCCGTCATCGCCGCCAGCGCCAGCCCGCGATCGGGATCCGGCGTCGTGCGCAGGTAATCGGCGATCAGCGCCAGCTTGCCATTGCGGCGAGGCTCATAGGCGAGCCGGTCGAGCAGCCAGGCGAAGCGGTTCATGACGCGACCTCGCTGGCGGCTTCCGTCGGCGCGGCGTCAGGCTCAGCCTCGCCTTCGTCGCCATAGCCGACAAGATGCAGCGGCTTGGCCTTCAGCCCCACCGTGCCGCACCAATGCACCAGCGCCTCCGCTTCGCCATGCGTGACCCAGATCTCGCCGGCCTGGACCTCGCGGATGGTCGCCTGAAGGTCGTCCCAGTCGGCATGGTCGGAGATGATCAGCGGCAGTTCGACACCCTTCTGCCTGGCGCGGGCGCGCACGCGCATCCAGCCCGAGGCGAAGGCGGTCACAGGATCGGGAAATTTTCGCGCCCACAGGTCCTGGATCGCGCTGGGCGGGCAGATCACGATCTCGCCGCCCAGGGTCTTGCGCTCGGTGGCCACGACCTTCCTGAGTTCGCCGAGCTCAGCGCCTTCCGAGAGATAGAACTCGCTCAGCTTCTCCATCGCGCCGTGAATGTAGAGCGGGCGCCCGTAGCCGGCCTCGCGGATCAGCGCCATGACGCGCTGCGCCTTCCCCAGCGAATAGGCCCCGACGATGTGGGTGCGCTCAGGAAAGAGCCGCACGGATTCCAGCAGCTTCGCGACCTCCAGATGTGCCGGCGGATGGCGGAACACCGGCAGGCCAAAAGTCGCCTCGGTGATGAAGATATCGCAAGGCACCGGCTCGAAACCGGCGCAGGTCGGGTCTCGCTCGCGCTTGTAGTCGCCCGAGACAACGATGCGCAGGCCCTTGTGCTCGACCACGATCTGGGCCGAGCCCAGCACATGGCCTGCCGGCACGAAGCGGAATGCGACGTCACCAATCTCGGTCACGACGCCCGGCACCGCCTCCTGGCGAGCCTGCGTAAAACCCTCGCCATAGCGCAGCGCCATGATGGCCAACGTCTCTCGGGTCGCCAGCACGGCGTCATGGCCGGCGCGGGCGTGGTCAGAATGGCCGTGCGTGATCAGCGCGCGCCCCACCGGGCGCACCGGGTCGATGTAGATATCGGCTGGCGGGCAATAGAGACCGGCCGGCGTCGGTATCAGCAGGTCCGAGGGGCGCAAAGCCTGCGAGCTACGCTGTCTGGCCAGTGTCATGCTCCTGAGATAGACCCGCTGGCATGACCGAAACAGGCTCGACCACGCATTTCGCATCCTCGGGCGACCCAACGCTCGATCGTCGCTACGCCTGGGCGGACGCCGCCCTCAAGGACGGTGACCCGGGGGCTGCCGTCGAGATCCTCGATCAGACGCTGGCGCAGGCCTATCACTTCACCGCCGCCTGGCACCTTTACGGCCAGGCTCAGGAGGCGCTCGGCCACAACGAGGACGCTGCCATGGCCTGGCGTCAATGCCTCGACCTCGATCCCAACGATCATTTCGGCGCGCGGCTCGACCTCGCGCGCATCGGCGCTATTGCGGCCGAGGACGCGACGTCCGAGAACTTCTCCGGCGTCCTGTTCGACACCTATGCCGAGCGCTTCGACAGCCATCTCGTCGAAAGCCTGCATTACAATGCCCCTGCCTTGCTGAAGGACGCGCTCTCGCGCATCCAGGACAACGCCGGCAAGGCCTTCCGGTTCGAGACGATCTACGATCTCGGCTGCGGCACCGGCCTGATGGGCGAGGCGATCCGGGATCAGGCCGGGTTCCTGGCGGGTTGCGATCTCTCGCCGCGCATGATCGAGCGCGCGCGGGCCAAGACAGCAGCCCACGGCACGCCGCTCTATGACAAGCTCGCGGTCGCGGGGCTGACGAGCTTCCTGACCAGCCGCCCCGACCACTCCGCCGATCTCGTGATCGCGGCGGATGTCTTCGTCTATCTCGGCGAGCTCAACGCCGTCTTCTCGCAGAGTGCCCGCGTGCTGCATGCCGGAGGCCTGCTGGCCTTCACGGTGCAGAGCCATGACGGCGACGGCGTGATCGTAGGCGGTGATCGCAGGTTCGCGCATGCGGAAAGCTGGCTCCGGCAGCGGCTGGAAGACGCGGAGCTTTTGCTCCTACAGATCACGCTCGCCAGCACGCGTCAGGACCGCGGCGTCGCGGTGCCGGGGCTGATCGTGGTGGCGCAGAAGCGCTGAGGCTTCCCCCTCCCGACGCCAGGCTGGCACTCCACGCGCGAAGCCCAGCGACCAATGGGTCTATTCCCCTTTCGTTCTAGGGCGGCGCGCCCTATCTTCAAGCGGCATGAGCGCGCCGCCTTCCCTCCCGCCTGCCTTCGAGCGCTGGTTCGCGAGCCGTGGCTGGAGCGCACGGCCGCATCAGCTCGCGCTTCTCGAGGAGGCGCGCGCAGGGCGCTCGACGCTTCTCGTCGCGCCGACGGGCGCCGGCAAGACGCTTGCCGGCTTCCTGCCCGCGTTGGTCGAGTTGACCCAGCAGGCGGATGAACGCCAGGGCCTGCACACGCTCTATATCTCGCCCCTGAAGGCGCTCGCGGTCGATATCGCCCGTAATCTCGAAATTCCGATCGCCGAGATGGGGCTGTCGATCAAGGTCGAGACCCGCACGGGCGACACCTCCGCCGCCAAGCGCACGCGCCAGATCGCAAAGCCGCCCGACATCATGCTGACGACGCCGGAGCAGCTGGCGCTGCTGGTCTCGCATCGCGACGCAAAACCGTTCTTCGAGAACCTCCGTCATGTCGTGCTCGACGAGTTGCACGCGCTGGTGACCTCCAAGCGCGGCGACCTGCTCTCGCTCGGGCTCGCCCGGCTGCGCACGTTGGCGCCCGGTCTCAGCGCGGTCGGCCTGTCTGCCACGGTGCGCGAGCCTGCTGACCTGCAGCGCTTCCTGGGCGGCGCCGAGACGCCGGCCGGGCTGGTCACCGTCACCGGCGGAGCGAACCCGCGCATCAACATCCTGCCAAGCGCCACCCGCCTGCCGCTGGCGGGGCATACCACCGGCCACGCGATGGCCGACATCTACAAGGCAATCGGCTCCCACAAGCTGACGCTGGTCTTCGTCAACACGCGCATGCAGGCGGAATTCGCCTTCCAGGCGCTGTGGCGGATCAATGACGACAACCTGCCGATCGCGCTGCATCACGGCTCGCTCGATGCCAGCCAGCGCCGCAAGGTCGAGGCCGCCATGGCCTCTGGCAAGCTCAGGGCAGTCGTCTGCACCGCCACGCTCGATCTCGGCATCGACTGGGGCGATGTCGACCTCGTCGTGAATATCGGCGCACCCAAGGGCGCCAGCCGGCTGATGCAGCGCATCGGCCGCTCCAACCACCGCATGGACGAGCCCTCGCAGGCGCTGCTGGTGCCCTCGAACCATTTCGAGTTGCTGGAGTGCCGCGCTGCGCTGGAAGCCGTGGCGGAGGCTGCGCAGGACACCGCCGACGCCCGCATCGGCGCACTCGACGTACTCGCCCAGCATGTGCTGGGAATCGCCTGCTCCGACGGGTTCGATGCCGACGCGTTCTATGAAGAGGTGCGCACCGCCTCTCCCTATGCCGGCCTCACCCGCGAGGATTTCGACGCTGTCGTGAATTTCGTTGCGACCGGCGGCTACGCCCTGCGCAGCTATGAGCGCTTCGCGAAGCTGCGGCAGGACAAGGCCGGCCATTGGCGCGCCAGCAATGCGCGCGTGATCCAGCAATATCGCATGAATGTCGGCACCATCGTCGAATCGACCATGCTCAAGGTCCGGCTCGGCCGGGCGCGTGCCGGAAAGCCCGGCCAGCCCTCGATGATAACCCGTGGCGGGCGCGTGCTGGGCGAGGTTGAGGAGTATTTCGCCGAGACGCTGACGCCGGGCGACACCTTCATCTTCGCGGGCGAAGTGCTGCGGTTCGAGGGCATCACCGGGAACGAGGCGATCTGCTCGCGCGCCTCTCCGGGCACCGATCCCAAAATTCCCTCCTACGCCGGCGGCCGCTTTCCTCTCTCGACCTTCCTGGCCGAGCGCGTGCGCGGCCTGCTGGCACATCCCGAGGAATGGGACAGCCTGCCCGAGGAAGTCTCCTCCTGGCTGCACGCGCAGCGGCTCAAATCGCGGCTGCCCCGGCAAGGCGAACTGCTCGTCGAGACCTTTCCGCGCGGCGGGCGCTTCTATCTCGTCGCCTACCCATTCGAGGGCCGCCTCGCCCACCAGACGCTCGGCATGCTGCTGACGCGCAGGCTGGAGCGCGCGAAAATGCGGCCGCTGGGCTTCGTCTGCAACGATTACGGCATCGCCGCCTGGGGGCTCGGCGACATGTCGGCGGCGATCGCGCGGGGCGCCTTGAGCCTCGACGATCTCTTCGCGCAGGACATGCTGGGCGACGATCTCGAGGCCTGGCTCGCGGAATCGGCCTTGATGAAGCGCACCTTCCGCGCCTGCGCCATCATCGCGGGGCTAATCGAGCGGCGCTTTCCCGGCCAGGAGAAGAGCGGGCGGCAGGTCACCATGTCGACCGACCTCGTCTACGACGTGCTGCGCCGGCACGAGCCCGACCATGTCCTGCTCAAGGCTGCACGTGCTGACGCTGCCACAGGATTGCTCGATATCTGGCGTCTTGGTCAGATGCTGACACGAATCAGCGGCCACATCGTGCATCAGCCGCTCGACCATGTGTCGCCGCTCGGTGTCTCGGTGATGCTCGAGATCGGGCGCGAGGCCGTCTATGGCGAGGCGGCGGACGAAATTTTGGCGGAAGCGGAAGCGATGTTGATCGAAGAGGCGATGGCGTGACGATTGCGGCGAACGGACTTGCCCCCGTAGGCGACGCCTTCATGCTCGGCCGGCTGGCTTTGATACCCGATCTCTCTGGAGCGCTCTGGCTGCCCGACGAGCGCACCCTCGTCGTCGCCGATCTGCATCTCGAAAAGGGCTCGAGCTTTGCGGCGCGCGGCATCTTCCTGCCCCCTTACGACTCGGCCGCGACCCTGGCGGCGCTGACGGCAGTGATCCTGCGCCTCGCGCCGGCGCGCGTGATAGCACTCGGCGACAGCTTTCACGATCGCGCCGCGGAAACGCGGATCGCGGCGGACAGCCTGGCGATCCTGCGCTCGCTCCAGGCGAGCCGCGACTGGTTCTGGGTGACGGGCAACCATGATCCCGAGATCAGCTCGCAGATGGGGGGCGAGACCGTCGCGACCGTTGAGATCGCCGGTGTTGTCCTGCGCCATGAACCCATGGCCCACGCTGCGGGTTTCGAAATCGCCGGGCACCTTCACCCGGCCGGGAAGGTGAGGATGCGCGGGCGGGCGCTGCGCCGGCGCTGCTTTGCACTTTCTCCACAGCGTTGCATCATGCCGGCGATGGGCGCCTATGCCGGCGGGCTCAATCTGCGTGACGGCGCCTTTCGGCCGCTTTTTCGCGCGGGATTGACCGCGCATATGTTGGGGGACGGCCGGCTATTCCGCATCGCAGAGCGGCTGCTGCTGCCCGACTGACATAGAAATTCGAGGAGAGCGCGAAGAGTTGCGTTTGGCGGGTTGCGTCGACCCCGGGCTTGTGGCATCAGGACGCCGCTTCGGAACGACGACGCCGCCCCCGACCTTCGCCACTGGCGAACAGCGGAGGCACCAAGGCCGATCGATCCTGCTGCGGTAGCTCAGTGGTAGAGCACTCCATTGGTAATGGAGAGGTCGAGAGTTCAATCCTCTCTCGCAGCACCAGCCCATCCCCTTAAAATAGCTGTGGTTTTCGGGGCTATCCTTGATAGCCTCCAATGCATCAGATGCTGGACATTGCCGCCAGATACATCTGTCTCGGCACGTTGCTGACACGGGGAATCGGTGTTTGTTCGGTAACGCGTTGCGGAGACGGCGCGCGATCTCTCGGACGGAAGGCTTCGGATAGTTGCGGCCGCCGCGGCCGATCGTCTCCACCCGCGTCATCCTCAGCCCGGCCGCGCCACAGCATCGCGGCATAGCTCGATAACGCGGTGAAACGGTCCCATCTTGGACGCCGATCAGCGGGATTGGCGGAGGCTCATTGCGCGCCGATTTCCTTCGCTGGGCCCACGCTGCCGCCCCGAGCCTCAAGGCCATGGCCGGCCGAGGAAGCTTAGAATCCGCCGGCCCCGATGGCTCTTAACTCGCCATTAACCTCAATCGGTATTTTGTCCGACCAGGAGTGGCTTCGCGCGGGCTGTACCCTAGCGGCGCAAGGGTGGCAGACATGCGGCTAATCGTCGGCACAATCATCGTATTCGTCTGCGTCTTCGGCAGCTACGCGGCCATGGGTGGCCACCTCGAAGTCCTTTGGCAGCCGTACGAATTTGTCATCATCCTCGGTGCTGCGATCGGTGCCTTCATCATCGGCAACACCGGGCCTGTGCTCAAGGCCGTGCCTGCCATGCTCGGTACGCTCGTGAAGGGCCCCAAGTACAAGCAGGAATGCTATGTCGAACTGCTGGGGATGCAGTATTCCTTGTACAAGCTCGTGAGGCAGAAGGGCCTGCTCGCACTCGAGCAGCACATTGAAAATCCGAGCGAGTCGACGCTGTTCAACGCCTTCCCGACCTTTGCCGCGAACCATCATGCGGTCGAGTTCGTCTGCGACTACATGCGCATGGTGACGCTGGGCGCTAACAACGTCCACGAAATAGACGCTCTCATGGACCAGGAACTGGAGACGCACCACCAGGAGCAGGAGCGTATCGTTTCGGCCATGCAGTCGCTCGCCGACGGAACACCGGCGCTCGGCATCGTCGCCGCCGTGCTTGGCGTGATCAAGACGATGGGGGCGATCAAAGAGCCGCCGGAGGTGCTGGGACATCTCATCGGCGGCGCGCTCGTAGGGACCTTCTTCGGCGTTTTTGTCGCCTACGGTTTCTTCGGACCCATGGCGCAGTCGCTCAGGAGCCTCTTTGAGGCGGAATCCAAATACTACGTTTCACTCAAGGCGGGTCTCCTGGCCCATATCAGCGGCCAGCCGCCGGTGATGGCGGTAGAATTTGCCCGCAAGGCTCTGATGAGCGACGTGCGCCCGACCTTCGACGAGGTCGAAGCGGCAACCGCCGATCTGCCCGCCTAGATCTGACCCAACCTCCAGTAGGGACCCGATGACCCAGCCCATCCAGCCGATCATCATCAAGAAGGTCAAGAAGGCCGCCCATGCGCACCACGGCGGGGCCTGGAAGATCGCGTATGCGGACTTCGTGACCGCCATGATGGCATTCTTTCTGCTGATGTGGCTGATCAGCATGACGACTCAGGAGCAGAAGATCGGTTTGGCGGAATACTTCGCCCCGGCATCCCTCAGCCCGACAACCAGCGGCGCCGGCGGCCTCCTGATGGGCACCGCCCTGGACAATTCAGGCAACAAGCCGCTGGCGCCCCGCGTCGCGGCGGTGGGCACCGTCAAGCAGGAAGACAGAGCGCGCGGGACCAACTCGGGCCGCGACGGCGACGTCAGTTCCACGGCCGCCAGCGTGCAGGCCAACTACAGCGCCATAGCCAGCATTCGGCAGGCGCTCCAAAAGCTGCCAGAAGTTGCAGAACTGTCGCGCAACATTGTCATCGAGCCGACCAAGGAGGGCTTGAACGTTTCCCTCGTCGACGAGGACGGCCGATCCATGTTCCGCGAGGGCTCGGTAGACCCCTACGCACGCACCCGTACCGTGTTGGAGGCGCTGGCGCCCACCCTCCGCCGGCTGCCCAACCAGTTGTCTGTTACCGGCCACACGGCCACCGCGCGCCCAGGCTCGGTGGCGGGCGTGGATCCCTGGAGACTTACCACCGGGCGCGCGCTCGCCGTGCGCGAGATCCTGTGGGGTGCCGGGTTCCCTAACGACCGCTTCACCTCCGTGGTGGGACGCGCTGACACCGAGCCGGCCTTCATCGATAATCCCTACCTCGCGCC
Organism: Allobosea sp. P1_B10; assembly: GCF_056406735.1. NCBI lineage: Bacteria > Pseudomonadati > Pseudomonadota > Alphaproteobacteria > Hyphomicrobiales > Alloboseaceae > Allobosea > Allobosea sp. P1_B10. The sequence goes on along the minus strand of NZ_JBFTZP010000006.1, from coordinate 34,079 downwards.
GAACCGACGGGTGACGATCACGCTGCTCAATCATGAGCCGCCGCTGCCCCCGAACCTCTTTCGCTGACGAAGAGCGCCCCGGCCGCCAGAGTCCGTTTGAAATTGAGCTCAAGGTCCAACGTCATTCGCCAAGGACCTAAAATATAACAGACGCTAACCGCGTAGCGCCCAGCGACTACGGGGGGCACGCAATGGTCAGTTTCTGACGTCATGTCAGCCACTTGCTAGGAAACAACCCGAGAACGAAGCCGCTCATGCTACCCATGCCGTTGACGGCCAACATGCAGGGTGAACGGTTGACCGCCTCCTATTCGTGAATGACGGAACGGCCTTCGCCATGGCGGGACGACGTAGTGGATCCTGCTGCGAATAGCCCGGAGTCCGCCCGTGCAGTCCTTGCCCGCGCAATCATCAGCCGCGAGGGCGTCGCTCGCAGACCATCCGCATGAACTTAATCGCGGGGCTCATGCTGTCGTCAAAACGCCATATCCCCTCTTCAGTCTCCTGCGAGGAACGGCGTGCGTGTTCGGGCGCGCGGAGTTGCTTGAGCTTCCGTCGGGAAATTGCTGAAGGGCACTGAGGGCTTGGCGTCGCGCTCCGTTACCCCGGCCCCCACTCCAACGAAACTCTGGATGAACTGACGAACCATGGTCTTCGGGCTCATCTATGCGGTGCTGAAGGATGCAGGCGCGCTCGATGCCGTAGAATCCTATTTGGTATCGGCGCTGGCGGCAGCTCAGATCAAGCCGCGGAACGGGAACCTTCCGAGCGGGGATCGAGCCAAGGACGTAGAGCGTGCTCTGAAATCTCATTTCATGCAGTCAGAGCACCTGTCCCTGGCGCAACGTCGAATGCTCGGCGCCGGGTGGCAGCAGGGGCTTTCGGCTCCGCGCAATGGCAAGGTATTCTGGTCCTACAGCTCAGAAGGCGTCGTCAAAGCAAGATGGTCGAGTTTGGCCAAGGGCTACGTAATTGCAGGGGCAAGCGCCCTTCAGGCCGTCGAACCCATTCTATGGCTTCCACTGTCTGCATTTCCCGAGGACTGGGCTCCCCCGAAATAGGGACGAGGCTTTCACCCCCCTTTCGCAGGTCCTACAGCAAGCCTTGATCGCACTGCCGTGTGACGAGGACCGATCGTTAACGGATGAGAGAAGATGTCGCGCAGCTCAGGCTTCGCAGCTGTACCGCCTCGAACGCCCGACGACCGAAATATCCTGCCAAGCTTGACCCAACCCGATCCCCCAATTGCTCTGCAATGGATCATATCGACGGCAAAAATGGCCGGCCATCGACAGATGGCGCCTGACGTCGAGCCGAATAGTCTCTCAAACCTTGCCTTGGCAATGCATCAGCGGCGTTCCAGCCTGATTGTACCCGGCAGGCCGTCTCCGGTTAGCGCGAGTTCATTTCCCGTAAAGGCCCCGATGAACTGACGCCCTGCCACCGAGAAGACAACCATCTTCTCGGTGATGTTGCGGATGATCAGCGCGTCTCGCTGAAATGGCTTCGCGGGATCGAGGTTGGCCTGCATGCGATCGAGATCGAGCAGGATAACCTGGCTGCTGCCCTGCCATGTCCCGTGCATGAAACGGAGAGGCATGGAAGCGGCGGCAAAGGGTACCAGAAGGCCACCCGCACAAGCTAGCAGACTTCTTATCCACCTGTTCATCATGCGATGTCTGCGCAGCACTTGAACCCTGAGCTCGAACGTCCCATTGACTGGTCTCCGGCTCGACAAGCGCTAAGGTTGTTCGAGCAATTTTGTCAAACTGCTCCTTCATCAGGAGCCTACGAATTCAGCCGACTGGATTACGAATATGACCGGGCCGAGCGGCTACGATAAGACGGCATCTGTGGATGAAGCGCCAGAAGCCACCATCATCCCGCGCGACATCCGTTTCGATATTCCCGGCAATGCGACACGACATTGGTTCGGCGGCGATGCCATCAAGACGATCATCGTGGACGGGCTTTCGATCTTCCTCCCGGAGGGAGAGCGCTTCTTTATTCGGTCGCTCAAGCACTATGCGGCGAAGCTGACCGATCGCGAACTCGCGGCTGAGATCAACGGCTATGCAGTCCAGGAAGCATTCCATACGCGCGAGCATGAGGACTACAATCGGGCTATGGCGTCGCTCGGCTATGACGTCGAGAAAATGGAAGCCCCGATCCGCTTCGCGATGGGCCGCATCAAGAACCCTCTTCATCGGCTGGCAGTGACCTGTGCCATCGAGCACCTCACCGCAACGTTCTCGAGCATGACGCTTCGCGATCCGGCCCTGATCGAACATGCTGCGCCGGCCTATCGACGGCTCTGGATGTGGCATGCCCTCGAGGAACTGGAACACAAGGCCGTCGCGCTCGATGTGCTCCATGCGGTGACGCCGGACCTCCCGGGATGGAAGCGCTACTTTCTTCGGGTAGCAGCCATGAATGCCACCATTTTCCCGTTCCTGATCCTGTTCTTGAGAAACGTGCCGATTTATATGCGCACCGACGGGATCAAGACGGGGTTTCGCTTCTGGGGCCGCTTCTTCTGGGTGGTCTTCGTCTCTCCGGGCTTCTGGAGGCGCTGCTTCTGGCCCTTGATGCGATATTATCTGCCGGGCTTCGACCCGCGTAACAGCGATGACGGCGAACTGGTGCGCAAGGGGCGCGACTGGCTTGCACGCGACCTGTCGACGGCCCACTGAGCAGACAGGTCGATGGCCAGCCGCATCTTCTCCCGCATTCTCGCAGCCATCGATCGCGGAGCGTTTCCGCGGACGCGGAAATGGGTGTGGCGCGGTGTCTACAACATGCTCTCGCGCGCCTGGCGCGACGATGACTGGCGCTTCATGAACTACGGCTTCCTGCCGGAGGGCGCGCCGTTTCCGCTACGAAGCGAGGACGAGGACGAGCGCGTCTTCATCGGCCTTTACCATCAGGCGGTCGATGGCCTGCCGATAGCCGGAGCGCGCATTCTCGAGATCGGCTCCGGGCGCGGGGGCGGCTCTCGCTACATCGCCCGGTACTTTGGGCCAACGACCGTCGTGGGCCTCGACTATTCGCCTGGCACTGTCAGGCTGGCCCGGCGATTGAACAGCGACACCGAGGGACTCTCCTTCGAGGCTGGCGATGCCGAGAAGCTGCCTTTCGCCGACGGTTCCGTCGATATCGTCGTGAACATCGAATCCTCGCATTGCTACGCCGATGTACCCGCTTTCGCGCGCGAAGTGGCGCGGGTACTGGCTCCAGGTGGCTGGTTCACTTTTGCGGATATGCGATCCCACGCCAAGGTCGACGAACTCGACCGACAACTCGCGGCGCCTGGATTGGAACTGGCGGCTCGGCGGGACCTGTCGGGAGGCGTCGTCGCGGCGCTCAATGCCGCCGAAGACCGCAAACGCGCGCGCATCGACAGATCACGCCTGATGCGGAGGTTCATGACCGAATTCTCCGGCGCGAAGGGGTCGATCCTTTACCGGGGCCTTGCTGACGGGAGCGTTTCCTATGTCGCGCGACGCTATCGGAAAATGGCAAGCAATTGACCACGCTCGCGCGTCTCACGCGGCTGCTTTGCAGGGAGCAACGATAGGTTTGCGCGCCCGATACTCTGGCATTGGCGCTAAAGCTCACCGGCCGACTCGATCCGGTTTGGCAGACCCTGAATATAGCCCCGCAGACCGTCGATCACCGGTGCGTCATTCGCGCACCCAACAGTTCACTGTCGAGTTGTCGCTTGCCCGGCATCGCGCCGCTGTCTATGCAGCAATCCAACAGGAGTGATTGAATGAACTGGGTGACACGCGCGAAGGAAAGCCTCCTGGGCGCGTCGTTCAACAGGCCCCCTCCCGTTACCGAGGCGCCGCCGCCCCCATCATGGGACTCGCTGAGCGCGATCGACGCGGCGATCAACGAACGTCTGACCGGCTCGCCGGAGCGCCACCCTGCGGCACAGGCATGTCTGGCTCGGGGATCGATCCAGCGCTGCCTCGTTATGGCCGCGACGGGAGCGGAGGCGGCGAAGATCACGGACTCGTTGACCGCTCAGAACATTGTCTCGAACGACGCAATCGTCACCTGCATCCTGATGCCGGACCGTCCGTTTCACGACACCGTCGCAGCGCTTCTGCCCTCTGAGGATTTCCGGTTCGATGCAGCACTGGTCGTTTTGCCTCGATATCCCTGCGTCGACTTCGAAGGCATGTTCTCGTGGCTGAACGATCGGCTGGCAGAGCACGGTGTCCTCTGGCTGCATGCGACGAAGCCAGCGGAAACAGAATTGGGCGTTCCCACCAACCTCGTCGATTCGCTCCTTCAACAGGTCCCGAGCCGATGGCGATCAGAGGCGCGGTTCAGGAAGGGCACCCCGCGATCGACAGCGATGGAGCTTGGCCGTACTTATGAAGGAGCTTTGAGGAGCCGGTTCTCGGTGGAGAGCGCAGTGAGCCGTGGCGGCTCGCTTCTGGCTCCGCTCTTTGCCGCCGGTTGCATCGCGCCGGAAATGAACGACGACCCCGAAGGCCGCGCTCTGCTGCGGGCGCTGTATCTGACTGAGAGCGACCTGATCGAGCGAGGCGAGATCGCCGCTCTGGACACGATCTATGTTGCCTCTCCCAGAGCGGATCAGAACAGCGAGATCGCGCGCCTGTTCGACACTCATGCCGGAGCGCCGCCTGCGGCGGGGATCGCGGGCATGTCAGGGTCGCTTCCCGAATGGATACGCTTCAACTTGACGGAGGCGTTGAACAGCGCCCGGGCCGCAGATCATGCGGCGCCGTTTCCGCCCGACGAATTGATGTATCATACGACCGGGCTCAAGCTGCATCGCGACTTCGCGCAGCATGGCGCCGATATCCTCCGCGCGCTTGCCGCCGCCAGCCCGTCCCCGCTCAATGAGCGCAAGGCCGTGCTCGACTTCGGCGTGGGTGTCGGCCGTGTGGGCCGGTATTTCAAGGGCTTTTCCGGGCGCTATGTCGGCGTCGATATCGACCACGCGAACGTCGCCTGGGTCAGCGACAAGCTGCCTTGGATCGAGGCCATCGCCACGAAGCCGGCGGAAGCCTTGCCATTCGATGCGGCGACGTTCGACTGCGTTGTCAGCATCTCCGTGTTCACCCACATCGATCAGCAGTCGACCGAGTTCTATATCGACGAACTGCACCGCGTGACGCAGCCCGGCGCGCTGCTGTTTCTGACGCTTCATGGGGAAAGCGCGCTCGAACGCGGCCTATCCGAGGAAAGAGTCAGCCGCCTCATGGGTGTATCGACCGAGCATCTCGAGCACACCAAAGCGGTTCTGCTCCAGGACGGCTTCGCCTTCGCCGAACAGTACACGCATCTGACGCAAGACAATTACCGCTACGGGACGACATTCGTATCGCAGGCGCGAGCAGAGGCGATGTTCGGCCGCAGATTTGCGGTCCATCGCTACGTTCCCGCTGCCATCCACGCTTTCCAGGACCTCATCGTCCTCGAGCGCGCCTGAAGTGTCGCTCCAGCCGGCTTTGCAGCGATGATGCGCCTCTTCTACACGCCGCAGCCGGTCATCGAGCGCAAGGGCCCGGATTTCTTCGTGCCGGCCCATATCCAGCCGCGTGTCGCTCCATTGGGCGCGCTGGGGATGGCCATCGGTGCACGTCGCAATCTCATCGGCGACTGGATGACGCAGCATTATCGCAGCGGCGTCGACAGCTTCCGATTGCTGAAGCGCCAGATCGTCATCGTGAATTCGCCCGAAGCGATCAAGCACGTCATGGCGACCAAGCATGACATCTACGAGCGAAAGAGCCCGCAGATGCGACGCGCGCTGGAAGTTCTGCTGGGCGACGGCCTGTTCATCAGCGACGGCGAGACCTGGCAGAAACGTCGCCCGCTCGTCGCCGACATCGTCCACAAGAACAGGCTTCCAGGCTTCGCTCCAACCATGGAGAACGCCGCGGTCGAGATGGCCGATCGCTGGTCGGCACGCGGGAAGACCGCAACCTTCGACATGCTGACGGAGATGGCGGAACTCACCGCCGAAATCATCGCGAGAACCGTGTTCGGGCGTGAACTTGGCGCGGGTGCGGCACGCGAGGTCATTGCGGGCTTCACGCAGTATCAGCGCCACGTCGACAGCTTCAACCTGGGTTATTTCCTGGGAAACGACGAGGGCTGGCCGATCTTTCGCTCACCCGCGCTGCGAGCTGGCGCAAAACGTGTGCAAGGCGTGATCGGCGAAATCGTCGAGCGTCATCTTGCGGGTGGTGGCGACGAGGGATCGATGATTGCGCTTCTCGTCAAGCGCCGCGCCAAGAGCCCGGCGCTGGGCCTGGATGTCGAAGCGCTCCGCAACGAGGCAGCCACGATTTTCATGGCAGGGCATGAGACCACGGCATCGCTGCTGACATGGAGCTGGTACTGTCTTGCGAACGCGCCCTGGGCGGAGGATGCCCTGCACCGTGAGCTCGACACCGTCCTGAACGGACGAGCGCCGACCGTCGCCGATGTCGCGTCCCTGCCCTATACGCGCGCGATCATCGAGGAAACGTTGCGGCTCTACCCGCCCGTCCCGATCCTGTCGCGTCAGGCAAGTCAGGCCGACACGGTTGGCGGGGTCGCGGTCGAAAAGGGCGCGCTGGTGCTTGTGATTCCATGGCTGCTGCATCGGGCAACAGACCTTTGGGACGACCCCAACCATTTCAGGCCCGAGCGGTTCTCGGGCTCAGTCCGTCCGAAGCCCTACAGCTATATTCCCTTCGCGGTCGGACCGCGCATCTGTGCCGGGCTCGCTTTCGGCCTGACGGAATCCATACTGTGCCTGGCGACGCTGGCGCAGCGTTTTCGCGTTCACGTCCTTCCAGACAAACAGGTCGAGCCAGTATGTCGATTGACCCTTCGCCCCAAGGCCGGCTTGCCCGTGACGGTGGAGCCGCGGTGATCGATCCGCTTCTTGAAAACCCGCCCGTCCACACGCTCCGCTCCCGCCTGCAGGATGCGGTCTACTACGCGCTCTATTTCGTGCTTCGCTTCGCGCCGATCGATGTCGTCTCCGGGATCGGCAGCGCGTTCGTCAGGTGGAGCGTGCCGCGCAATCGCCCCTGGATCATCAGGGATGCGCGGAAGAACCTCGAGCGGCTGACAGGCCGGACGGATCAGGCGACATCCGATATCGCCATCAACAGCTTCCTCGACAATATCGGGCGCATGATGGCCGAATTCGCCGTCCTGCCCCGCCTGCACGCCGCCGGCCGGATAAAGGTGACGGACGTCTTCGAGCGCGGCGCCATTGTTGCCAAGGAAGCGCCGACGATCGCGATCGTCCTGCATACCGGCAATTGGGAGGTCTGTGCCGCAGCGCTGCACGCGCGGAACCTGTCGGTCGCGGACTTCGCGATACCGCCCGAGACCTGGGCTCAAAGGGTGATCGCGACCAAGGTGCGCAAGCAGCTCGAACTGCGGATGCTGAGCACCGATTCGCGCGGCTTGCGCGCGGCGCGCCGCGAACTGCAGCAGGGCGGGATCGTTTCAGTCTTCTGCGACGAAGCCCGCGCCGGACGAACGATGGCGCCCTTCTTCGGTCGCCCCCCGCACCGAGACGGAAATCTCTCGATCGCGGCCTGGCTCGCCCGCGACAGTGGTGCCCGCCTCGTCGTGGTGCACTGCCGGAGGGTGGAGCGAAGCAATTTCCTGGTCGATGCCACGGACTATTTTCACCTGCCCCCGCAGGACGGCAAGTTCGACAAGAAATCGACCGACGACGTAGCCTATCTCAATGGCATCATCGAGCCGATCGTCATCGCGAACCTCGACCAGTGGTACTTTCTCGACAATTCCATCGAGTCATAGGTGCTGATCGAAGCGGGAACTCAGCAGGTGACGCCGCGGGCGCGGGCCGCGGCCAGACGCGGAGGCGGATCGACAAAGGCCCCCACCTCGTTCACGAGATCGCCCAGCACGCGCCGCACGATCTCCCCAACGGCCACACCCCGGCCGCCTCGCGCATAAAATGACCCGCGCAACTGGATCGTTGCAGCCAAGGTCCTGACCAGGGCGTCGACCAGAGCGGGGTCCGGCGGGGATGGAGAGGTCCACATCTCGGCCAGATCGCGCTGATCCGTCAGCCCCGCCATGTCATAGACCGCAACGCCAAAGGTCCTGACCGGGCGCCCTGCCCTCAAGGCATGCAGGCCGACCGTTGAATTCACCACGAAGACCGCGATCGCATGCGCCATCAGGGCGTCGAGATCGCCGCCGTCAATGAAATGGACACGATCCTGGACCCCATGGCGGCGCGCGATCGCCGATGTTTCCGCGCCCCAGTCGATCATCCCGACATCCATCGGATGCAGCTTGACGATCAGCCGCATGTCCTCATGAGCATCGCGAGCAAGCGAGGCGATGACGAGATCCAGCACCTCGCGCTGGTCGCGGTAGGGCGAATTGGCCCGGATCTGCCAATCGCTTTGCAATTGCAGCGCATGGAGCGCGTAGGGCCACGCGCGATCGGCGGCTTGCCTCAACACCCCGTCGGCCGTCGCCTTGTGGCGCCGACGCCGCTGCGTCCGCAAAAGCGTGCTGAGGTATTCGGGCCATGGCGCATAGAAGCGGTCAGGGTCGTACTGGCGATAATGGAGCCGGCCCACGCTGGTGAGCAGATTGAACGCGACCTCGTTGAAGGCCTCGACCGCAAAGGCGTGAGCGTAGCGGCGTGTGCCGTCGACAGCCGGCAGGTCACGAGCCAAGGCGCTCAACCGATCGCCGTCATCAGGAAAATGCGAGTGCGCGCCCATCCCGCCACGCTCGAGCGTGATCCAGCCTGGCCGCAGATAACCGAATTCGACCGCGTAGCAGCGGATGCCAAGGCGCTGGGCACATTGCGCCGCCGCCGCATGGTAGGGCATGCGGTCACCGAAATAGAGGATGTCGGTGATGCCATGACGCTCGATGAGATCCGTCAGGTATCCCGGCCAGTCGCTCCGGTTGCCCTTGTACGTCAATGCGGGCTTGCGGCCCCAATAGACGGCATCGCCAAGGCAGAAATTGACCTTGAGCAGTGCTGCTCCCGCCGTTGAGAAGCCCTCCCCGAGTTCCCGCCAGAACGACGATGGCGGCCCCTGCAGCAGCAGGACTGTCCTGTCCTTTACGGCCATGTCGAGCAAACCTCAGGCGGTCGTGCCGGTCTCAAGCACGGAGCGTCATCGCCGCCGCGGCCATCAATTGCGGCAGCGCGTCCATGCCATAGCCTTCGGCGATCAGCTTATCGAGTTCTTCGCGGGTTGCGTCGATAGCCGTGTCGATCTGCTCGAACGTATGCTCGCTCGATACGAAAAAGCGCAGGCGCGCCGTGCCATCCGGTACGCCCGGAGGCAAGACAGGGAATGCGTTGATTCCACGCTGCAGCAGCCGCTGCGCCAGCATCACCGTACGCAAGGTATCACCGATGATGACGGGCGTGATTGCGAAGCCCCAGCTTGTGCCGGTATCGAGCCCACAGGCACGCGCACGCTCGAGCAGATGGACGCCGTTGGCACGCAGGCGCGCGACACGCTCCGGCTCGGCCAACATGATCCGCAGGGCGGTGGTCGCGGCAACAGCGGCGGGAACTGGCATTCCCACGCTGTAGACAAAGCCTGGCGCGACGGCTTTCAGAAGTTCAACCAAAGCCTTGCTTCCGGCGACGTAGCCGCCGCAGCTGACCATGCTCTTGGACAAGGTACCAAGCCAGATATCGACTTCAGCCGGATCGACCCGGGCATGCTCGAAGATGCCGCGACCGGTGTCTCCCATGACGCCCAGACCATGGGCATCGTCTACGAGAAGCCAGCAATTATAGCGCTGCTTGATCTCGACGAGACGGGCAAGATCGGGACCGTCGCCGTCCATCGAGAACAGGCCCTCGGTCGCGATCAGGACGCGCTGGAAGCGGGACCGCTCGGCCTGAAGCAGATGCTCGAGGGCGTCGAGATCATTGTGCCCAAAGAGCCGGCGTGTCGCACCCGACATCTGGGCGCCCGCGACGATGCAATTGTGAATCAGACTGTCGTGCAGGATCAGGTCATTCTGCTGCAACAGCGCGGCGATCGTGGAGACCGCCGAGGCGTGGCCGCTGACGAAGGTGACGGCGGCCTCTGCCTCGTAAAGCGCCGCGAGCTCGGCTTCGAGCTCGCGATGAGCCTCGCGCTCGCCCGCCGTGATGCGGCTCGCAGACACGCTCGTGCCCCAGCGGGCGGTCGCGTCCTGAACCGCTTGGGTTATCCGCGGATCGCCATTCAGGCCCAGATAATCGTACGACGCAAAATTGAGGATAGGGCGCTCGTCGATGCGACTCTGCGCACCCGCGCGCTCTTGATGTACCCGGTAATATGGGTTTTCGAGCCCGAGTTGATCGCCGATGGTACGCTGCAAGACCATCTGCTGGTACGCAGGCAGCGTCTCGAACGACATGTCGATCGCCGGCGGCACGCTTGCAAGCGGCCGGGGCGGCGTCCGCCCGGGTGCGCGAGACGTGCCGGACCGCTTCAGGACCAGCGCAATATCTGCATCCGACAGCGCTGACTTGCTCTTGGCCCTCATAGCACCCCAACCTTGACTTTCGGCAGCTCGATGATCTGCATCACCGACCGGGCAATTTCCGTGCCGTCGGCGCCATGGGCAAGCGCCATGGCGTCGGCGACTTGAACCGCCTCGCTATCCACCTCGCCAGTGCCGAGCAAGCCTTCGAGGATCTTCTCCGCGACATGAGACGCGGATCGATCGCCCAGAGACATCAGCGGCAATTCCACGCCGATGCGCTTCTCGACGCCCAGGCGCAGTTCCAGCGCCATCAGCGAGTCCATTCCGATCTCAGACAGGGGCCGACGCGGATCGATGGCGTCAGCGTCGATCCGTAGGATCCGGCCAATCTCGCTCTTGGCGACGGCAAGCACGATCTCCAGTGCTTCTGCCGCCGTTTTACCAACAATCTGCTCCTGCAGATCAACCGCGTTGCCATCGCTCTGATCGCCGGCACTGCCACTGAGCGCGACAAACGCAGGGGATTTCAGCACGGCCAGGCTATGCGCGACCGCGCTATTGCCCATCGAAGAGTAGATCTGAACCGGATCAACCTCATTTCCTCGGGCCAGAAGCTGCCCAAGATGTCTCAACGCGTCTCGCACCGGAACACCGGACACGCCGGTGGTGCGAGCGAGCCGTTCGCCGAGCTTGCTATCGCGGGCAATGACGCCGGCATCGGCAATCGCCCCCCAGCCGACAGCCAATGCCGGGACGCCTGCGAGACGGCGTTGGCGCATCAGCCCTTCAAGATAGGCGTTTGCCAACACATAGGCACCCTGGCCGGGACTGCCGATCAACGTCGTTGCGGACGAAAATGCGACGAAGCACTGCAGCGGATCGGACCGCGTCGCCTCGTCAAGCACGGTCACGCCGACCGCCTTGGGCAGGACCACCCGCGCCAGCGATTCATCGGTCAACCCATCGAGCAGACCGTCCTCCAGCACCATGGCCGTGTGGATCACACCGGAGAGCGGCCCGTGCTTTTCTCGAACGCGCGCCAGGAAGGCGGTGACGGATGCGGGGTCGGTGGCGTCGGCACGATCGACGCTGATCCGCCCGGCATAGGCTCCCAGCCGATCACTTGCGCTTGCATCGAAATGGCCTCGGCGCGAGGCTACGACGACTTGCGAGGCGCCGCGATCAGCCAGCCATATCGCAGTTTCCAGACCGAACCCGCCTGCCCCGCCCAGCACCACGAAGGGCCCGGGCTTCGGCTTGAACGAAGGGACGATGCGATCCTCCACCGCCTGCAGCGCAGGCCGCACGACGATCTTGCCGACATGCCCGGAACGTTGCATCAGCCGCATCGCATCGGACACATCCTCGCCAGCGAAGAGACGGTACGGCACGGGCTTCAGATCGCCGCTCTCAAACCGGCGCGTCAGTTCATCGAGAATGCGACGCGTCAGCGAGGCGTCGTGAGCGAGCAGTTCGTCGAGATCGACGCCAAAATAGCTGAGGTTGCGAACGAAGGGCCTGAGCTCAAGGGCGGTATTGTCGAGGAAGTCGCGCTTTCCAAGCTCGATAAAGCGTCCGAACGGCCGCAGGAGCCGGAACGATGCCTTCATCGCTTCGCCGGCGAGCGAATTCAAGACGACGTCGACGCCGCCATGTTCGGACAGGATGCGTTCGGCGAAATCGAGACTCCGCGATTCGTAGACGGCGTCCGCGCCCAAGGCGAGCGCGAGCTTGCGGCGTTCGGGGTTTCCGGCGGTCGCGATGATCTTCGCTCCGACGAGCTTTGCGATCTGCATCGCAGCCTGTCCAACGCCACCGACCGCGCCATGGATCAGAACCGTCTCGCCGGCGCGCAACCGGGCCACTTCCATCAGCGCAAACCAGGCCGTGGAGAACGCGACAGGGATGGTCGCCGCTGCCTCGGCCGAGAGCCCGGCGGGAACCTTGGAGAAGCTCGCTGCAGCCGAGGTGACGTGCGACGCAAAGGCCTCGGCCGCAAAGCCCATGACCTTGTCGCCGACAGCAAGGTGCTCGACCTGGGGGCCGACACGGACGACCGTTCCAGCACATTCGAACCCAAGCGCAGCCGCACTCATTCCGCCAGCCAACAGGCCCTCGTCGAGGAGCCCCATGCCGACCATGACGTCGCGGAAATTCAGGCCGGTCGCATCGACCGTGATCTCGACTTCATCCCCGCCCGGGGCACGCCTGTCGGCCCAATGCCACGCGAATTGCTCGAAGCCGGCGCCATGCTCGGCTCTCAACTGCCGGCGCCGATCCGAGTTCTCGCCCGTTGGAGCCATCACGCTACGTTGGACGCGCGGCACGAAGATGCCCTCGTCCGAAATGAGCAATTCGCGCTCTTCACCAGCCTCGGCGACGACCTTGAGCAGGCTCTGGGCGGCAGCAGCGGCGGGCAGCGACGAGGCGATGTCCACCAGTCGAATGTCGATGGCGGGGAATTCGTTCATCGCAACGCGAACGAAACTCCAGATGGCGTCCGATTGCGGTTCGGCACGCCCGTTCCGCGCGAACGCATCACGTGTCACCACCCAGATTGCCGTCGGCACGTCGGCGCGCGAGAGTTCTCGCAGTCGTTCTACGATACGCGACGCGCGCGCCTGGCCTGCGATGCTGTCGCGATCGGATGCAAGCGGCAGTTCAAGTTCCAGATCCGATCCCGCCCCGGACAACTCCAATAGCGTCGCTGCAAGGCTCTGGTCGTCCTGCATCGAAGGTTCGGCCATAGCAAAGCGACGCTGAGCCTGATCGCGCTCAGCAGGAATGGCGCGGTTTGCCGTCAGAATTGTACCGCCGGAGGAGCCGGGAACCAGTTGGGACTCGCCGAGCCCAAGGTTCCGGATTGCCGACGCCACCATGTCGGCGCTCGGGACCGCTCCTGTCGCAAACCAATGATCCGGTTGCGTCTGGAGCCAGTCCTCCCCGAGCCCGAGCATGAGATCGAGCGCATCGTCATGCGGCAGCGTGCCGATCAGGGCCGAGCAGGTTCCACCCAGCATGGATGCGAGCCGAGCAAGGGCAGCGGGGCGCGGCAAGGCTCCGTTCAGAAGGCCCACGACACCGTCGAATGCTGCGAAGGCCGTGGGCGACGACGCCTCGTTGTCGGCTAGATCGAGGCTTCGCAGCCAAGGCGCTGACGACCCGCTTTTGCCCTCGGTAACGGCGACGAGGTTGATGCGCCCCTGCTGCGCCAGCGGCCGCAGCGTATCGTGTACGATCTGTGCGCTTGGCTCGATGATCGCAATCCGGGGTGGACGCGGGAAGCTGGCCGCAGCGATCGACCCGACCAGATCCAAAATTGCGTCGGAGCACTCGTGGAGGATCGAGGCGCCCGACCAGAACTGACGCTGCACCTCCGGCGCAAGGCGCGCCTCGCCCGTGCGCAGTTGCTCGCCGAGTAGCGTCGACACGGCGTTGGCGGTGACGAGTTCGGCCTGGGCTTCGGGGAAGCGTTCGGCCAGTGCGGAAATCAGACGCGCTGGCGCAGGGAAATCGTCAGCGTCGGCGATCTTCCAGATGCCCTTGTCTTCCGAGGCCAGTTGGGCCGCCTCCAGGAGACGCAAGGCGACGCCAAGCAACGGCGCGGTCGAAGGATGGACGAGGCCTTGGCTGACGCACGCATCGACCTCGATGCGCCCGCCAATCGCCAAGGCGAGAACGGCTTCATGGGCGGATGCGATAGCGATCGCACGCGTCAGCAGCCAGGACGGCGACGGATCTCCATCGACTTCAGGCGCCTCCCAAGCCGGCAAAGAGGTCGGCTGATCAGCCGATACCATCTCAAACCACGTGTCGAATATGCGGCTGGCATCGTCAACGCGGGCAAGAACAGCGGCTCGGAGGTAGACCCCTTCGAATTCCGCGACAACAGCGTCATCCTGGTCGAGCAGCCAACCCTGCAAGGTCATCGACCGTGCCGATTCCTTGTTGATCTGAATCAGGGCACGCGCGATCGGCACGCCGGCGCGCCAGCACCGCAATCGCCTGATGCGAACAGGCAGAAAGGCGCGCGTTTCGCCGGGCTTATGCTCCAGCCCAACAAACAAGCCGTGGAAGGCGGCATCGAGCGCAGTCGGATCGAGAACTTGCGTGTCAGCGAAAACGCCCAGTTTCATGTGGCCAGCGGAGAGCACCGCATCGAGCCACTGGCCATCGCGCCGCAGCCTCTCGACCCGCTGGAACGAAGGGCCATATTGCAGGCCCGCTCGCGCCGACGCCTTGTAGACCTCGGCGTGACCGTGGATCGTGCTGGCATGATTGTCAGGGCCGGCAGCGGCCGCATGGGCATGCCCCTGAAGCTGGTTTACCCGGCCGCCTGCATTGAATGTCCATTCGTTGCCAAAACGCGGCCTGCTCCAGACTTCGACGCGCGAGAGCGAGCGTTCGTGACGAACCGAGATCTCGCGCATGCCCTGCGCAGGAAGGATCAGGGGGCGCAGAATGTCGATGTCGGTCAGCTCGAGCGGGACATCGCCGTAGAGCTCACGGCCAACAGCCAGCGCCATCTCGACCAGGGCAGCACCGGGCACAACGACCTCGCCGCCGACCTGATGGTCCGCCAGATAGGGCACGGTCTCTGCATCCAGGAGCATTCGCCATTCCGGCGACCCTTGCGCAAGGCGGGTTCCGATCAGAGGGTGGCGCTGACCGCCGTCGATGCGGCCATAGGCCTCGATGCCCTCTGTGGTTTTCGGCAAGATGCAGAGCTGCTTCTGCCAGGGGTAGTGCGGCAACGGCACTCGCACGGTCGGCGCGGTTCCGATCAGTTCGTCAGAGGGCGCGAGAACGCCCCGGGCAACCAACATCGCCAGAAGCGCCAGAACCGGGTCGCGCTCTGGGTCGGCACTGCGCTCGGTCAGGCTGCCTATCGCAACTGCTTGCGCCCCGCTCGCGCGGCAGATCTCCGTGACCGCGGCGACAAGGATCGGCCGGGGCGACAACTCGATGAAGAGCGTTGCGCCGGCTTCGGCTGCGCATTCGACCGCAGCCTGGAACTGCACGGGATTGCGAATGTTTCGCCACCAGTACTCCGCATCGAGCGCCTGGCCCTCGACGACTGCCCCGGTGACGGACGAGATGAATGGCACGCTCGTTGTGCCAGCACGGATACCGCGGACCCCGTCCAGCAGGGTTTCGCGGATATCGTCGAGCAGCGCCGAATGGAATGGGTAGTCGATCCCGAGCCTGATCGTCGCGATCCGCTGCTTGCGCGCCTCGGACGTGAGCGACTTCAGATCGGCGTCGCTGCCGACTACCGTAAATGAGCTGGGAGCGTTCAGCGCGGCAATCTCAAGGCCGCCGCCGACGCTGGCAACCAGGTCGCGCGCAGAGGCTTCGTCGGTCGCGATGGCCATCATGCCGCCGGCGCCGCGCACCTTTTCCTGATGCTGGCTTCGCTCCCTGACGAGCCTGACGGCGGCTTCCCGTGTCAAGGCGCCGCTGGCCTCCGCCGCGGCGATTTCACCCACGCTATGCCCGAGTACGAAATTCGGCTTGAGGCCATGCCGAACGAGTACACCAGCGAGCGCCGACTGAATGGCATAGATAAGGGGCTGCGCGACGCTGGTCGCGGCAAGGCGCTCCCTGATATCTTCCGCATGCAGCGCTTGGATTAGCGACCACCCTGCCTCGGCCTGAAAGATCGTGTCGATCGCGCGAAGCTCCTGCGCGAATTCAGCGTTGTGCCGATACGCTGCGACGCCCATGCCGGCCCATTGCGCGCCGTTACCCGGGAATACCAGGGCAACGCGGCTCGTACCTGCCACCGCAGCCACGGCGACATCGCGCGTCTCTTCCCCCGAGGCAATGCGATGAAGTTCGGCGAGGGCATTGTCCCGGGACGATAGCGGCAGCGCGAGCCGATGCTTGAGCCCGTCGCGCTGTCGGGCGCTCGCACGGGCGAGCGTATCGAGATCGATGGCCTCATCCTGCAGGCGCTCGCTATAAGTCGATGCCAGTGCCGAGAGCGCCTCGCGCGTGTGCGCGCTTAGCATCAGGAGGCGGGCCGGCTGCGTCTCACCGTGCTCGGACGTCGCGCGCTCCTGCGTGGTGGCGGAGCGCAGGATCACATGGGCGTTGGTGCCGCCGAAGCCATAGTTGCAGATGCCGGCCGTTGCGCTTCCAGCAAGATCGGCGCCGAATGCCAGGTCTTCGGTCGCCGGAAGGAGATTCAGCTCCTCGAAATGGACGTTGGGATTAGTCTCTTCCAGATGGAGAGTGCGCGGGTATATGCCCTTCTCGAGCGACAGGACGACCTTGGCGATGGCCGCCGCGCCGGAAGCGGATTCCAGATGGCCAATGTTCGATTTGACGGAGCCTATCGTCAGCGCAGCATCCCGCTTCTGGCCGAGAGATTCGCCTATCGCGCGTGCCTCGATCGGGTCTCCCACCGGGGTGCCCGTGCCATGGGCCTCGAGGAATGCCAGCGAGGATGGCGCAACTTCCGAGCGCTCATACACCTCTGCGAGGAGCGACGCCTGACCATCGACCGAGGGCAGCGAAACGCCTACCGTACGGCCGTCCGAGTTGACGCCAGTGCCGAGAATGACCGAGCGGATTGTGTCGGCCGAGCGCCGAGCGACATCGAGGCGCCGAACCACCATGGCCGCCCCGCCTTCGGACCGTACATAGCCGTCGGCCTTGGCGGAGAACGGACGGCTTCGGCCGGTCGGCGAGAGCATGCGCGCGCGCGAGAACCCGATGAACGGTATCGGGGACAGGAGCATGTTCACACCCGCGACGATCGCCGTGTCGATCTCGCCAGCCTCGATTGCGCGAACCGCCGCGTCCAAAGCCACGATCGACGACGAACATGCGGTATCGACCGTCAGACTCGGCCCCTTGAGGTCAAAGGTGTACGAGATACGATTGGATGCGATCGCCAGCGAGATGCCGGTGATGAAGTGGCTTTCCATGACCGACTGGTCGACAGAAGCCGCGCCCTGATAGTCGACATTGGACGCGCCGACATACACGCCGACCCGATCCCCCGCGATTGTCGAGGGCGGAATCCCGGCATCCTCGAGCGCCTCCCAGACCAGTTCCAACAGCAGTCGCTGCTGAGGGTCGATCTGGGCAGCTTCACGTGGCGAAATTCCGAAGGCCAGCGGATCGAAACCGAGGGGGTCGTCAAGATAGCCGCCGGCGAAGCTGTAACTGAAACCGAGAGCTGCTGGATTGGGATGGAAAAAGCGCTCGACCAGCCAACGCCCCTTCGGACCATCGCTGACGGTGCAAGCTCCGGCAATCAGAACATCCCAAAGCTCACTCAAATCTCGCGCGCCGGGAAGACGCGAAGCCAAGCCTATAATTGCAGAAGTCATATTAAAAAAAGCAGCCTTCAATCATCTCAGCAGCAGCGTCTAAAATCAGCATCGCATTTGACGCCCACACGTCCTGCCTGCCTACGCAATTGGACGGGCGGCCGCCACATTTTTTGACGTCAGGACCGTTTTGTTCTCATTTCATGCCTCAGCAGGCGAGCCTGTTGCAAGTGGAATATTGGCGCGAAAATGCTATGAAAGCGCGCTAAAGCTGCGATAGCAAAACCTGGGCCCACCATGAAACGTCCTTTTGCCGCACCATCGATGATCGCCGTGCCCACCGTGTCGGCGGCCCAGATGCCCGCTCCTTCCGTGATGAGGCTCGTAATCCGCGGCTTGGTCAGACGCTCGGACATCAACTGAGGGGTCTGCGTGTCGGGCGGGCAGGCCAAAGTCACCGTGACTCCGGCACTGGCCAACTCCAAACGCAGAATTTCAGCCAGTGCACGGACTGCGAACTTTGATGGCGCGTAGGCCGAGTAGCCGTATATTCCCAGGAAAGCGGCCCCTGACGAGATCAGCACGATGCGGCCCCGTCGCGCTTCGACCATGCTGGGGGCGGCCGCTTTCACGAGGTGAAGGGTGCCGAGATAGTTGCACTGCATATGCGCAACGTGCTGTTCGACCGGTTGGTCCAGAAACAAGCCTGGCTCTGCCATGCCCGCGCTGGCGATCAGCCACTCCGGAGCACCATGGGCTGCCACGAGATCCTGGACTGCCCGCCGGCACGCTGGCCAATCTCCGACATCGGCAGACACCGTGACGACCAACGCATCCGGCCGCCTAGCCATCAGTTCGGCCTTCGCCGCGGCGAGACGTTCCTCGTCCCGCGCCAAGAGGGCCACCGGGTGCCCGAGGTCGACCAGTCTGGCGGCGCAGGCCTTGCCGATTCCACTTGACCCGCCGGATATGATCGCCAACCCCGGCTTGCCTTCGTGCATGGACATCTCCCGTCACGGCGGATGCGCCGCCTTGATCTTCTGGACCCCCCTCGATCAGTCCACTAAGACGTGGAGGCTGTACAAGCGCGCAGGATGCCTTGCGCAGCATTGTTAATCCGGAAAGTCTCGTGCCCAGCCTGTTATCGGATCTTCTCAGGTTTAGGTATGACGAAATATGCCCGAACGCGCTGCGCGTTAAGGCCGCCAAGCGGATGGTTGTCCTGCTTTCAGGACAAAACCCAACATTCGACTACTATATCGCGCCGCGCCTTGGCGGGATCGAAACACAGCTCATCGACATCCGCTCACAGACGCCAGGCACCTTCGAGCCACGGCCCGGCGACTATGTCCTTATCTGCCGCTACCTCACAGGGCGCTGGGCTCGGCATATTGCGGAAGCACGGGATCTGGCGGGGATCGGCCTCTTCTTCGACGACGATCTGGTCGCCTTCATCGGCGATAGCTCCATTCCTCTGCTCTATCGACTAGATGTGGCTCGCCGGACAATTCTGCCGCTCCGAAATGCGCGTCCAGCGCTTACAGACATCATCGTTTCGACGGTCGCCTTACAGCAGCGCTATAGCCGCTCGAAAGCGAGGGTACTGGGCCCCGTGCCGGCAGAAGACGACATCACGCCTCGTCCTAGGGCCTCTGCTGAACCTTTTCGGATCGCCTTCCACGCTCAATTGAGCCATCTCGCCGACCATGCGTTCGCCGCACGGATTTTTGCGCAAATGCAGGGGCGAGTTGAGATCGATGTCATGGGCCCCGCGCAATCGAAGCGCGCTTGGGATCGGGTGCCTGGTGTCCGGTTTCACGCTGAAGTCGACTGGCCGGCCTACAAGCGTCGTTCCAAGCAACTTGGCGCCGATCTTCTGGTCGCTCCAATGCTGGACACTCCGCTGAATCAGGCACGCTCGTCGACCAAAGCGATCGACGCGGTCCGCATGGGCGCAGCGGCGATATTCCCGCGAATGGCGGCTTATCGCGGGTTAGACGGCAGCGCGACCTTGATTGATGGCGGCATACGCGAGTGGGTCTCCACGATACGCTCCTATGTCGAAGACCGCGCGAGAACGCACAGCGCTGCCGAGAAACTGAGAGCGGAGATAACCCGTTGGCGCGATAAGCCGAGCCCTCTGATTCGGGGCCTCGAATGCAGCGATTGACCATCGCCTTGTGCACGCATGGCTATTTCCCGGAGCAGTTTTTTGGAACGGCTGTGTATGTCCGGCAGCTTGCGAAAGCCTTGCAGCGTCTTGGACATCGTCCGGTCATCATCGCGCCGCGGCTTGACCCCGACACCGCAATAGCAACTCTGCTGCCACCGGAATGGATCGACGACATCGAGATCTACCGCGTGTTGCGTCCCAGCATCCGTGACGCCCGCGACAGCTTCGACGACGTCCGCCTCCTCCCCGCTCTGCGGGAGGCGCTCGCAGCCATCGCTCCAGACGTCGTCCATGTTGCCCATTTTCTCGGCCTGACGACTGCGCTCTACAATGCCGCTCAATCGCTCGATCTGCCAGTTTTCGCCACGCTCACGGACTTTCACGGCTTTTGTCACCGCGGGACTTTGCTCAACGCGTGGGGCAGAGATTGTCGCGGACCAAACCGTCTGCGTAGCAACTGCCTCGGCTGTGGGCTCAGCGACAGAGCCGCCGAACAGCCGAACTCGCTTTCATTGGCCTATTTCTCGTCGTGGTTCGCTCGACCGACCAGCAGCGTCGTCTTTCCCTGGATCGCTCCACTGCTACCACAGCACGCGAGACGCGATATCCAGGCCACCCTTGACCGTCCTGACCATCTGCATAGCATGATGTCCGGGCTACGTGGCGCCATCGCGCCGACCGCCTTTCTGCGCGACGCCTATCTCAGGAACGGCTTTTCGATACCCATCGAGGTCAGCCCGTTCGGCATCGAGGCCAATCGCGCCGTCAAGCCAGAACGGCAGGCAGGCCCGTTGCGCGTCGGATTTATCGGCCAGATCGGCGCGCATAAGGGTTGTCACGTGCTAGTCGAGGCAGCCCGACACCTGCGGGCGGGCAGCGCGTCGATTGGAATCTGGGGCGACATGGCTCGCCATCCGTCCTATGCGGCGGCACTGCGCCGCGCCGCAGCGGGTCGCAGCGTCTCGTTTCATGGAAGCCTGCCTCTGGAGGCGATGGACGACGCCCTTCGCGGGCTCGATGTGCTGGTCATGCCGTCGATCTGGGCGGAGAATGCGCCTTTGACGCTGCTCCAATCGCTCGCCTGCCACACCCCCTGTATCGTTTCAGACCAGCCAGGCATGACGGAATTCGTGATCGACGGGGTCAACGGGTACGTCGTGCCGCCAAGCGATCCTAAAAGCCTTGCGAAAGCGATTCAGATGCTCGCGGATGAGCCCAAGCTGCTCTATCGACTAACGACCGCAGCAAACTATGAGCATGATACCGACGCCATGGCCAACCATGTTCTGGATCTCTATTCGCGCAGTGGCGTGGAGTGGTCCTATTAGTTTATCAATGATGTGATGGATTCGACACAAGCAGCAGATATTCGGCTGCGAACGGATTCTTCACTGCCACGGCGTGATAAACGTGCTGCGTGTGGATATGGATGATTGATTAGCGTGCCTTGGCGTTCTGTGTATGTCCTCGCCTTGGCGAGCCTGGTGTCCGGATGCGAGGCCCTGCCATCGGCCGGGCCGCTTCGTTCCGATATTTACGAGCAGTCGAAACCATCCCAGCAGTCAGAGCATGGGCAATTTGCACTCGTTGATATCAACGAGCAGGTCGTCACTGCTCTCGCAAGCCGTCGTGAACCCACGTTTGGTCGGCGTTTTGGTGACTATCGGCCACCGGGTCGATACACGCTGGGGATCGGCGATGTGGTCGTCGTCACCTTGTGGGAGGCTGGTTCGGGAGGGCTGTTCTCCGCGCCGATGCTGAATGGCGTCAGCACAGGCTCACGCTCGACGATCGTGCCCGAGCAGCAGGTTGGGCAGGATTTCTCGATCACAATTCCCTATGCAGGGCGAATTTCGGTGAGAGGTCGGACAACCGCGGAAGTCGAGGCTCTTATTGTCGAGCGCCTTGCGGGTAGCGCGATACAGCCGCAGGCACTCGTCAGCGTTTCAAAATCGGTCAGCAACGCAGCCACGGTACTTGGCGAGGTTACCACCGGCGCACGTTTGCCCCTCTCGCCGCGGGGGGATCGCGTTCTGGATGTCATCGCGAGCGCCGGCGGACTTCGGTCCCCTATCCATGAGACCTTCATTGGCCTGAGCCGCGGTCAGCAGACAGTCGTGATGCCGATGCAGGCGTTATTGAGCCGACCGGCCGAGAACGTCTACGTTCGTCCTCAAGACACACTGACGGTGATCCGACGCCCTCAGACCTTCACCGCTTTCGGCGCAACGATGCAGAATACGATCGTCCCGTTTGATGCCGTTGGCATCACGCTGGAAGAGGCCGTGGCGAAGGCCGGCGGGCTTTTGGACCAACGCGCCGATCCGCGGGGTGTCTACCTGTTGCGCTTCGAAGAGGCGAACCTGGCTCGCATGATCGCGCCCGCGGATGCAGTGCTTCCGCCAAGTGGCTGGGTGCGGGTGGTTTACCGACTCGACATGCAGCAGGCCTCATCCATCTTCATGGCACGGCAGTTCAACATCCGCGACAAGGACGTGCTCTACGTCGCCAACTCGCCATCGACTGATGTCCACAAGCTGTTATCGATGATCGGTACGCTGACCGCACCAGCTTTGCAGGCAGCTAACGCAGCAAAGGGCTTTAACTGACCATTTTGGATCGGCGTGGCGAACCTTGGCTCGCCGATCGGATGTGGATCCAATGAAAGTGTCGCGCGCAGAAACGCTGACGAAGGTCGCATCGACCGAAGCCGACGGGATGGCGTTTGCCGCCAACGGCAGCGGCGGGGTCATGCGCCGACCGACCGAGCCGGGTGCACCCTCGATAGACCCTGCCCCGTCGTCGACCGATGTCGATTCGCCCACGGCATCGATCGGTTTTCCGTTCGCCTCGATACGATCGCGCCCACCGTGGGGTCCGATCAGCTTCGCACTGACGGTCCTCGTGCCAGCTGCGGCCTGCCTGCTCTACCTGATCTTCCTTGCCGCGCCACAGTATGTCTCGGAGACACGTTTCGTGCTGCGCGGCAGCCTGGAAAAGCTGGCACTGGAATCGATCGGCCAGGCAGCAGCCCTGTCTGCGCTCAACAACTCGCAAGAAGCGCACGTCGTCGCCGACTACATTCGCAGCCAGCGGATCATCCAAGACCTGTCGCGCGATCATGACTTGCGCAGCCTCTACGCGGGGTCGCCTCTCGACTTCATCTGGGGGCTCTCAAGCGACGCCTCGCCCGACCGTCTCGTTCGCTATTGGCAAGCGATGACGAGGGCCGATGTCGATGCGACGACCGGCATTATCACAGTCCGTGTTCACGCTTTCAGCCCCGAAACCGCTCAAGAGCTGAACAGGAACGTCGTCGCTCTCAGCGAGAAGCTGATCGCCAACTTTTCCGAAAAGATGCGTACCCAGCGGCTGGAGCAAGCGCTGGCCGACAGCAACGCCGCTCACGCCGAGTTGAGCACGTTGCTAGCGGCATTGGAGGCAGCCCGCGGCCACGCAGAAACGATCGATCCACTGACGACTGCCACGGCATTGACCACGCTGGCCTCGACACTGCGCGACGAACGCGCAACGCTGGTTGCGACGCGGACGGCAGCAGCCTCGCGCATGGGAGCGAACGCCCCCACGATCGCGCTGGCTGATGAGCGTATCCGGTCGCTCGATGCGCAGATCGAACTCGTGCTGTCATCCACGACAACGGCCCGTAACGGAGCGGCGGCGGCAAGCGATCTGCTCACTGCAACCTCGTTGTTCGACCTCTTGCAAACGCGCAGGGAGCTCGTGACACGCCGGGTCGCGCGTGCGGAAATGGCGCTGGCACAGTCTCGCCAGGATGCAATCCGCCAGCAGGTCTATGTCGACGTGTTCATGCCGCCCACATTGGGCCAGATGAAGATCCACCCGCTGCCGCTATGGACGACCTTTATCTTGACCCTGAGCCTGGCGGCGCTCTGGGCGATCGCGGCGCTCTATTTCGAGACGATCCGCGAGCGGACGCGCTGAGGACGACACCTATTGCGTGGCCGCGAAAGACTCTCTCGCGATGTCGTAAAGCTCCTTATCGACCGACAAAATCTGTCCCACAACTTCAAGTCGAGACAGATTCCCAGCCAGATCGACAACACGCTTGGAAGGCGTTGAACCCGGTAGCGACGGCATCTCGGTATCCAGGGCAGCCTCGATATGAGCGACAAAACCTCTCATATCGGACCTAAAGCCCACTGCGGAGCATTCAGCCAGCGTATCGAGCGCATCCGCAAGCGCTTGCGGGGCCAAGCGATCCTCGGAAGACAGACAGGTCAACAGCCGTGTCATCGGATCCGTGAGGGTTGCGCGTGCACGGGGAGGCAGGCCCAGCAGCCAAGCCTCCATCTGCCCTGACGAGGACGTTACATCGGGCTCCATCAACTCCACGATATCGAGGTAGGCCTCGTGTAGCACGCCCTTCAGGGTCGATCTAGGACGTGTCGCGGCCCATTGCAGCAGCAGCAACTGCTCCGCCAATTCCTCGAGCGGATCGCGGAGAGAGATACAGGTTTGGAAACCGCGATCCCGCAGCAGCGGCTCGAACGCGCGGTAGTAAACGCGGCCAGTCACGTAGATTGACGGGGAGAAGGGAATTCCAATGATCGACTTGGCCGTTTCCTCCGGCACGGAATCGAGCCTGGTGAACGCCATGTGGAAATGCGGCTCCATGGCCTCGTTAAGAACGGCATTGCGTAGGAGTTGGCCCTCTAGCCGAAACACCTTGGCGTCGATGTCGGCCGTTTCCGGACGACGCCGGTAGATTCGGACATTCGTGTCCGCGTCGAATATCTCCAGGTCGTCGCCCCCCGCGAGCGTCGGGCAATTTTTGGTATCGACGATGAAACCGCAAACGCCGGTGTCGTGGAGACCCTGCTCGCGTAGAAGGGGGCGAAGCACGTTCGCCTGGATCGTGGCAATGGCCTCGCCGGAAATGACGACGAGGATCTGGGGCGTGACAGAGGGGTTGTCGGGCATGATCCAGCCCTCAATGCGCGATCCGCTATCACCGTCGATGTTAAAAAGCATGGGCGTCAGTCGAGTTGGTCGAGAGTGATCGATACGGCAGTGAGCATGAACAGCCAGGCAATCGCAGCAAGTGCTGCAACGAACGCTATCGAGACCAGTATCGCGGGCTCTCGCGCATCGCTCGGCAGGGCTGGCTCCAGATAAACCAGAAGGAACGATGCCTTGTGCTCAGCTTCACGCCGAGCCTGGTCAAAGACGCCCGTCGCAACATTGAGCATGCCTTCCGCAAAGCGGCGCTCGAGCTCCAGGGCTTCGAGATCAGCGACAGAATTCAAGATGGTCCGGTCGCCTGCATTTCCCGTCAGCCGGCTGTTTGCTTCGACAATCTGTGCATCGAGCCCAAGAATGGTCGCCTGGATCTCTGCAAGGCCGGGAGCCCTGCCGCCTCCCAGATTCTTGATCGTTGCCATCTCAGTGCGAGCCTGGATGCGCTCCCTCAGCAGGCGGATCAGTGTCGTCCCAGTGGCCTTGACCTCGCTGGCGGGGTCGACAATGCGCGACTCGCGGCGCATCTGGCGGATCTTCAGTCCGGTCGCCTCATAGCGTGACTCGGCCTCGACAAGTTCGGCACGCGCCAATGCCAATGTATCGTCACGCTGGCGCATGGTCAGTTCCCCCAGCATCTCCTCGCTGATGGCGAGAGCTCGCAAACCGATATCCCGCGCATCCTGCGCCGAATAGGCCCTGACGCGAAGCTGGATCGTGTTAGAACGCCGCTCGACGGCTGCCGTGACGTGGCGCCGCCAATAGGCGAAGAGTTCTTCCTGCGAGGCGTCGTTCGCCAGGCGTGACCAGCGATCGACATCGCTCCGCGAAAAGCGCTTGCGCAACCAGCCCTTATCGTCGAGCCGGCGGGTCATCTCGGGGCTCATTAGATAGCTGCTGACGACAAACGGATCCTGCAGGCGACTGGAACTTGATCCAGACATGCCACCGCCGAGATCCCCGAGTCCACCGAGGCCAGACACCGCGCTTGACGCTTTTCCGGCGCCGGAGTTGCCCTCACCTATGTCGATGTCCATGGCGGGCCCGGCGATGGACGAGCGCACTGCAAAGTGGCTTTCCGAGACGAACCGTGGCGACGCCAGAAACACGAAGTAGACCGCAGCGACAAGAACCGGCACGCCGATGATCACCAGCGCCAGAAATCCAGCGATCTTGCCAACGCTTATCCGGCCTGAGGCGTGCCGCAGGATAGGAAATCGCTGAGGTGTATTGGCACGGTTGCCGACAGACACGTAGGGAAGGCGCGCGCTTGCAACGTTCAGGCTCATGGTGTCCTCACGACCACGCCGTGATGGGCGTACATCGCAAGGACATCAGCCACCATATCGCGTGATGTCCGCTCGTAGCGAGTCGTCAGGCTCATCCTGCGTGCCAGATCGGGTTCGTCGGCAAAGCGCTGGAGTACCCTCGCGAGCGAAGCGGTATCTCCGCGTCGAAAAGCAAATCCGTTCTCTCCCGGCAGGAGAAACTCGGTCATCCCGGCAACATCCGAGATCACAACGGGCGTCCGCGTGGCCAGCGCCTGCAGCAAGATCAACGGACTGTTCTCGTACCATGTCGAAGGAATCACGACCACATCAAGTGCACCAAGGACACGAGCCAGTTCCTCCGCGGCGAACGTGCCTTTGAAATCCACGCGCAAATCGGCGGATCGCAGCCGAAGATCGCGCGCATAGGCCGGATCCTGCCCCTCAGAGCCGAAGATGTCCAAGCCAAGGCTCGCGCTGCCTACCGCCCGCAACGCGTCGATGAGCAAATGGACGCCTTTGTGAGGAGCGAGCTGGCCGATATAGCCGAGGCGAACCGGCCCACTCGCACGCTCGGGCTTGGCCGATCGGTCGATATCGACGCCGAAGCGACTCAAGACAAGATTCTCAAAGCCGTTCGAGCGGTATGCTCCGCACAAAAAGCCGCTGGGTGCGATCGCAGCGCGATAGGTGCGATACGCATCCAGCAGCCGGTTGGGCCGAGCCTGGAGGTCGACAATGCCGCCGGCCTCGGCCCCAGCGAGTTCCGGCCGCCTCGCCAGCGCCCGAGAGACCAACCCGCGCGCGCGCGGCCCCTGAAGCCAGCGCCGGGTGCGTGTCGGTGCGGGGCTATCCTTCAACAGGCAGGCGATGCAGTTGGAGCGCTGTTGATTGGGGCCACTGCAAAGTGCGCCATTGGCGGCCTCTAGCTTGTTATTGAAGCAGAATCCGAAGAAATCGGTAAAAGTTGCGAAGGCCGGAATTGCGAGGCGCTCGCAGACGGACAGAAGCGACGCCGTGTGATTGATGAGATGCGTGACGTGGACCACATCGGGCTCAATCTCCCGCAGCAGTTGGGTCTGGATCTCAATCATGCTGCGCTGGAGATAGGTGTCTCCGAGGCTGGCATGCGGGAGCCGGTTCTTGTCGATGCGCAAGACAGGGATGTCGTCGATGCGATAGCGCTCTACCAGGTCGGCCTGTCGCGGCTCTCCGGCGAAAGTCGCGGTAACCACGACCGGCTCATGGCCCATTTCGCGCAGATTCCGCGCGAGCAGCCGCGTATAGCTTTCCGTCCCGAAATAATGTTCGGGATAGTAGCAATGCACGAACAGAGCGATCCGCATTGTTTTATTGGGCCTCAATCTCGGCAAGGAGCCTGCCCAATCCTTTGCTGAGGCTCAGTCGCGGAGCCCCGCCGGCGGTCGATCGCCGATCCCTCCCTGTCTCGCGGAAGAGACCGTGACACCCCTTGGACAGCAGCGCACGGCAAGAGCTTTGTTCGATTATGCCTGTGGCCCCGGTAACGAGAATGGTCATGCCGACAGTTTTTCGGCGTGCTGCGCCAGCGTGTCGCCATAGAGCTTTTCATAGTCTGCAATCATGGCATCGAGGCTGAAGGCATGCGCACGCTCGTGGTTGGATGCACCCTGCTTCGCAAGCCTGTCGGCGTCATCGAGCATGTCAGCCAAGAGTGTTCCAGTCTGCTCGGCATTTTCTCCGAGGGTTGCGGACGATTCCAGGATTTCCGACAACGCGCCGACCTTGTTGCCGACTACGCCCAGCCGCATCGCCATGGCGAAAGGTACCACCTGACCAAAGCTTTCGCGTGCGACCGGTGCCAGGAACACATTTGCCTGAGCATAGACAGCCGGCAAATCTGCATAGGGCACCGAGCCTCGGAAATCGAAATTCGCCCGGCACCCGGCCTTTCGGACGCGCTTGGCAAATACGGAGAGAAGCGGCCCTTCGCCCACGATGACTATTCGCGTGCGAGGGCGGCGCTGGACCGCGAAGATCGCCGCATCCAGCGCATCCGCCTCGAGCTTGTCGCGATCAAGCCGGTACACCAGCAAGGCAGTGTCGTCGGCATCCGGGCCGAGCCGGCGCGGAGCGGAGAAGGCTTCGAGATCGATGCCAGGGTAAATGACGACGGAGCGAGACAGCCCGGGCGCAAATGTCTCTCGCACATAGTTCGAGACGAAGGCCGTCGCAGCGATGCGCGCATCACTATAAGGCACCACAGGGGTGTTGACGTTCTGGATCACCGGCACGCCGGTACCAAGCGCAGCCTCGAAAGCAGGCCGATACCAGACGTCATCGGTCGAGCCCCAATAGTGCACATGGACGAGATCGGGTGCGAGCGACGCCACCATGGGCTTGAAACGATCGAATGGCTCGTCGAGCCCAATCCGCTGGATTGTCATGCCCGAATGGGCTCCGCCTGCAGGCAGGGCGGCCGTTAGAACCTGCATGTCATAGAGATGACCGAGATGGCGGTGGAGGTCGACCACAAGCTGCGTCGAGCCGCCAACGAAGACATTCGGAATGATGTGGAGCAGCCGGGGCCGGCGCGCCCTCGCCTCATGTTTGAGCGTCACGGAATAGCGAGGCGCTGGAGGGTCGACGAGAGCTTCGCTCAAGCCGCGCTTGATGCGCCGCCACATCGCGCCTCGCTCAAGACGCAACGTCCATGGCAGGTCGGCTGCAGATCTTTCGCAACGCAATGCCGTTTCGCGAGCCGTGGCAATCAGGTCAACAAGAAACACAAAGGTGCCCTTGGGAGCCGCGAAGGCCACTAGACACCGGTTGAGAGTACGCAGGAAACGAGTAAGTCCCTCAGTCATAAGCCTGATGCATCGACCTTTGCGCGGACCGGGAGCACATCGCCTTTCGTCTCTGGATCCTTCGCCAAATCACGCGCCTTCCTGCCTTTGGACGATAGCCAGCTTCTACTGATTTTGCCTGGCACATGGCAAGGCTGTGCGGATTGGCAGGGGCTCTGCTTTTCTGCTAACGCCACAATCAGGGAATCTGATGGACATCGTTGAAGCAGCGCCTCGCACGGACAGTGCCCAACTCGACAACTCGGCCTCCCTGCGCCGTGCCGCCATGCGCGAGCGGGCAGCCCGGTTTGCGCTGGAGCTGCAACGACGAGCACGGCGTGCTCGCACGCGCCGGCGGACTTCGATGGTCAGGGCGCCCGATGTCCGCGCGCTCGTCCAGACTCTCTCGCTCACCAGCCTGTTGCGACCGCTTACGCTCAGCGCATTGCTGGTGGTCGCCCTGCCCAGCCTGATTGCTGCCGTCTATTTCGGCCTCATTGCCTCCAATGTCTACGAAGCCGAAGCGCGCTTTGCCGTTCGCACCGGCGCGATCTCGGGCATCGATGCCCTGACCAGCCTTGCCGGCATTCCATCGATCAACCAGGTGCAGGACTCGCTGATCGTCGCAAACTTCATTACCAGTCGCGCCGCAGTCGAGGCTCTCGAGGACAACATTGGCTTGCGCAAACGCTACAATGACAAGGCAATAGACATCGGATCGCGGCTGTCCGCCGACGCCCCGATCGAAGACCTCGTCAGATTCTGGCAAATGCACGTCTCTGTCGCGATCGAGTCGCCCTCGGGGATCATCACCGCGCGGGTACGCGGTTTCTCGCCTACAGATGCGCAGGCGCTGACAGACGCGCTGGTGCGAGCAAGCGAGCAGCTGGTCAATAAGCTCGGCGCCCAAGCCCGAAACGACCTCGTCGCCAACAGCGAACGTGAACTACGCGACATTGAGAACAGACTGCGGGCATCGCGTGAACGCCTGAACCAGTTGCGCGTCTCCGAAGGCGTCATCGATCCGCAACTGACCGCCCAGGGCATCAATCTGCTGATGACGGAATTGCGTGGCGAGGCAGTCAAGCTCGAGCAGGAAATCGCGACGATTCAGCGCGTCGTCTCGAAAGATGCGCCGCAAGTGCAGCTCATGCGCACGCGCCTGGCGGCAATCCGCGAGCAGAACGACGCGCTCCAGAACGAACTAACACTTCGCCGCGACAATGGCCGCGAGGCCCTGTCCAGTGTCATGACACGCTTCGACCAACTCACACTCGAGCGGCAGATCCTCGAACGGCAATACACCTCTGCGGCCGCCTCACTGGAGCAGGCCCGTGCGGCAGCGGCGCGCCAGCAGATGTATCTCGCGACTTTTGTCAGGCCAGTGCTGCCTGAGGATCCTGCCGGACCGCGTCGCATCCTGCATCCGTTCCTGATTGCGCTTGGGCTTTTGGTCATCTGGGGTGTCGCCGCCTCGATCGTATCCCGCCGCCAGGCGCTAGCTGGCTGATCGGAGCGCACATGATCGTCGTCGATCGCGTCAGTAAATATTACAAGGCCAACTGGCAGCGAAAGGTAGTGCTCGACAAGGTCTCAATCGCCTTCGACACGAAGCGAAGCTATGGCTTGCTGGGCAAGAACGGCGCCGGCAAATCGACTTTCCTGCGGCTGATAGCCGGCACCGAAGCACCGAATTCGGGCCGCATCCATCGCTATGTCCAAACTTCTTGGCCGCTCGGCTTCGCAGGCGGCTTCCATCCGATGATGACAGGGCGGGAAAACATTCGATTCCTGGCGCGCGCCTACGGCGTCGATGCGCGCAGCGTGGTCGATTTCGTCGATGATTTCTCGGAGCTAGGCCGAGACCTCGATGTGCCCGTGAAAACCTATTCGTCAGGCATGATGTCGCGCCTCGCATTCGCAGCTTCGATGGCGATCGAGTTCGATTTCTACCTCGTAGATGAAATCACGGCGGTCGGTGACAGCCGCTTCCAACTGCGCTGCCGCGACGCCTTCGCCAAGCGCAGGGAGATTTCGGGCATGCTAATGGTCTCTCACTCGATTGGCACTATCCGCGACTACTGCGATACAGGCATGGTGCTCACGAAAGGGAAAATTCAAATTTACGACGAGCTCGACGAAGCAATAGAGATGTACAAAACTCAGTTATTATGAGTAATTATTCTTTTAATCCAGAATTAACAGGCTAATACGACACGCATTATATGTTTTAATTCACAAATTCAATTGAATTTATATTTAACTCTCTTACAGATTGTTTTATATCCCGAATAGAAATAAACTATTCGAGACTGGACCGCTTAGCGAGCGCTTGCTTCAACCACCGGGCCATCCGATAACCTGTTGACGGCTCCACATCGAGAGACAAGCCTTTCGGCCGATACGATGCTGTATTCAGGGTGGGCTACTAGGTTGAGATGATAAACCAGACAGTGACACTTCTTAAACAGGTTACCGGGCGGATCGCGTGCGCATTTCGCACGATCTTGACGACTTTACGCTATGTGCGAATTGCCCAAATCGTGAGACGAAGCGGCGCCTTTGACAGCCCCTGGTATCGTGCGACCTACCCAGATAGCTCCGGTTGGGATCCGATCATTCATTATTTTGCACGCGGCGCCGCGCAAGGACATCTGCCTCACGCGCTGT
This sequence comes from Allobosea sp. P1_B10, assembly GCF_056406735.1. Taxonomy (NCBI): domain Bacteria; kingdom Pseudomonadati; phylum Pseudomonadota; class Alphaproteobacteria; order Hyphomicrobiales; family Alloboseaceae; genus Allobosea; species Allobosea sp. P1_B10. Next base: position 2,383 of record NZ_JBFTZP010000006.1, on the reverse strand, counting down.
TCGACCCAGAATGGTGGCGCGAGACTCGTCAGCACGCACGCCACCGCGATCCATTCGTCGACTATGTGCTCGCACCCGAACGCTGGAATCTGGCACCTTCTCCGTATCTCAAAGTCGACGATGCGATTGACCCCTATCCTAAATTGGGACCCAGCTCCCCGCTCTCCTTGTACCGGCATGGGGGATCCCACCTGAGGCCCTCTCCCCTGTTCGACGTCGAATTCTACAAGCGTCAAAACCCCGACGTTATGGACGCTGGCTTCGATCCATTGTTGCATTTCATCACGAATGGCGGGCGGGAGGGACGTTCGCCCTGCGCGAGCTTCGACGCATTCTGGTATCTCGAAAAAAACCTCGATGTTCGCGCTGAGGGTGCAGAACCGCTGCGCCATTTCCTGATGCGGGGCGCGCGCCAAGGGCGCGCCCCGCATCGCGCAATAGAACTCAGGCTTCTTCTCCAGCGTGCTCCAGGATACGATCCAGCTGGCGCTCTGATGCTCTATCAGGCAGAACAACGGCACCGACTGGATGCGTTTACCCACCGACATCTTCCGCCCCCCGGGGCACGTGCCGCACTTTTCGACGATTGGCCGTGGCGTAAGCCGCCTATACCCGCCGCGTCAGGTCGACGATTGATCATTATTGCCGGGGAAAAAAACGCCGACCTGGACCAGCGGATCGGCGCGCTGGCGAACTCCACGAACTGCAAAAACTGCTGGCTCGTCGCGATGGATTCGGCCGCAGCAGAGGCTGCGACTAAGGCCAAGTTTCCAATCTTGGACCTTAGCGATGAGCCCGTCGATACGCTCAATGCGCTGCTACGAGCAGGCTTCGCCGCTGACCCCTGGATAAACATTTCAACTGATATCGGGGACGGACATCCAGTTCACAAGTTACTCGCTGACACCCCAATCACGTGTATGCCACGACCAGGCGTATCGCCGATTGGGGCCACCGATATATGTCGGGTCCATTCAGTACAGAAGCACCCCCATCTCAAAATCAGCGTCATCGTACCGTCCTTCCAGCATGCGTCCTATCTCAACGCGAGGCTCGCTTCGATCGTCGCCCAGCGCCTGCCCCCCTCCGAGATCATCATCATAGACGATGCGTCGCAGGACCAAAGCATGCAGCAGATCCGAGAATTCGCTGATCAGGCCCAGTTGCCCGTACGGGTCGTAGCGCGCGAGCTTAATAGCGGAAGTCCATTTTCAGCATGGATTGACGGCGCCACACTTGCGAGCGGAGCGCTTGTCTGGATTGCCGAAAGCGATGACCTCGCTGACACACGATTCCTCGAACGGCTTGCTCCCTACTTCGATCGCGATCCTTCGATGATGTTGGCTTATTGCCAGAGTGGAATAATCGGCACTCGTGGGGAGAGCTATGCGAATGACCATTTGTTCTATACGGACAGCCTGAATGAAGAGCGCTGGGAGAAATCTTATCGCGTTGCCGGCTCGGAGGAAATTCGGCAGGCACTGGCAATCAAAAATACTATACCCAACGTTTCGGCTGCGCTGATCCGACGTACGGCTCTCATCGAGGCATGCGAGGGTCTATCAAAGTACCGCTACTGCGGCGACTGGCTCGCTTATGCCCGACTGGCAACGCAGGGCAACATTGGCTTCCACCCCGAGACCCTCGCGCAAACGCGAAGACATCGCCACACGACGACCGCCGAAGGCGAGCGCGATATGATCGCGATCCGCGAGGCACAGCGGATCCGTCAAATGCTCTGGGAACGCAGCGAATGCCAAACGGATACGATCATTGCTGGTTACGCACAACATGAACTCGAAGTTGATTCCCGGCGAACGCGGCACCGGTTAGCTCGAGCGGCGTTTCGGGACGAGCCTTCATTCTCGGAATTTCGAGCCTCTGTTGAAGCATTGATGACTAAACATCATAATGAATAGCCACGATTTTGTGGACGCCCTCGGTTCAGATTTTTTGCAGCCGTTCGGAACCAACGGGTGACAGCATCTCGTTTTGGACGTTCTGACGTAGCCCCCATTTTTATCCAGCGCTCAGTTTGTTTCCGGCTGTTGTTGAGCTCGTTTGGGCTGGTGAAAGCGCCGGGCGCTGGCGCTGTGCTTTTCCCATAGCGCTGCACTAGAGCCCGGCGTGGGGGGAAGGTCGAGGCGAAGACAGACGGCGTCTGCCACCCCAGTTGGGAGAAGGGGCGTTCGGTATTGTAGTCTGAGCGCCAGTTGGCCAAGACGGTCCGGGTCTGGGGCAGTGACGAGAACAGTGCCTCGTTGAGCAGTTTGTCACGCAGGCGACCATTGAAGCTTTCGATGAAGCCGTTCTGCGTCGGTTTGCCGGGCGCGATGTAGTGCCATTCGACGAGAGCCCGATCTGCCAAGCCAGGATCGCGTCG